>NZ_CAWNSE010000009.1:0-296452 GCF_963876935.1 Escherichia sp. MOD1-EC4550
TGCTCATTACAGAAAAAATAACGTTCTCCACCGACCTCTGTCAGATCGATTTCCCAGAGCACCACGCTGGCCGACTGCTCCGCACGGGTGCATTCATTCAGTGTTTCCTGCCGGATATCCTGCATCAGTTCACCACCTGTTTAAACTCTGCGCTGAACTCAACACGCAGCATACTGACCTGCGACGACCATTTTGCGCAGGTCACCTTTATCTTCCTGTAACCATAAGGCGGCGTCCACAGAAAGGCCTTCCAGCCTCCGTGCTCTGCCAGAAACGACTCCAGCGCCGTGGCCTCCTCACGGGAGACAGACAGCGTCACGCTGTACGTTTTCAGGTCAGCGTTCAGCCCGGCAGGCGCTCGCTGGGAATAGCCATCACCAAAGCGCACCTCCCTGACGGAAGGAGCCGATGTCACATCCATCCCGGGTTTCACTTTCCAGCGGAAGGTTTTCATCGTCCACCTCCGGAGAACAGACCACCATCGCGCATCTGCCCGGTCACAACATCCATTGCCGCCTTACGGGCTACGTCATAAACAGCCTTCAGCGCCTGTGGCCCTATCTGCCCGTTCGTGCCGTCGTTGTTAATCACCACATGGTTATTCTGCTCAAACGTCCCGGACGCCTGCGACCGGCTGTCTGCCATGCTGCCCGGTGTACCGACATAACCGCCGGTGGCATAGCCGCGCATCAGCCGGTAAAGATTCCCCACGCCAATCCGGCTGGTTGCCTCCTTCGTGAAGACAAACTCACCACGGTGAACAATCCCCGCTGGCTCATATTTGCCGCCGGTTCCCGTAAACCCTCCGGTTGCAAAATGGAATTTCGCCGCAGCGGCCTGAATGGCTGTACCGCCTGACGCGGATGCGCCGCCACCAACAGCCCCGCCAATGGCGCTGCCGATACTCCCGACAATCCCCACCATTGCCTGCTTAAGCAGAATTTCTGTCATCATGGACAGCACGGAACGGGTGAAGCTGCGCCAGTTCTGCTCACTGCCGGTCAGCATCGCCGCCATATTCTGTGCAATACCATCAAAGGTCTGCGTGGCTGCACTTTTTACCTGCGACATACTGTCCGTGGCGCTCTCTTCCCACTCACTCCAGCCGGACTTCAGGCCTGCCATCCAGTTCCCGCGAAGCTGGTCTTCAGCCGCCCAGGTCTTTTTCTGCTCTGACATGACGTTATTCAGCGCCAGCGGATTATCGCCATACTGTTCATTCAGGCGCTGTTCTGTGGCTTCCCGTTCTGCCTGCCGGTCAGTCAGCCCCCGGCTTTTCGCATCAATGGCGGCCCGTTTTGCCCGTTGCTGCTGTGCGAATTTATCCGCCTGCTGCGCCAGCGCATTCAGGCGCTCCTGATACGTGACCTTATCGCCAAGTGCAGCCAGCTGGCGTTTGTACTCCAGCGTCTCATCTTTATGCGCCAGCAGGGATTTCTCCTGTGCGGACAGCTGGCGACGTTGTGCCGCCTCCTCCAGTACCGCGAACTGACTCTCCGCCTTCCACAAATCCCGGCGCTGCTGGCTGATTTTCTCATTTGCTCCGGCATGCTTCTCCAGCGTCCGGAGTTCAGCCTGAAGCGTCAGCAGGGCAGCATGAGCACTGTCTTCCTGACGATCGCCCGCAGACACCTTCACGCCGGACTGTTTCGGCTTTTTCAGCGTCGCTTCATAATCCTTTTTCGCCGCCGCCATCAGCGTGTTGTAATCTGCCTGCAGGATTTTCCCGTCTTTCAGTGCCTTGTTCAGTTCTTCCTGACGGGCGGTATATTTCTCCAGCGGCGTCTGCAGCCGTTCGTAAGCCTTCTGCGCCTCTTCGGTATATTTCAGCCGTGACGCTTCGGTATCGCTCTGCTGCTGCGCATTTTTGTCCTGTTGAGTCTGCTGCTCAGCCTTCTTTCGGGCGGCTTCAAGCGCAAGACGGGCCTTTTCACGATCATCCCAGTAACGCGCCCGCGCTTCATCGTTAACAAAATAATCATCCTTGCGCAGATTCCAGATGTCGTCTGCTTTCTTAAACGCAGCCTCTGCCTTAATCAGCATCTCCTGCGCGGTATCAGGACGACCAATATCCAGCACCGCATCCCACATGGATTTGAATGCCCGCGCTGTCCTGTCTGCCCAGGTCTCCAGCGTGCCCATGTTCTCTTTCAGGCGGCGGGTCTGGTCATCAAACCCTTTCGTTGCGGCCTCGTTCGCCGCCTGCAATGCCCCGGCTTCATCGCCGGAACGCTGCAACTGAGCAACATACGCAATCTGCTCCGCCGTCACGTTATGGAACTGGCGTGCCATCGCCGTCAGCCCCGACGTCGGGTCTGTGGTCAGCTTCCCGAAGGCTTCAGCGACCTTGTCCACCTCCACGCCGGATGCAGAGGAGAAACGCGCCACACTCTGGCTGATGGACGCAATCTGAGCCTCACCGCTTACCCCCGCCTTAACCAGTGCGCTGAGTGACTCGCTGGTCTGGTTAAACGTCAGCCCTGCCGCCTGCCCGGCTCTGGACAGGACCAGCATACGATCTGCCGTCAGTCCCGCCTGATTGCCGGAAAGGACCAGCGTTTTGTTGAAATCGGACAGGGTTGAGTTGCCCTGATACCAGGCATACGCCAGCGCACCGGTCGCCACCGCCAGCGAGGTGGCCCCCACCATCGGCAGGGTGATCGCACCGGCAAGCCCCCTGAACATGGGGATCATCCCGCCGAAGGAGTCCTTCACCTGCCCCCCCTGTTGCAGCAGGATCAGCCACGGACTTTGCCCGCCTGCAAGCTGCGTGGCCACGTCGGTGAACTGTGCAGGCAGCATACGCATGGCGGCTTTATACTGCCCGACGGAAATCCCCGCTTTCTGTGCAGCCAGCGCCTGTCGGCTCAGCGACTGTTCAACGACTGCCGCTGTTTTTTTCGCATCACTTTCCGTACCGGAAAAATGACGCCTGACTCTGGCCATCTGCTCGTCAAATCTGGCCGCATCCAGACTCAAATCAACGACCAGATCGCCTACCGGTTCAGCCATACCGGACTCCTCCTGCGATCCCTTCTGATACTGTCATCAGCATTACGTCATCCTCCGTCATGTCCGCCACATCCGGGGAAGTAGGGATAACTTCATTCCCGTCCGGGCCAAAGCGGACACCTCCGGCAAGCCCTGCCGCTTTCTGCATCAGCACATCATCTTCAGGCTCTTCGTCAGCCTCACGCCGGTTCAGCAGACTGAAATCCAGCGGATGCATATCCGGATCGCTGAAAAACAGGCTGAGCACGGTGTACGTCAGCCCGGAAAAGTGCATATCCAGCAGAACATCATGAAAATAATGGGTACTGTAAAAGCGGTGCCAGTCGGCATACTCCGTGGATGACATCCCGGCAAGCATGGCACGCCAGTCGGGTCGCCCCATCTCACGCGCCAGTTTCAGGGCAAAACTCAGCTCACCGTCGAACACTTTCCCGCAGAAACAGGCTCTGCGGGCCCGGCGTCCTCTGTCTGTTCAGGGGCATTATTCACCACAAACTCATACATACCAGACAACCGGTACACCACGTTTTCAGCATGAGAAATTGCCTCTGTAGGCCAGGTGGTAAGCACTTCCTGCTCAATCTGTTTAACGGCTTCATTCATGGACGGCATCTGCGTCTTCTGCGGATGGTTATGCCACAGGGACATCGCCACCAGAAACGCGCCGGTTCTGATGGCGTCTTCCACAGTAAACTTCCGGTTGCTGTCTGACTCCGCCTGTTCTGCCTGCCGTTTCATCAGGGCGAGATGCTCAATACGCTGCAGGGCTGACAGTTCAGAAAGCGTGACGGTCACGCCGTTATGTTCAAATGATTCGGTTTTCAGGAACATCGCTGACTCTCCGGATTAACTGTCGGTGACAGTGATTTCTGCAACCGCAGCAAGTTCACCATTACCGGATACAACCGGAATGTTGACCTTACCTGCAGCAACGCCTTTCACGGTGATGGTCATACCACTGACCGACACGGTGGCTTTTGTTTTATCCGCTGACACCGCACGGAAGCTCTTGTCAGTTGCGCCCTCCGGCTGGAATGCCACGGTCAGCGTGGTGCTCTGCCCTTTCACCACCGAGGAGCTGGCAGGCGTCACAGTCATACCGGTTGCCGCCGTCACCGTACTGCGATCTTCTGCCATTGACGGACGGCCCACATTGGTGACCTTCACCGTACGGGTGATCACTTCCTTCGCCGTCACCGCCTTACCGATACTGCTGACCCAGCCACGGAACACATCGACCGTGCCGTTCGGGAAGCGGATTTTATAGGCACGGGTATCACCTTCATTAAACCACGCCAGCAGCGCCTGCTGCCCCTGCTCTCCGGGCATCCACGCCAGCGTGAAGCTGGTATCTCCGGCGGATTTCTGCCCCTGCCCGGTCGCGGTCCAGTCCGCATCTTCATCATCGAGATAACTGTCGTCATAGGACTCAGCGGTCAGTTCGCCGGGCGTCAGGTCTTTAACTTTAGCCAGACGCGACCAGTCAACGTCTGAAAGCGGGTTCGCATAAGGGTCGCCGCTCCCGTTATAAACCCACAGGGTGGTCCCGGCACCTTTCACCGGTATTGCTGGATTTGGTACAGGCATATCGTCCTCACATTTCATAGGTAATGACATAAGTCAGATCGGCAGAACTCCACAGGCCCGCATCATCGTCGCGCCGGTAGTCATAGCCACTGGCCACCATACTGGTGAGCAAATCTGACAGTGCCGGGATATCGCTCATCACCGGATAAATCCGGGACTCCATCCACGAATCCAGCTCTGAATCCGGTACCTGAGCAGGCAGGAAAACTTCGATATGCAGCTCCGCCTGCCAGGTATCGCTGTCCAGCTCTTCGCCCGTGTATTCAGCGCCGGTGAGATAAACGGCAACTGCCGGAAAATCCGCCTCATCAAAAACAGCGGGGCGACCATCAAAAAACGTCGCCCCGGTGTCATGCTTCTCCAGTGCATCCAGTACGGCTGCACGGAGTTCAGTATGTTTCATCGCTTTATTACCATCCTCAGTTGATGCTGCAGCGCATAGCCCAGCTCTTTCGGAAGACGTTCACGCCGTATCCGCTCAATATTTTGTTTAAACGCCGTGGTCAGCGGCACCGCCATCGGGATTTTCACCACATCAATGGGGTAACGGTTTTTCCCGGCCACACGCTGCATGACATGCCACCGGCCATTTTTCAGTTGCTGAATAAACGCGCCGGGAATACGACGGTTACCCACCACAAGCACGCTGCCGCCACCTTTCAGGGATGAACGCTGCCCCTTTTTACGACGCCTGCGGCGCGAAAGGACAACCCGCGCATTACCCAGCTTGATTACGGGCAAATCCCCCCGGTTAACTTTGATTCTGGCCTGCGGATTTTTGACCGTGGCCCTTTTCAGCCTGGCCCTTTCCTTTACCAGTTTCCGGCGTACCTTTGTCTCACGGGCAACCTGTGACGCCGACTGCGATATCGCGGATGAAGCAACGCGGTTAATGGCCATTGCGGCGGCACCGGGCACCGCCGTTCTGCTGATACGGCTGAGGTTTTCAACGGCCTGCTCAAGACCCTGTATGGCCATACATCCCCCTTTCAGCGACGACGGCTGGCGGCAGGTGGTTGCCCCCGGTTGAGCCAGAGATAACAACTCCCTCCGTCATCCGGAGAAACACGGTCCACCCAGAACATCTCGCCGTTAATGGTCAGCGTGTCACCACGCCGTACAGCACAAACCGTATCCGTAAGCACAAATAATGACGGGTTACTTCCTTCAATACGGATCCCACTACTGGCAAAACCCAGCGACTCCGGATCGTCAAAAACGCCATGAACCTCGCCGCCACGCTGTGCACCGGAGGTGAACTGCGCACTGATGCCCATCACTTCAACAATCGTACTGTCCACCCCGGCAAGGGCGGCATCAAAGGCATTCTGAAAATCACGCATAAACAGCCATTCCACCATCAACGTGTGTTTTTGCATCTGAGGACATAATCAGAATCACCCGACCAACATCCGCAAGCTCAACGGATTCCCCCGTTTCACCATCAACGCCACAGAGATGGAGGCAGGTCAGAACTCTGATGCGCGTTAACGCGCCGGATGTTTCCTCACGAACATCATGAGCCGCGGTTTCCCGCTCCCGGATATCCATATTCATAACCTGTACATCATCGCCGGATGACTGCATTTCCTCTTCCCATTCTGCCACCCGCTGCGCTATCTCTGCGGCACTCCCGGATATATCCGGCTCACGCCCCAGAATCAGGGCCAGTTCATCAAGCCGTTTCAGATTTTGCTCTTTCGTTGCCATATCAGCCCCCTGTGAAAAAAGACACGGGGGCATTTCGCCCCCGCTCACGGATTATTTCACCTGTACCACCACAAACTCATCCGGATCCGGCAACACCATCAGCGGCGCGGACTGCGTCATGGTAAATTCACGGGCGGGATCCCCTACCGTCAGCCAGTGTTTCGGATAACGGGAAGAGGCCACCACACCTTCGGACAACGCCTGAGCATCCTGAATGGCACCGTAACAACGGATCCCATCTGCAGCAGTATTCCCCAGAACCAGCATGCCATCTGGAAGATAACGTTTTTCGATACCGTCTTCTGCTATATAAGACGTTTTCGCCACCACAATGGCCAGATCGCCGTAATACCCCTTGAAGGACACCACTGCGCCCAGATCTTTCACTGCCGTTTCGAGTTGAGAATTTGAACCGCGACGGGTATCCAGTTTTTCGCGGAACAGCTTAAAACCATTCAGAAGACGCCAGACGGTACCGTCCATAATGGCAATATTCACAAGACCGCTGGCCTGGTCGCAGTAGAGGTCAATATCATGTGTAGGATCGAACGTGTCACGATCCTGTTTTGACCACTCCTTACCACTACCCTGAGTGATGTTATTCTTCGTCGACCTGCCAAAATCGACCTCAATTTTCTCGAACTGGTCTCCTTCCATGGTGTATTTGCCATACAACACAGCATTTACCGCCTGCATTTCTTCCACCTGGACAATCGCGTGCTCTTCCTGTTTGAGGTTATCGGTAATGATACGCAGACGGCGGTAAGCCGGATCATTCAGTTGAGATGGATCTTCACCAGGAAGGCGCTCAACCGCCTGCTGGTAATTAAATTCGTGTTTCGGCTTGACGTAGCCCGGACGCAACACGCGGGTTTCACCACCACGATGACGCAGCACTTTTCCTTCAACAACCGGGGAGACATAGGCCGCCACCGGCGTTTTTCCGGTAATTTTGTCCAGCATCACCTCTTCGGTATGGAAATTCACCGTACGGCGGAAAAACAGCTCCAGAAACAGCGCACGAAATTTAACTTTTTGTTCGGTATAACCGAGTAACTGGCGGGTCGTAAACAATCCCATAAATCAGTTCCTTTCATTCAGAAATCAGTCAGGCCACCGCGGTGGCCTGATAACGTGTTACGGCAGCGCCGCGTGACTCAGGGCACTGCCAGCAAAGGCGTTGGCCTTTTTGTGTTCATCCACACTTTCAGGCCAGTGGATTGCCTCCGTCGCAAAGGTTCCCGACTTGTAATACGTCAGCGCCGTCTCTGTGCCGTCAAGCGGCAGTACCAGTATGCCAACCGCACTACCGGCTTTCTGTCCGTCCCAGACCACCAGTTTCCCGGTGGCTTCATCCAGCATCAGGGGCGTCAGTGCCGGTGTTGGCGAGGAAATCCCGCTGCTGCCTGTGGCGGTATGAGCCGGATCATTACCGGCAAAAATACGTACTTCCGCACGCTGTTCAGTGATGGTTTTCGTCACCATATTGTAAAAACCTCCTGTTGATGGTCAGCACTGGCTTCATGGCATGGCCATGAGCATTTTCACGTCCGCATCACCATCTGCTGACGTCTGTGGCACGCCACCCTGTACCGCTGCCGGTGAATGGTTCGCCATGAAATGTTCAAACATGGCGGTTGTGGATGCAGAGACCGGTTCTGCCTTACCTGATCCCGCAGCCAGCACAGCCCGGGCGCTCTCCACAGTCATTCCCGGGCAGGCAGCCAGCTGTTCAGCCTGCACCTCAGCCCCTTTTGCCTCATCCAGTGCCATGATCTGATCACGGAGTGATGGTCCGGCATCCGCCTGCGGTGAAGCAGCCAGGATCGGGCGGGCTTTTTCCACCGTCATCTCCGGCATCGCCGCCAGTGTTGCCGCCAGTTGTTCACGACCGTTCGCTTCTTCACACGCCATAATGCGATCGGCTTCACTCTGCGTGGATGCCACCGGCTGCTGCGGTGCCGCCGCGGCCAGAATCGCCCGGGCCTGTTCAACGCTCATGCCCTGTTGTCCTGCCAGCATCGTGGCAAGCTGTTCACGTCCTTTCGCTTCCTGGCATGTCAGGATCCCCATCACTCGCTGGTTCTCCTGCGCGGCGGCTTCCGTTGCAGTTAATTGCGGCATAGTGCCTCCTCTGACATTACTGTTCAGCGCCGTGGCCATCACACTGATGGCATCCGACGCATTGATTAATTCATCCGCCAGCCCGGCCTCAATGCCGGACTGACCTTCAAAAACGGCGGCCTCTGTTCCCGTGACTGCATCAACAGACAGACCGGTAAACATCGCCACTTTTTCGGCAAACATCCGGCGCGCCGCATCAATCCGCTGCTGCATGTCCTGGCGAACCTCTGCCGGCAACGCTTCAAACTGATTGCCATCCACCTTGTGCGCCCCTGAGTAAATCAGCGTGATATCCACACCGGCCTGCGCCAGATGACCGGCATAGCTGACATGGCTCATCATCACGCCAATGGAACCGATACGGGATGTCTGGGTAACCAGCCGTCGGGAGCAGGCCGACGCCAGCAGCATGGCTGCAGAACAGGCCGTGTCATTGCACAGTGCCCAGACCGGCTTCTGCTGACGGAGGCGGTAAATCATGTCAGCGCAGTCAAACGCGCCGGCGGCCTGCCCACCCGGACTGTCAATGTCCAGCAGTACGCCCCGCACCTGGCTATCCGCCATTGCCTGCTGAAGACAGGCGACAATACCGTCATAGCCTGTCATTCCGGAAAATGGCCGCATACCACCCAGCCGGTGCACCAGCGTGCCGGTCACCGGCAGTACAGCAATACCGTTCACCACCCTGTAAACACGGGCAGGTCGTTTACCTCCGGCCATGTACTCGTCCGTTTCAGCCAGCATTCCGGGAGCATCAAACTGTACCTGCTGTTGTGGTACCGAAAGACTTGCTGCCCCCATCTCGCGCCCGAGCGCGCAAAAGAAAACCCGCGCATAGGCGGGCTCCAGAAGCAGCGGTTCATTGAATGCTGCGGCAATAATGTGTGAAAGATTACGTCTCACGTGGTGTTGTCTCCTCTTCCGGCCTGCGACTCTCCGCTATCTGCTGCTGATACGCCTGCGCTATCCACACCGGACGTGAGAGTCCGGCTTTTTGCCGCTCAGCAGATTCCCTGACCTGCTGGCGGAAAATGTCCTGATAATCCTCGCCCATCAGCGCCAGCTCTTTCTCATACGTGCTCAGTCCGGCCTCAATGCGCATCACTGATTCCTGGACTTCCTTGAGCCCGTCAATGGCCATTCTTCCGGCACCAATCCACTCTGCCCGTGACCAGGCTGATCGCGCCTGATAAAAATCAAAACGTGCCCGTGGCGGACGAATAATCCCCCGAAGAAGTGCCTCTTCCAGCCAGCAGGAAAACATCTGCGTGGCCAGCCGGGCCGCAATAAATTTTCGCCGCCCCATAAAATAGCGCCACGACTCATTGGCGGAGGCGCGGGCACTTGAGTAACTGACCTTCGAGTAATCACGGGACAACTGTTCGTAGGAAACGCCAAGACCGGCGGCGATATACCGCAGCAGCGCCTGTTCAAGCGCAGAAAATCCATTGTCTGAATCCTGCGCAGTCTGTAGTTTCAGATCATCACCAGGGAAAAGGTGCGGAATTTTGACACCGCCCAGTGTCACGTTATTCGTGTCATACCAGCTGGAGAACTTCTCCAGAATATTAATAAGCGGATTATCCTTCTGCTCCTGTGGCGCGCCGGCGATATATTCAAAGGCCTTTTCGGTATCAAGTTCACTTTCAATCGTCGCTGCATACATCGCCTTCACTATGGCCGACTGAAGCTGTGTTGCCTGCAGGGAATCGAGCATCTTCAGCCGTTCCATGACGCTGTAAAACTGATTAGCCCCACGGGTCTGCCCGTCCTCCACCGGCTCGAAAATATGCAGCATGGCCGGACGCCCGGTGGGAAGTTCACGCGGGATCCGTTCCCATCGTCCACTACCAGAGAACGGAAAATCATCCTCACAGATATGGTACGCGACGGCACGGCCATATCGATCGACCTCCACACCGGCCCGCAGAAAACGGTTCCCCATACCGTGTCCAGGCGTGTCCACCCGTTTCGGACTCACGGCTTTAAAACGCGTACGGAATAACTGCGTGGTTTCCGTATCCCAGACCGGCTGCACAAAGATTTCGCCGTTAAACGCATGAACGCCCACACCTTCACGGATAAATTCCGTGAACGTGCGTTTTCCTTCCACGTCGATCTCGCCAAACATCCCTTCGGCGTATTCCGACCAGGCCGCCTCCACCTCATCGACAAAGCTTTTTGCTGCGGTCTCCCGCATCCCCAGCCAGCGCCAGTTCGGACGGTAGCTGATCAGAAACATATGCCCGACAATGTGATCCTTATGCAGAGCCACCGCATTAGCCGCTATTCCGTTATTGCGCACCAGATCATCTGCCCGGGCATTCCCCAGACGCAACGCGGGCAGCAGGGCCGCATCGGCACTCTGCGCCGGTGGCAACCACTCAGCCATTTGCCCGCCAAATCCTGCACCGCCCCCGTTGTAGCTGAGACTCTCACGAAGCGGAACGCCGTTCACATCAATCAGGACAGGCGTTCGTTTCATAACCTCACTCCCAGCGGACGACGGCGACGCCGGGTTGTCCCCAGTACCGACTCCGCATCATTGATCGCCCGGTTAAGCTCATCCAGAGAAGCCGCCGTATATTCAATTCTGCGACCATCTTTCTGGACAGACACCACCCGTTTACCGGTTAATAAATCAAGGCGCGCCTGACGCAGCGCCTGCAGTTCAGCGACTGTAACCATTCACTCCTCCGGACAGCTTCGCTGCCAGTTCTTTAAGGGTTGGCCGGGTCGTCTCTTCTTCCCGGGATTTTGCCAGTACAGCCAGATCAAGCTGCCAGCGTTGCACGGACACACGTAATGCCGCGTAGGCATACACCAGGCAGTCCAGCGCTTCGTTACGCCGCTTTTTGTTATCCCACAGCAGACGCATCTTTCCTTTTTCCCACTTCTCCACAAGCTCTTCCGCGACCAGTTGCTGCGCCTCTGTCTGCGAAAAAATCTCCGGATCATCAGGAAAACGGATGGCATACGACGTGGCTTCATCCACAGGCGTGGGATCGGCTTTCATACGGGCATAGAGAATTTCTTTTGCGGTGTCCGTCCCCACTTCACACAGATACACGCCCCGCTGATTGCGGGTTTTTGGCATGGTGATCACCGGCTTGCCATAGACAGATGCGCCTTTTATCGGCAGCACCCGGAAAACACCGTGTTTTTTTGACCTCTGATAAACGATTTCGCCATCGATCCCCCCGATGTCCCAGCAGACACGAGAAATAGTCATTTCGGTTCCGTCTGCATGGCGGTATTTTTTGTTGATCGCCGCATCCACACGTAACAGCGTCTCTTCCTCATCGGGACGCCCCATAATGATGATTTTATCCACCAGAAAGGCTTCCTCTCCCGGAGCCCATCCCCAGACATACATCTCAAAACGGTTTCGCTGCGAGTCAATGCCCGCCGTCAGATAAACCACCCGGGCAGGCACCGCCGCCGTGTAACGCACAACCTTATCCATCAGTACCTGGTGATCGAGTTTTTCGCCCACGGCCTCTTCCCAGGTCTCGCCCAGCGTGGTGTTCACAAAGGTTTTCAGGCCGTTGGGATCTTTCAGTGCATCCAGCCAGTCATAGACAATCTGTACCCATGTGGTGAACGGACTGTACGCCGTCCAGATATGGAAAGTGATGGAGCGCGGCGGCGGAATTTCATCACCCCGGGCGCTGAAAAACATCAGGCCGTCACGGGTCCACATGCCCGTGTTTTCACAGATCCACCGCCCGTTACTCTGGTCAAGCTCAGACTGATGGATCACACAGCCATGATGCTCACAAAGGTAGAAAACACTCTCTGGCTTATTCTTCTCCCACTTAAGACCGAAAGGCGAGGCATCATCGCCAAATTTCAGATACTGCTCCTCCCCACAGTGCGGACAGGGCACATAAAAACGCATGAAGTGTGCCGACTCGTTAGCGGCTTTTTCGATCTGGCAGGAGCCTTTGATTTTAGGCGTCGAGCCGCGAATGGATTTTGGCCATACAGAGCCCTCAATACGTTTATCCCCCAGCAGGGTTGGCGAACCCTCTTTTTCAACATCCGGTTCGAACGAGGAAAGCTCGTCATAACAGACCACATCCACGGATTTTTCACGGTAGTTTTTTGCTGCCGCACCACCCAGACACCAGAACCCCACACCGGAGGAAAAACGCTTCAGGGTGAGCGTATTATCGCGGTGTTTTCTTCCGAACCATGGAGCCAGCTCCAGCAATGCAGGAACATCCCTTATCGTTGGCTCAACATGAGATTTCATAAAATCTTCAGCAGCTGAGTCCGTGGGCTGAAAAAGAAGGCTGTTGCGTGATTTATGCTCAATAAAATAAGCCTCCACTCCCAGCAACATCTTTGTATAACCAACACGGGCAGATTTAATCAGGTTAACCGTGCGAATCAGATCGTTGCCCATACAGTTCATGATGCCAACCTGAAACGGCAGTGTTTCCCACCGCCCCGGGGTATAAGACGACTCTTTAGGAAGGTAATAATGTTTATTGGCCCACTGAACTGTCGTCAGTGGAACAGGAATAATGAGAGATAAAAGCCCTGTAGCTATCGCACCGGCTGCATTAGCTGCCTTCTGCGCGTCTGAAATCATCGATCCACCCGCCCACGTTTTCACCGGCCTTAGCTGCAACATTGGAGGCTTTCGCGATTTCAGTTTTCACCACATCAAGGTGTGATGGTGAAATGTCCGGATATTTACGCTGTAATGTCAACGGCACACGCACAAGTATCCCCGAAATCTCCTGTGCCACACGTTGCAGAATGAAGGTAAACAGTTCAGTTTCCAGCACTACTCCGTCTTCACGGGCATTTTTCAGTTCCTGCGCATCTGCCTGCGCTTTTGTGAGCCTGTAGCGTTCATAGTCAATGGTGCCGGGTTGTAAATCTGACTCCGCTGCCGCACGCAAATCGTCCAGTTCTTTGCGGAGCTTTTCGTTTTCGATATCAGTTTCCCTCTGCGCATACCACTGAATTGCCATGGCAGTATCAAATACAGATTCAATGCCCTTACTACCTTTGGAGGCGCAAGGGAGTCCCTGAGACTGCCAGCGTTCAATCGTCCGCGGGTCCACGTTGAAAATTTCGGCAAGCCTCTTTTTATTAACCTTCATGAAAACAACCCATTATCAAATACAAGGCCCGACATGAAAACGCCAGAAAAAGGCATTTTCGGACACTTTCATGTCGGACCTTTACGGATGAAATATTAAAAAAAACAAAAAGTTATATTCGAGAAGTACCGACACGATTTTCCCTGAAAAATTTTCATAAATAGTGAAAAACCGCGAGGTCGCCGCCCCGTAGCCTGCCGGATCACCGGAAAGGACCCGCAAAACCGAGAATAAGTATCAATACTATTTGTGATTTGAATGATGCACATCATTGAAACGCCATTCATCCATATACCAGCAGCATTCGGTGTTGCACTTCGTAACTCTGTGACTACGGTTATAAAAGCATTGGCAACTTTTGCCACCGGCAAGTCTTCAATGGATTTCCCCTGCCGGTTTTTTATTTTCGTCGATGCATAACATTGCATTTACATCAATAGCAGCTATTGTCATTAGTATGTTACATCGATGCATGGGTGGTATTGGCGGTCTTCGCCGACCGGTTCTGTGTAGCTCCCTATGACCGGTTTTTTATTTCTAAGATTACAGAAGCCCTTCACTGTATGAAGGGCTTCTGTAACTCTTCTTACTTAGTAATTTTCGCACCTTCCGGTATTTCCATGAGTTGAGAAAACCTCATACTATCCGACAATAATCATCAATATACGATAAAGACATCTGACCAGATTGCAGTATTAAAAGCACTCATGCAGACTACGCCCCTCATATCATATACAAGGGGATACTGATGGCTCAGGTTGCCATTTTTAAAGAAATATTTGATCAAGTGCGGAAAGATTTAAACTGTGACCGGTTTTACTCTGAACTAAAACGCCACAATGTCTCACATTACATTTACTATTTAGCCACAGGTAATATTCACATTGTATTTGAGAGCGATAACACGGTGTTAATAAAAGGTTTCCATGATGTTATTCATGTTAGCTTTTGCAGAGACACGCGACTTATAGAAACTTACCTTCATAAGTTGAAATCAAGAGAAATCACATTTCATGAATACAGGGTAAATCTGGCTAAAGCTGGAGTTTTCCGATGGGTTACAAATATCCACGAACACAAAAGATATTACTATACCTTTGACAACTCATTATTGTTTACCGAAAGCATCCAGAACACGACTCAAATTTTTCCACGCTAAACCATAACGTCCGGTTTGATCCGCCTCAGTAGCCGGCACTCCCACACAGGAGTTACCAGTCGGTGCTGTGGCCATAGTTAATCTGGGTATACAGTAAAGATACAGCACATCTGGCATACTTTAATAAACATTAACAATATGAGATTTCAACTCATTGTTTAGGTTTTGTTTAAATTTCCACAAATACGATGCACCAAACTTAAAAACACAACGGGAATCACACGATGAAAAAAACGCTACTCACTTTCACACTGGCGCTGCTTATCTCTGGATGTGCTCAACAGACGTTTACAGTTGAAAACAAACCTACAACAGTAACACCGAAGGAAACCATCACTCATCATTTCTTCGTTTCAGGAATTGGTCAGAAGAAAACTGTCGATGCAGCCAAAATTTGTGGTGGCGCAGATAAAGTTGTTAAAACTGAAACCCAGCAAACATTCGTAAATGGATTGCTCGGTTTTATTACTTTAGGCATTTATACTCCGCTTGAAGCTCGGGTCTATTGCTCACAATAATTACATGCGCTGCCCATCAATATGGGCAGTTTTATTTACACTGTTAACCCCTTGGTTGTTTCAGCCGCCGGGGTTTTACTTGTTATTCACTGGTATGAGTACGACATCTGGCCATTTCATTCCGGGCTTTACTGTCGCCGCGACAGATGCAACGCATCGTATCGCCGTTCAGCGTAGTGATATAAGCCTCATCCGTTTTCTCTACCTGCAAACATGAAATATTCCCGTTCCGGCAATACTCAATTTTTGCTGCCAGATGGGTATTACGCGGGTAAAACTCCATACGATACATATCCCCCCAGGACATGCACTTCCTCAACCTGACGACCATCTTCAGTTACCGTAATCTTTTTCAGTGCGTACATACGTACCTCCGTTCTTTCGTTTTTTGAACAATAAAAAAGCCACCGAAGTGACCTTTTCGATGAGTTTATAAACCAACGCGCTCTTTCATCCAGCCATAGACAAACGACTCGTTAGCCTCGCGTTTCTCTGCCAGCGCCAGATAACGCTCACCCTGCGTACAGTTCAGGGCTTTCACCAGTACCAGTTCGCCATCCCTGCCGCGATTTTTCAGATAAGAACGTAACGCATTAATGGTTCGCGGCCCGATCCCCCCGTCTGTAACTATGTCCGGATACAGCATTCCCTTCTGATTAAACACATTCAGCCAGCGCTGAAGCATTTTTGTGGCTACCGACGGCCCCATGTTTACCCCGGTATCACACAGTTCTGCAGCAATATCAGGAGACAGGTTTGCCACCTGGTCAAAACGAGGTCCATACCAATAGTCCGCCTCAAGGATTTCCAGAGCCTGCCCGCGGCTCAAATCACGCATATCACCACGGTAACCATGCGCGCGCGCCACTTTTTCAGTAATTCCCCACTTCGTCGCTCCGCCTGTATCGTCAGGATGACTGACATAACCCCCCTCTTTTCCGAGGATTTCATCAAAAATTTCATCTCTCGATTTCATATCAGCCACTCAGGAAAGCAAAAATTTTTGAAACATTACCGCGCGCACGCACTACCATGACACCAAATACCAGGTTCAGCATCACCACCAGCCAGTCTGCCGGCAACGGATGACCACAGAGATAACTTAACGGCGTTATCGCATACAACAGCATCAGACACCAGGCGCACCACGATATCAGCGGTTTGTGTCGTGACTCTTTTCTGCGGTAGAAAAAAAGCGTCAGCACGATAACCGTACATAACGCCGCATTCAGTAATCCTGGAAGATTATTTGTCATTACCACCACCTCCTCCACGCTGACGGGAGAACAGACCGGATACCAGTGATGTAATCTCCTGCTGGTGGATGAATGACAGGACTTTTACTGAGAGCACCGACACCAGGACCGCACACAACGCATCAACGGAAGCACTGTTAAACCCAATACGTTCCGCCATGTAACCGGCCACACCACGGGCCCCAAGCACACCAACAATAAAGGACACCAGAAAATGTGCAGCCACACGCCAGGCTGAAAGTGTCTGCGGCATTGTTGCCACAAATAACGCACCAGCGAACGCACCAAATACAATCCCGAAATCCGTCCCGGTAAACAGCCCGAATACCGTCGCCCCGCCGAGCGCCACAGCAGTGCCGGAACCGGATAAGGGTTCAGACATATTTATTCTCCTGTAAATAAAAAGGACCATCAGCGGCCCCGTAACTGACATTTTATTAACGTTTGAAGATATGGATATTTATCAGGGTTTACCGTTTTCTGAACCCTGGATATGTTAAGCATTCAGCCCGCCAGTGGTGGGACGCTGGCTCATCATAGAGAAAGAGGGATGGCTGATTACCTCTGATCAGGGAAATTACATGCAGTTTTTACATAAAAGAATGCATTTAAATGCAGGAGATACGGTAGTGGTTGACTGCTCTCATCAGTGCAATATTTTGCTGATGACAGATACAAACTTTAATAACTACCGCAACGCAAGAAGCTTTCATCATCACGGTGGTGGCGGTTTTTTTCAGAGATTACCGGCCCACCTTCATGTCCCGCATTCAGGTTACTGGAATATTACAATTGATTTAGGAGGCGGAAGTGCAGCTATTCGGCACTCCATTTCCGTCATCCCAGCATAGCAACTCGCCTTTAGCCTGAGTAAATGCGTCCTCAAGGACGGCAACGAGTCGCAGTTGCGTGCCGTCCTTTACACAGCGTGTGCAGCAATACCTTCAGAACTTTCATTATGCCGAGCTCATACAATTTCACCATTTTGTTCAACTACAACGCTCATAATTTTCTTACACTTTTTTAATAAACCACACCAATAACAACCATCACCGATACCTTTTGTATGCTGTTATTTTGCATTACGGTGTAACGGCAAGAGCCCCCTCCCCGCCCACCAACACACCATCAGCCAGTACCGACATCAACCGCCCAGTGAAATCCACTGCCACTACCAGAAACAACAGGATGGCAGCCAGCACAAGGCCCGCACTTTTCACAGATACTGCTCCAGTGGTAACTGAAGCGCCTGTGCAATTTTCTTGAGCTGCGCTTCTTCATCCGGACCAATGCCATCCTGATCAGCGATATCCAGACAGAGGCAAAGCACGTCAACCGCCTCAGTTGTCCCCGCCACATCAGCCAGCTCACGTAATGCATGCGCATTCGCACTACGCGGTGACGCTTCATAACGGGCGCGGATATTGGCGCTCATCTGGGCAATCTCACCAGAGAACGGTGCAAAAGCAGGAAGCGCAGCAATGGTTTTCTCCAGTACTGCGATTTCTTTTGCGTCGCAGGTGCCGTCGGCATATGCAATGGAATATGCGCCCCAGACGGTCGCCTCCACCGCATCACGGTTCTCCATCTTCTTCACTTCAGTGATGGCCTTGCGGGTTTTCTTTTTGAAAATACCTAACATCGTGACTTTTCCTTTGCGTAGACGAGCCTGCGCCAGATGGTTACCAGCCCACAGTGAAAGTCACACTGACAATCCCGTAAGCACCTCCTGAAAGGCTCTGTGTTTTTGATGTGCGCCAGGTGTGGCTCAGATACAAAAAAAGCTCGCCGTAGCGAGCTAACAGAAAATATGAAGCATGTTTTTATCCACGAAGCATGACAATGAACTCATCCATGCCTACACGGCTGGCTATCTCGTTGTATTCCTCAACAAGAGCCAGCAATTCTGAATTAGCAGCCATGAACTCATCAAAAACCTTATGGATGGCATCACTGTTTAATAAAACAATGTTCTTTCCTGAAAGGCGATCAGGGGTAGAAAATATAACTGTTAAACGACTAAAGGCCCTGGCTCGTTCAGCATTAACATCCTCAATACGCTGCAACAAGCTGGAGCACCTGGAAATATCATCAATATTCACTCTACTCCTGCCATCTGGATGATAATCATTTCACGGAGAGAAGCACTCAGAAGTACCACTGAAGTATAACTGGTGACCAGCTGCTTACACATCTGTTGCCATCCTGCTGATGATAAGTCGATATTAACCCTTCTGTCTATAAACGAAACAAAGGATAAGTTCAGGTTTTAAACACACTGCCAGGATAAAGTATTGTATACAGTATAGAAGAGCGTTATTGAATGACATAAAAAACCAGACCTAATCCCTTATCCGGAATATATATCAAATAAACGGGGAAAATGTATTAAGATGGCGTTCCTATTCTCTCCATCCCTGATGTCCACGTAACTCGTTATAGAATCAGAACGCCATCTGAATACACACAAAAAAGCTGGCTTCACACCCTCCTGCATGTGTGAACGCAGTGCCCGACCACGTGCTTTCGCAACCAGCGAAAATCAGTTTTAAATACCGAAAAACGATAAGAATATATCAGAACTTCCAAGCATCCTGCTTGGCTTAGATATTAATCGAAGATTAGCTCCTGTTCTTATCTAATTGTGCATTTCGCAATTTATCGTTCAGCACCAATATTTCACCAACTGTTTGTTCAAAACGCCCGGACTCAAGTTCAACCCCAATCGTGCGACGCCCCAATCCCATTGCTGCTTTTATTGTTGCCCCCGATCCCATAAAAAAATCCGCAACCACATCCCCCGGACGACTGCTGGCAGAAATTATCTGACGCAACATATCCGCCGGTTTTTCGCAGGGATGCTTACCCGGATAATACTGTACGGGCTTATGCGTCCAGACATCCGTATAAGGAACGGCGGCCGATACAGAAAAATAACGCCGCAGAGATTTGTATTCCTCAAGCAGACTGGCATATTGCCGGTTCAGTTCACTGTATGTGCTGACCAGCAGTTGGTGTGGCGTTGCCAGCTCCCCACGCTGGTGTTTTTCTTCTGCAACACGCGCGAACAGCGCCTGCAGTTTTCTGTAATCAGCTTCGTTCGGTAACTGCCACTGACTGGTACCAAACCAGTGCGACACCATGTTTTTCTTTCCGGTGGCTTCCGCTATCTGTTTGGACGTTATTCCCAGTGATTCACGCGCATCACGAAAGTAAAAAATCAGCGGGGCCATGACGTGTTGTTTAAGCTCGCGCTCCTTTGCCGCATAGCCGGCATTTTTTGGCTGATATGGCCCCTGATAATGTTCGGCAAACAGAATGCGCTCTGTTGCCGGGAAATACGCCCGCAGGCTTTCTTTGTTGCACCCGTTCCAGCGTCCGGACGGCTTCGCCCAGATAATGTGGTTCAGCACATTAAAGCGCTCACGCATCATGATTTCGATATCAGATGCCAGGCGATGACCACAAAACAGGTAAAGACTTCCGGCAGGCTTCAGTACCCGCCAGAACTGAGCCAGACACTGGTCCAGCCATTTCAGGTAATCATCGTCTCCCTTCCACTGGTTATCCCAGCCCTCGGGCTTCACTTTAAAATATGGCGGGTCTGTGACTATAAGATCGACAGAGTTTTCCGATAAGGTCTGGATAAATTCCAGGCAATCGGTGTTGATTAACTCACAACTGGATATTTTTACAGTATCAACCATAGATCAATAAGCACTTCTCTGATAGGCTCATACCGCTTTTGCGCAAAGCGGATGGGCCTGAGGTTTGCTTGTGACCCCGATTCATGAGCAGATGGCTGGCAGGTGCCGCTAACACCCACCAGCCGCCCATTACCACAAAGTAAAAAGCCTTCACTGCGGAAGGCGTCTGTAACAACCGAACTGATAATCTGCCAGACCCGCCATAACAAGCTGGGTCAGTATTAACTGACAGCGTTCGCGTGAAAGGTAAGTATTCTGCGCAATTTCCCCAACTGTTGCCGGTTCAGTGACGCTTAATTCATTAAACACCACTCTGGCTGTTTCTGTCATATCCTGCTGTTTTAGCATGTCTTTTTCTCTTTATTGGTTAACGTGACATACCAATAACTCTTGTCGAAGAAGCCAGCAAGCTGAAAGACCGGTATTAATAACCACCTGCACATTTTATGTACCGAACCATTTTTCTGGCATAAAAAACCTCTCAATGGCGGGCGGTAAAAATCTTTGTTACTCAAGAAATTTTAACGCACTCTGACTGTATTAATTTCAAAATCATTAATATTTCCGCTATTAAATATAACGAATTTCTTACTCCCACTCCTGTATGATTTCGATAACACCAGACGATCATCATAACGCGCAATAATGTAATACCATACATTCTCATAGTGGATCACCTGATATTCCCTCTTAAACTGTGGTTTGTACCAACCGGCAATAAGAGAGAATGCCCAGAAATAAATCATAAACCCAGCCATCATGAACTCAATTCGGTGATGGCGAATAAAAGACATTTCCGAAAAACATTTGACTGAAACAAGTCTTCTTCCAGACCTGACAAAAAGCGTGATTGTAAAGGCAGCAAGAATGCAGAAAATCAGTACATCTGGCTCAACATGCTGATGAATTACCGAAAACTCCAGAACAGGTGGAATAAAAAGCAGCAATATCGCGAGAAAAAGCCGGATAAAACTCAAATTTTGTATATTGCGCTTTTGTTTTATGCCCAAAAAGAAAACAATACCAACTCCCCATCCAATAAGGAATATAACGATAACTGTCACAGCATAAAACAAACTTCGTGCAACATCATCGACACCAGCCCCGACAACCCACCATGGAAAGCCATAGTAAAATGAAGTACCCCATCCATAGAAATAAGCGCTTCCCCATCCTAGACAGCCCATATAAGCAACAAAAAGTGAAGAGTTTCTGAGCAGAGCACTGTCATTCATAGTAACACCATTAACAACTCAAAAATATCAACACATATTACATAACAAATTGGATTCCATGCAGTCAAGGGGCGTCATTGATGGAGAAAGTATTGGCACAATCGTCATCACGTTTAATGTCTATGCCATTTTTTGGGGGGATAAAAAACCCGCTCGGTCGCGGGTTTTACTAGCTTTGCCATCACGTATAAAAACAGCAAAATATCAGATTTACACGAAATATATGCGTTTTAATCTACTTTTGCAATACTTTGCTATGAAAATGCCGCCTTTTGTTTTGAACGTGTTCTCTCCACTAACAATAAAGCTTCACTATCCAGCCGATGAAAAATGTGTTTCATTGCAACCCAGTGACCAGTAAATGTCTTGGACCAGTTTTTGGTTGTTACTCCCACCAGTAACGCCAGTTCCTGGTATTCATAACCTTCCCCACCAAAAAGCTCAGCTTTTACCGCCTGCGCCGCCAACCAGATCAACGTCTTCAGGCGCACCAGAGTTTTTCCTGCAATTTTTCTGGTACCGGATTGAGCATTAAATTCAGTCCACGCCCACTGCGTTATCGCGATCTTATACTCCCAGCAAATGCTACCGCTGTAACACCACAGCACCCACGCCTTCTGATGCTCTTCAAGAGACAGAACGGCGCGTCGCCATGATGATGTCGAAAACTCAACCGGACTGACCAGGGCAATTGATGAACCTTTCGCCAGCGATTGCTTTCCCGGGATCGGTGGATTATCCAGCGTTACTATTTTTCCAGTGACCTTATCGCGGTACCGGATTTTTTTACGTCTGTAACGCCCTGTATTGAACATGGCATTCTCCTGCCAGGCTTCAAGCTGACCTTTTGTTGCTCCACTCAAATCAGCGGTGGCGATCGTGAGCTGCTCACGCACAAACTGTAAATACTGGTTATTCATGCGCACTCCAGTTCTGTGATTTTTATCCCCAGCCGACCACCGGGAATAACCTGACCGCGCATAATATTAACTTCATCAAACTGCTCATCGTCGATAAGCAGTCCCGCATGTGTCAGTGCATCCAGTGGTGCTTTCAGAATATTGTCCAGGTCACGACGGCGCTTATCCGGCGGCTCTGCAATAATTTTTATTGCCAGCCTTCCGGACAGATTTAATTTCAGTCGCTGCTGGCGAACAATAAGCGCCACATCCCGGCGATAACGCTCCCCTGCTTTTGATACAAAATATGTGCTGCCACGACGACGCCAGTAGGTATTCACCGTCGGAGGGTAAGGCAAAACAAATTCTATCCCCATCAGTAACCTCTTTTATCCGAGTACGCCCGTTGCAAAGGCGTGATCAAGAAAACGAAAAATTAAATCAACCTGAGAACCATGCTTTTCTTCGAACGCCTGCGGATCTGCATGAAGTTCGTTGTGATGTTCCCGGCACAGCGGCAACGTAAAAATATCGTGGGCTTTTGTCCCCATTCCGCCCTGACCGTGACCAATCAGGTGATGGGGATCGTCTGCTGGCTTACAACAACATGTACACGGCTGTGTCTTTACCCAGCGCGTGTATTTCTCATTCACCCAGCGGCGACGTTTAGGCCGCTTCATGAATGATTCCGGTGACTCCGGATCAACGGCAATGCTGACCACCGTCTTTTCCTGTGGTGGGTTCTGTTGCTGGTGGGCGTGAGGCAACAGCGCAAAATTTTTTGTGCGCTGCTTCAGTATGCTGGTGGCTGTCTGTTCTCCCGGTATGATGTCACTCTCGCGGTATACTGAGTGGATTTTTTCCGCGCGTAACCCCAGAGAACGATGTAATACTGCCTCCGGTATTGCGTCCGCTACCTGATTGCAGAGCGCCCACCAGGATAATTCAGCCAGCGATAATTCCCGTTCTTGTGCACCACTTATTGCGTGACGTATGACGTCAATCATCCAGGCTGTCAGATTTTGTTGAGCAAGCTGCCCGAGTGATTCGGATGTCTGGTCGCGCAGCTGGTTGTCGCAGTGCCAGCACAACACCATTGCGCCGGTACCGTAACGATGTATGACGGTTTCACTGTGGTGATAGTCTCCATGAGGCCACTGGCAGGATTTAACATGACGCAGGAGCCAGTCAGACAGTGCGCCAGCGCCGCCAGCAGCACGAATCACACGCTCATCGCTGAAAAACGGCAGCAATGTTTTATCTTCCGCCAGCGGCTGGCGAACGGCAGGAACGACTCCGGACGGCAGACCGCGCATGTTTTTCGGTTCCTGCTCCACCAGCACCCTGCCGTTATGGAATACCTGCATGGATTCACGGCCTGGCTTAACGATAACCAGCCCAAGTTCCGGTACCAGAACAGGTCGAAGTAATACCCGCACGTTACCTCCAGATCCGTTGCTGGAATGTGCGGGACTGACGCGGTGGGCGTTCGGAATAAGGAAGCCTGACGTAGATTATCCAGTGACGATAATCGGGGCTGAGGGCTTTCTTAATCTCGTATCCGCGTCTGCGGTAGCAATGAATTAACCATTCAGCCTGTTCTTCAGTGCATGGAGAATGCTGGAACCAGTCCGATTTGAATGCGTGAAAACGCCGTCCGCACCTGCTGGCAAAGACGGCAGAATCATCAGAATTGTGTAATTTGGTATCGTGCGCCATCGGTTGTCTCTGCTGGCGCAGCAGGTGCCAGTTGTTCAGGCTGGCGTATAAAGTATAAATAAACTGGTTCCAGTGTAAAGCCCCTACATTAATGAAATAAAAATCAAACAACAGATTGCTGGGATAAAACACAACGCTTATTATTAAAAGCGATTAGATAAATTAAATTTTAATGTTATGCAAATTTGCCAGATCACCATAATATCTCGTTTGAAACCACCGAAATAACAACCATATCAATATTGATTATGTTAAAGCGAGTAAATATGGAAAACAACAAATCTGCACATTACGCTCCTTTTTTATCTGTGATACTTTTTGTTTTATGCTGTGTGTGGGCATTATTTTTATAAAAATATTTACAGATAAAATAAACCCGCCGAATCAAGTTAAGTGTGGGTGCATTGAGGATGCCTGACTCATCAGAGGTGGCGAGGGATTTCTCCCTCGCCAGGTCTCTTACTCCTCAGGTTCGTAAGCTGTGAAGACAGCGACCTCCGTTTGGCTGGTTCGGATTCGTACCTCACAGAGATCTTTCCTCGTTACCAGTGCCGTCACAATGACGGTTAAACAGATGACGATCAGGGCGATTAACATCGCCTTTTGCTGCTCCATAGCCTGCTTCTCCTAGCCTTTCGGCACGTAAGAGGCTAACCTACATTTGTGAGACATAGATTGGGCCTCAGATTAATGTTAAGCGTCTTGCAGGACGCTTAATGTTAACTGTGCTTTTCTTTATCTGCCTTTTGGTGTTCATGCCTGAGACAGATAGCCTCAATCACCCGCAGCGATTTTACTTACCCTCCCCTCTAGTTCATTCGATACTACAACTTTATTTTCTTTTCGTTGTCTATATAGTAAATAACATGTAATAAAAGTTACTCACTAACAATGGAGAGATGCATATGCCCACACTTATCGGAAAAGTGCTTCGTCGATACACAAGTGCTGTAGCAACCCATGTTGACACCCATCTTGAGCAAACGACAAAATATCGTCTTACAGTTGATGCGAACGGTAATGCCACCCTGAACATAGAAAACCCAGAAGTTCAAGCAGACATCATCAAGAAAATGAAACAATTGCGAAAACTACATAACCGTACAGACAAGGAAGTTGCTTAATGGGTCCATTGATTATAACTGTGATTCTCGTGTGTGGTTTTTGGTACACCGAGAATCACTATCAATCGAGAATTCATCACGCAAGAACAAATGGGTGGTCATCCTATTTCTACGTTGCAATGCATGGGTGTCGTTTTGTTGCTCAAGGATTTCTTTTGACGCTCGGGATCTACATGCTTTTCTGGCTACTGAACTCTATCCCACACATAATCAATATTTTCCGAGACAAACCTATAGAATGGCATTTTTTTAATTGGTTACTTGAAACCAAAGTGATGGAATTACCACTTTTTGCTGTCATCACCATCATTTTCGCTTGTTGTATTGCTTACTCTGAGGGGGTGGATGCGCGAAAAGAAATGGAGAATGAAGAAGCGCGCCAAAAGGCTTACAGGGAGATGGCATCAAAAGATTCACTAGAAAACCTATTGATCCAAGCCATTGACACAGAGATGCTGATTTTTGTAACACTAAAATCCAGAAAAGTATATATCGGGTATGTGTCAGCACCACGTGTTGAATTCCACAACAGTGCGCATCTTGAGATCATACCATTCATTAGTGGTTACAGAGATAAGGACTCACTACGCTACATAGAACAACACCGATACTATGATCTCTATCTA
This sequence comes from Escherichia sp. MOD1-EC4550, assembly GCF_963876935.1. Classification (NCBI taxonomy): domain Bacteria; kingdom Pseudomonadati; phylum Pseudomonadota; class Gammaproteobacteria; order Enterobacterales; family Enterobacteriaceae; genus Escherichia; species Escherichia sp. MOD1-EC4550. The sequence continues at coordinate 25,797 of NZ_CAWNSE010000009.1, forward strand.
TCCAAAGAAATCACATTTGAGTCCGAACCATTAAATTTACAACATTTTCGACACGTCATTCCTATCGAACAAATTGAAGCGATCTCGCTCTTTGATGAAAGCACGTACAGCGATTTTGAAAGATTTTCCGAGCCAATGCCTGACACAAAGCAATTACCAGTATAGTATTACCCTCCCCTCTAACGATATACTAAAAAGCCGCTACAACTGGACTGCCCCCATAAAGTTGGACAGTTCATGTTAAGCGGCTTTCAGGGCTTGACCCAACAGAAGTTAGATTGTAAGTATCCCGCTTAAACGGACCATCTGGTCTTTGTTCCACGGTGACGTGCTCATACCTCCTGAAATGTGGGAGATTTGAGTATGGTTGTCCCTTATGAGCGAAATTTGCACGAAGCGGATAAGTTACCGGAGCTGAAGGTCCGCTGTGAGCGAAGAGCGGACCTGAGATTGTGGTATGCTAATTTATGGGGATCAGGTCAATTGTATTAGTTATCTTTTTGCTTTTCTTTATCCCATTTCTTTGCAGTGGTCTGATACCACTCTTCACGCACTCGTTGTTCCTCGGCTCTGTCACTTGAATTATAGTTGTCCGTTTTAATTTTTTTGCTTCCATGGGAAATCGGCCTCCAGTCTTCTCTAATCTTTTTCACCTGCTCGGCTATCTGTGTCATTGGACTCCTTGCACCTAAGTAGCTAACCCCCTCGAAAGAAGCCATATCATAAGAATACTCATTCCGCTCTCTTTCAGTTGAGCCCGGCTGTTTAGACCAACTAATACTAACAGAATAAACTTGATCTTTAATCTGTTCATACTTACAAAGACTGCTGTTGAGCGAATGGCCGTTTTTTAATACGCTAACCTTGCTAAATGGTATACCTATATTTTTTCTATGTTCAGCATTTACCAGTGGGGGATTAAATCCGATTTCAATATCATAGGCTGGGGCATTTCCGGTATTAGCAATATTGATATCAAAATAAAAAGCAGCCCAAGAATTTGGTTCAAGAGTCACAACGACGTGAGGTTGAACTGATGCGTCAACCATCCTTTTTGTCTCGTCTGCTAATAGCCTTGTTACTCTCCACAAGAAAAATGTAGCAACTGCTGTTAGCAATGCTGCCAAAGCGGAGATAAGTGTGCTTACAGTGTTTATATGCTCTGCGATAAATTCGATCATGAGTTGTCCTTGGGGGCGTACTAATTGTTTTCAAGACTAAAATAGCGCCGGGCTTGAAAAATTGCACACTTATGGTTCGATTTACCTCAACAGTTAAGGCTTCAGCTTCCCCCATGCACCTCACCCAGCTCAAGACTGTATGATGTCTGACAAAGAACTTACTGACACTTGAAAACGAGGTAGCGTCTAGGATTTCTCGTAGGGGAAGGATTGAATACGAAGCCTGTATATTGCTCCGCGAACGCTGCTGAGAGCAGTTTAAATGTTGGGCGTTTATGTGGCCTTTCACTCACCAGCATGAGTTCAATGCCTGTGAATTACCGACAACAATATAAAGGGGGTGGCATCATCATATATCCAAGGTAGAGTCAAATCCTTTAACTGGTTTTATGATCAGCGTCAATTGTTTAATTATTGAACGTTTACGAAGCGGCACGGGAGTCATATAACTAATGGGCAGGTATAAGCCTGTATCACGAGGAATCAGTAAAATGGCTGATGATAAGACCAAAATCGGTACCCCTGACAATGATTTAATAAGTATCAAACAGGATTACGAAAGACGTGATTGGGCTGAAAAGTTTGGAGTTAGCGAGGCCAAACTTGTTCAAGCCGTACAGGCTGTAGGTCATTCGGCTAAGAAAGTACAGGCATGGCTTAAAGACCATTAATATATGAGCGCCTTTCTAGGCGCTTTTTTCTCTGTCCTTTTGGAGATGATTTATGGCTAATAATTTATTTATTACTTATGACCTCATTAAAACGAAAGATTATGCGGCTGTGTATGATGCAATTAAATCTTTAGGAAATTGGGCTTTAACAACTGAATCGAACTGGTATGTTAACTGTAGTTACTCTGCCGAGGATGCAGCCAAAATTGTGAGGGCGGTCATGGATAGTGATGATAAACTTATTGTTGTAGACGCAACCAATAACTTAGTTTATTGGTACAATCTCTCTGATGAAGTTAGTAACCAAATTCAGACTGAGTGGTACAAGTAATTAAAGGGGGATACCCCCCTTTAATTCAGAAACTATCATGATTGAAACATTAAATATACTGGGTTTATTCTATCATCCCTGCTCTCTTGCTATATGTCCTGAAAGCGTTCTTTTAAACCTTCTGCTCAGTATGTCCGGTAATGGCACAAAGCGGACAACCACGCTAGCTCTACCCTATGCCATGAAAATGCCAATTCACATATTAATTAATGCTCTTAAATATCATCACTACAATAAATACCGAACATCTCCCTGATAAAACGACAATATGCGCTTCATAACTTCGCTTTTACGGCACTCACTACAAATTATATTATGACGCCTGTCGTAACGACGTATTTCTCCGTCTGGTAATGACCAAATAAGGTCTGGATCAACCACAACTGGTTTCTTCACCTTTGCCCTCGATAGTTTTTTGCGGGCGTTTTGCCAGTCTTTACGTGCCTGCTCAGACGGGAATAACCCGTAGCCAGAGTTGTATACGTCACCATTCGCAACCAACTCCCTGGCAAGAACACTTATCTGATATCTTGTCGCCCCCGTTTTAGTTTCCAGTTGTCGTAACGTCTCGCGCCCACTCTGGCGTACGAGATCAACGATCTGCCCTTTAATTTTTTCCCGCTCTTCCTGTGTAAATACTTTTGCCATAAGCCCTCCCCAGGAATCACTTTTCCGACACAATACGACTGGAGGAATCGACAATCTGTCGGACAATATCCTGGTGCTTGTTCAGCTCCCGCAGTGCGGCGCAGACTCGCTCCCACTTCTGGACATGACTTTTCGCCCGGCGCAGTTCGCGGTTTGCCATATGCAGCGATGGTAAAATCAGGCCATTGGCTCGCGTTTCAGTGAACGATGGCAACGACTGCACAATGTCCCCCACAGTATCTGTTTTAATTTCTTCCTGTGTTGCCGCTTCCTGTACTGGTAACGTAACAACGGCTGGCTGAGAAAAGGCTTTACCAGGTGTTTTCTCTACCGATACAACTTTCGGCTCTGCTGGTAAATTTTCCCCGGTTTCTTTTACCCGCATCCACTTACACCCCTTCCCCTGTCCCAGCTTAATCACCATGCCATCGCGGCAAAGCTTTTCCATCGCAGAAACCAGCGACCTGACGCAATCAGCACGCCCCACAGCAATTGCAATCTCAGCGGTGGTCATTGCCCCACCATGAGCAAGTGTGGACAGGATGTCGCAGCGATTCAGTGGCTCACGCTCTTTTCTGCTGACCACCGGACGGGATTTTCTTTCCACTTTACACACCGTTACTTTTTTTTCTTTCACGCCCGTTTGTCGTTCTGAAACAGACCAGTAACCATTAACCGACACAACTTCTCCCAGCTCTTCGTACTCCCTCAGCATTTTAATCGCCTCTGCAGGTTCAATGCCCAAACTGGCAGCAAGCTCGGTGCACGTCACCTTTTGCATCGCTTTTAACGTATCAATCAACGTTTCCATCAAAATTTCTCCCGTTAAAAATTATTTACCAATCTCAAACAAAACTTATCCCCTGAACCCTGGTGGAATTTCGGTGTCCGGTTCAGAAATGTGATTCACACAACGCTGTACAGGCGAACGCCCCAGACGGATAACCAGCTCATCCCATTTATCGCGAAGTTTTGACGGACTCATGATGTTTTTTACCCAGAATGGATCCCGCTGTACCCGACCAAACATTTCGCAGATTTGTCTGTGAGTTCTGCCATCCAGCATCCGCATTATGCGCACGTCATTGGCCCATGCTGTCCAGTTGGGTTCTTTCGGTCGGGTGATCTCGCCATCATCGCTGGCGGCCTGTTCGTAAAGACTCACGATTCGCCCCCAGATCCACTGTGCGCATGCCAAATCCTCCTGATTTCCCCACTGACGTTTTTTTGCACTAAACACAATCGCATCAGGATGTCGGGTTAAAAAGTCCTGTTCAGCCGTCTGCGGGTCCGGTTGCGAAGCTTCCGGACGAAAAGATCTTTTATCTGACGGATCAGGTTTTAATACTGACGGATCGGGGCCAACCATCGCCCCCATAACCGGCTGTTTTTTACCAACGGTTGATCCATCAAAATTTGACGGGTCAATCGTTGAGGGGGCAATATTTGACTGGTCAACTGTTAACGGGTCATTTTTTGCCGGGCTAATTTTTCTTTTCGGTTTATATGCCTCACGCGCCGCCTCAGCTGCTGCTTCGAGTTTTTCCACATTAAGGCGGTAGATATTGCTTTCATTACGCCCACCGACCTTACGCTCCTCCTTCGTCAGCCAGCCGTTCTTTTCCAGTTCCGCTATCGCCGCTTTAACCGTTGATTCACTCTTTGCCCCAATCTGACGACGAATGGTCTCCACTGCAGGCCATGACACACCTTCGTCATTGCTGTAGTCTGCAAGGCGAGCCATTACTGCCACCCTGGATAAGATCATGCCGGTGAAGGCGCACCCTTCCCAGACAAGACCATGAAGCTTGCTGCTCATAAAAAACCCCGAACACCGTGCTATTAGTGCATCACCACAGCATTTCCTGCCGGGCCACCACGATTCATCTGATTGAAACCGGCGATTGCCACTGCGACAAAATCATCAGCGTCTCTCACCAGTCGTTCCCGCGTCTCCACCAACTCCCGAAAATAGACTGAACTGTGGCTGCGCATCCGGGCCACCAGCAGAGGTGGCATTGCTTTTTCGATCGCTGGTAACAACGCCTGAATTTTTTCAACCGCATCAGTGGTGTCTTTCTCCACCCAGCGGAAAATTTTCTGGGTATTACGAGCCAGGGCTTCTGGATGGCTGTCGTCGTACAGTTCCGGGGACGTCATTCCCAGTTCGAAATAAGCCCTGGTTATCTTGGCCGCCGGAACTTTTTCACCATCCGGACGCGCCCAGGCATTCATAGCCATGCGGATGTGTTCATGCTTGATTTTCATGAATCATTCTTTCCTTCGTTCAAGGTGTTATCCTTCTTTTTGTAAAGTTCTGGGTTCAAAGATAATTTTCCCTTGGAGTATGCGGCAGCTTCCGCGGCCCTCCCCTTGGGAACTATTTCACCAGGACGTTTGCGCCACATGTATATAGCTTCACGGGTTATCCCATAAAAATCGGCAACTCTCTGAACAGAGCCAAAAAACTGGACAAGTTCATCAACTCGCATTTCACCCTCCTAAAACTAAGTATTTTTAGATTAAAGGATAATTTTTTTTAGGTCAATGCAATCTAAAATAATTTATATTCAATTCACGGGAGATGATGATGGAAAGCCTTGGCATTAGGCTTAAGAGACTCAGAAAAGACAAGGGACTGACCCAAGTCGAACTGGGCAAGCTTTCTGGCGTAACAGGGGTAACTATAGGGTACTGGGAGAAAGACCTAAACGAACCCGGTAGCAAAGCTCTTAGTAAATTAGCCCAAGCACTAGGAACTACTGAGTCCTATCTCCTATATGGAGTATCGTCTACTGAACCTACCCTTGTGCAGAACAATTCAGGCACCCAAATCCCCTATCTTTCATGGGGGGAAGCAATTTCTTTCCTAATTTTAGAAGGAGAGAAAACTATGGGAAATGCCGACAGAATCACCACATTCTTTGACGTCAAGGAGGGGGATTTTGCCGTTTCAATGCCTGATGACACTATGCACAACCCATCAGGGTCGCCAAGCATTCCGGTTGGTGCCACAGTGATCATGAGGCCTAGAGAAAAATATAAAAATGGTAGTATCGTCGCTGTAATAGTCCCAGATCCGCTTACAAACGAACCATCTATGACTATAAAAAAATTAGTCATCGACGGAAAACTCGTGTATTTAAGCCCCCTCAATCCTCGCTATCAATCGTCCTTACTGACACCTGAATGTAAAATTGTTGCTGTAGCAAAAGGTGTGCAGTTCAGCCTATAGCTTCCACTTTGTTTTTCAATCAGAGGTCGGCTTTGTCGACCTTTTTTTAAATATATCTAGATCACACTTGACTATAAAACTAAATAGATTTAGTTTTATAGTATACCACCCCACCCCGCCCCACAGAACGCAGGGCAATACTTCGAGTTACCAGGCAGTGGTCTGGGGTTAAGTAGCCAGCCCGAGGCGTAAGAACATGACGGCAGGGTTCAACTTTAACTATGCAGCAGGTTTTTGTTCCGCCACCCCGGCGTTAAGGGGAAATGAGGTCAGCATGGATACTATCGATCTTGGCAACAGCGAATCTCTGGTATGTGGCGTGTTCCCCAACCAGGACGGTACGTTCACCGCGATGACATATACCAAAAGCAAAACGTTTAAAACCGAATCTGGCGCGCGTCGCTGGCTGGAAAGAAATTCAGGTGAGTGATATGGATTTCGACGCAATCATGGAAAAGGCTTACGAAGAATACTTCGAAGGCCTTGCCGAAGGCGAAGAAGCTCTCAGCTTCAGCGAATTTAAACAGGCGCTTTCCAGTTCGGCAAAAGCTAACAACTGAGAAGTTTATGATGGAATTGAGAGTTTGTTTCAAACTCTCAATAAACCAGAGGCAGGTAAGGAGCGTTAAATTATTGCTTGAGAGCAATAAGATCACTCAATCTCACCGCTATAGGCATTCCATCTGAGCATGAGTGCACGCCAGAAAATATCGTTTATGTGCAAAACACAGTATGGATTTTCGTCGGGAAGGAGTTGCCCTTCCATGGGGAGCAAAATATTAGCAGATACCAGTTTTTTTATATCAGAATTATTGCGTACAGCATGGATCACAGGATAGTTCCTCGATAATGCCGTAATAAGAATTTTTTTCTGACCCGCAGTCAAGGAATCGATAACTGCATTGATATGACTGATTATTTTTTGTTCTCTTGTATTGTTCCGGTGACTTCGCCAGATCTTACGAAGAAATAAAGCTAAACGTTGGAGATTTATAGCCAGCACAAAAGAAAAGGCAAAAACGAATACCGGGTAAATATAAGGAATGCTGATTTTGTCTTGAACATACTCCGGTACAGAATCAGGCATAAAGAGCAATATCAAAACAAAGATAATAAGCATATACATAAGGCGCTCTAAGGGTTCGTTACTGAATAACTTGCTCAACAAGCCGAATACATCAGGCATATTAATAACTCTCTACTGTAAGGGTATTAAAATGTTATCACAGACTCTCGCTGTAGGGGTATAGCCGAGACCACCGAGCCTGAAGTGGTAAAAAGACAGGCACACAACACGAAAGCGCACGGCGAGGCTGTTAGTTCATAAATGGTCTGTCGTTAAATTTACGTCGACCGTGCGCTTCCGGTTGTGGCACTCCGCGAAATGGCGCGGCGGTAAGTATGGCGGGGTTATTCCTTCCCCCGTTGAGGACACCGGGTTGTCAGGTTGACCATACGCTTAAGTGACAACCCCGCTGCAACGCCCTCTGTTATCATTTTTCTGGTGACGTTTGGCGGTATCAGTTTTACTCCGTGACTGCTCTGCCGCCCTTTTTAAAGTGAATTTTGTGATGTGGTGAATGCGGCTGAGCGCACGCGGAACAGTTAAAACCAAAAACAGTGAAATGGGTGGATTCTCTGTATCCGGCGTTAATTGTTAACTGGTTAACGTCACCTGGAGGCACCAGGCACCGCATCAACAAAGTTCATTTGTAAAAATGGAGATAATTATGATTGCTCATCACTTCGGAACTGATGAGATTCCTCGTCAGTGCGTGACTCCCGGTGATTATGTTATTCATAAAGGAAGAACATATATTGCTTCGGTAAACAACATTAAAAAACAACGGCTCTATATTCGTGATTTTTCCACACAACACTGTATTAAGGAAACCATGATTAAAGTCTTCCTTGGTCGTGATGGTTTACCTGTAAAAGCAGAGTCATGGTGAGCAGTAATAAAATAACTGCCACAATACGACATTCAGCTTAATGAATACATCAGATTTGATTCTTATATGCCAGCAATGGCAGGGATTTGTTCACCCTTAAATCTGTAATGAGGTTAAAACAAAATGAGTAAAGTCTTTATTTGCGCCGCCATTCCTGACGAACAGGCAATTACGGAAGAAGGTGCAGTTGCTGTAGCCACTGCCATCGAAGCTGGTGACGAACGCCGCGCCCGTGCCAAATTTACCTGGCAATTCCTGGAGCAATATCCGGCTGCTCAGGACTGTGCTTATAAATTTCTTGTCTGCGAGGATAAACCCGGCATGGCCCGCCCTGCCCTTGGTTCCTGGGATACCGAATATATGCAGGAAAACCGCTGGGATGAGGGATCGTCTTCCTTTGTCCCGGTCGAACCAGAGCCGAATACAGAAATTGTTAACTTTAATCAGTTATCCGACGACAAACAGGCCGCTGTTCTCGTTAAGTTTGGCGCACATGAAAACGTCACCGTGGATATGGTCATCAACGCAAGCGGGCTTCTTGGCGATGACGACATGATGACCTTTGACGGACACCTCGCAGAGGCAATTATCCGGACTAAAGAAATTAACGCCATGTATCCGGAACGTCAGATTGAATACATCAACGATGCCAGACGTGATTTAAAACCAACCGCCAAATGGCCCGACGTTCAGGCATATTTTCTCGACCGTAAAAAACGCCAGGAAAAGGAGCGCAAAGAAGGTGGTGCATATACTTCTGTTGTTGATCTCGCCCGCGCCAGCGTCAACCGGCAGAACACTGAAAACTCAGTAGCAAAAATCAACCCTGTCACTACTGCCATTCGTCGCGAATACAAGCAGACATGGAAAACACTGGATGATGAACTGGCCTACGCTCTGTGGCCTGGTGACATTGATGCCGGAAACATTGACGGCAGCATCCATCGCTGGGCAAAAAATGAAGTTATCGACAACGACCGCGAAGACTGGAAGCGTATCTCGGCATCAATGCGCAAACAACCTGATGCCCTTCGCTACGACCGCCAGACTATTTTTGGCCTTGTCCGTGAACGTCCGATCGACATTCACAAAGACCCTGTGGCACTGAACAAATACATTACTGAATACCTGACTACAAAGGGCGTGTTTGAAGATGAAGGAAGAAATCAGAGCGCAACTGATACTCTCTCGTCGCCAGTACCAGAAACTGATGCAGTGGAAACGGCAATTCCGGACAACGAAAAAACCGAATGCAAAGTGGAAGTCGAACCATCTGTAGAGCGTGAGGGGCCGTTCTACTTCCTCTTCACCGACAAGGATGGCGAAAAATACGGTCGCGCAAACAAACTTTCTGGTCTGGATAAGGCACTGGCTGCCGGGGCTACTGAAATCACGAAAGAAGAATATTTCGCCCGCAAAAACGGTACATACTCAGGTTCACAACAAAATACTGGTGCATCTGATACGACCGCACAACCAGGGCCGGTAAAAGTTACCGCTGACGAAGTAAACAAAATTATGCAGGCAGCCAATATCAGCCAGCCTGACGCCGATGAACTGCTTGCAGTATCACGCGGTGAATTTGTTGCAGGGATTAGCGATCCGAATGATCCGAAATGGGTAAAGGGGATTGAAACCCGCGATTCTGTGAACCAGAACCAGCAAGAAACGGAACAGAACGATCAGAAAGCGGAACAAAACAGCCCAAATACGCAACAAAACGAGCCAGAAACGAAACAACCTGAACCAGTAGTGCAACAGGAACCGAAAAAGATCTGCACCGCCTGCGGTCAGAGCGGTGGCGGCAACTGCCATGATTGTGGTGCGCTGATGGGCGACGCAACATACCAGGAAACATTCGATGACAAGAACCAGGTTGAAGTTCAGGAAGACGATTCGGAGAAAATGGAAGGCGCTGAACATCCACACAAGGGGAATGCTGGCAGCGCTCAGGACCACGCCAGCGATAGTGAAACTGGCGAGAGGGCAGATCCCTTAATTACGGTGAACGGTCATCACGTTATCACATCCACCAGCAGGACGTGTGACCATCTAATGATCGACCTTGAAACCATGGGAAAAAATCCTGATGCCCCGATCATCTCAATAGGTGCAATATTTTTCGATCCGCAAACCGGAGATATGGGACCGGAATTTAGTAAGACTATCGATCTGGAAACTGCTGGCGGAGTCATTGATCGGGACACCATTAAATGGTGGCTTAAGCAATCACGCGAAGCGCAATCTGCCATTATGACCGATGAAATCCCGTTAGATGATGCACTGTTACAATTGCGGGAATTTATCGACGAAAACTCCGGTGAATTTTTTGTTCAGGTTTGGGGAAATGGAGCCAACTTCGACAACACGATTTTGCGCCGTTCATACGAACGGCAGGGGATCCCCTGCCCGTGGCGTTACTACAACGATCGCGATGTACGCACAATCGTTGAGCTGGGGAAAGCCATAGACTTCGATGCCAGAACGGCTATTCCATTCGAAGGTGAGCGCCATAATGCACTTGATGACGCCCGTTACCAGGCAAAATACGTTTCAGTTATCTGGCAAAAACTTATCCCGAGTCAGGCTGATTCTTAATGTTCAACTGTCGCCGGTTGTGACTGGTATTCTGCAACCGGCGCTCGTCTGATGTAAGAGATAAAGAAATCGATGAGCGAAGTAATCATGATTGTCTCTCCCGGCAAATGGGTATCCGAAGAACAGTTAATTGCGCTGAAAGGAATAAAAAAAGGTACGTTAAAAAAGGCCCGGGAAAAATCGTTTATGGAAGGAAGGGAATATAAGCATGTCGCTCATGACGGTATGCCATGGGATAACAGTCCATGCTTTTACAACCTGGAAGAAATTGATCGCTGGATTGAGCGCCAGGCATCAGCGAGACCAAGACGTCATCTTACTTGACTAAAAGCCACACTAACTAATGAGAGAAGTTGAAATGAAATATCCGACAGGCGTGGAAAACCATGGAGGGAAATTACGTATCTGGTTTGTTTATAAAGGCGTAAGAGTCAGGGAAAATCTGGGGGTTCCTGACACAGCAAAAAACAGGCGCGTTGCAGGTGAACTACGCTCCTCTGTTTGTTACGCAATAAAAACTGGTGTTTTCGACTATGCAAAACAGTTTCCCTCCTCACGCAATCTGGAAAAATTTGGTGAGGCCCGACAAGATTTAACCATAAAAGAACTGGCTGAAAAATTTCTGGCACTGAAAGAAACTGAAGTCGCCAAAGCATCACTCAACACATACCGTGCCGTCATCAAAAATATCCTGAGCATAATCGGTGAAAAAAATCTTGCCTCATCGATTAATAAAGAAAAATTACTGGAGGTTCGTAAAGAGCTACTGACTGGATACCAGATCCCCAAAAGTAACTATATTGTTACACAACCAGGGAGATCGGCTGTAACTGTAAATAATTACATGACAAATCTTAACGCCGTGTTCCAGTTTGGTGTTGATAACGGTTACCTGGCAGATAATCCGTTTAAGGGGATCTCGCCATTAAAGGAATCAAGAACCATTCCTGATCCTCTTTCACGGGAGGAATTTATCCGTCTTATCGACGCCTGCAGAAATCAGCAGGCCAAAAATTTATGGTGTGTTTCTGTTTATACAGGCATTCGCCCTGGTGAACTGTGTGCGCTTGGGTGGGAGGACATAGATCTGAAAAATGGAACAATGATGATCAGGAGAAATTTAGCAAAAGATCGTTTTACGGTACCGAAAACACAGGCTGGTACCAATCGGGTAATTCACCTTATCAAGCCTGCAATCGACGCTCTCAGGAGTCAGATGACACTAACGAGGCTGAGCAAAGAACATATTATTGACGTTCACCTCAGAGAGTTCGGCAGAACAGAAAAACAAAAATGCACCTTTGTTTTTCAACCTGAAGTGTCAGCGAGAGTAAAAAATTATGGTGACCATTTTACCGTTGACTCAATAAGGCAGATGTGGGACGCAGCGATAAAGCGCGCTGGCCTCCGCCACCGCAAATCATATCAGTCGAGACATACTTATGCCTGCTGGTCGTTGACAGCCGGTGCCAACCCGGCATTCATAGCAAACCAGATGGGACATGCAGATGCGCAAATGGTGTTTCAGGTATACGGGAAATGGATGTCTGAAAACAATAATGCACAGGTAGCCCTGTTAAATACACAGCTAAGCGAGTTTGCCCCAACCATGCCCCAAAACGAGGTGGTGAAAAATTAATTTATTAATTATCAAATAGTTACTATTCATGACTCTTGAAATCCATGAATTCAAGCGCAGTGCCCAGCCATCCCGATACTGCTGCTTTCACCAAATCCTTAGTGCTTCTTTCGTGTTTTTCTATTGTCATAATGGTTATCTCTAAAAAAGAGGTAAGATGCGTACTACTTACTCGCCGTTATTGGTATTATTCAGAAAAAGTGAGTAAGACTTTGCAGCAATGCTTTTGATCCTGTTCAAATAAACTAATGGCATCAGCAACATGCTGGAAATCAAACGTATGGGTAATTAGTTTTTCTGGTTTAATTAACCCTTTACTTAACCAGTCGATAACGACCGGGAATTTATTTGCATTTAAGCGTGAAGAGAAAATAGAGAGTTCTTTTCCGGTAACTCCTTGCTGAATCACTTCAGACGGTTCACTGGAGAAGCCCATCAATACAATACGTGCCGCTGGAGAAGCCAGCGTTACGGCTTCTTTCAGGATTGAAGGATGACAAGCCGCATCGATAATTAATGTCGGCTTTATGCCTTTTTCAGCGAAAATCTCGCCAAGCGGTGTCTGGCTGTTATTAATCGCCCAGTCTGCCCCGCTCTCTTTCGCTTTTTCCAGTCGTTCATCAATGCGATCGGCAACAATCACATTCTTAACGTTATAGACGCCTTTTAATACCTGAACGATCGTCAGGCCGATTGGACCTGCACCGTAAACCAGAACGGTATCATTTTCAGTCGGTTGACCATGACCGGTAACGTTAGCCGCAATGGTAAAAGGTTCGATCATCACCGCATATTGATCGGCCACTGCTTCAGGAATTTTCCACGCATTTTTTGCCGGCACCACGGCATATTCACTGAAACCACCGTCAGCGTGCACACCTAATACAGCCAGTGTCGTACAAACGTTCGGCTTACCTATAGAGCACGGATAGCAATGCCCACAGCTGACCACCGGATCGACAGCAACGCGTTCACCGACTCTGTCGCTTTCCACGCCTTCACCCACTGCATCAATGACGCCAAAGAATTCATGTCCAATGACGCGCGGATATTTCGCAAAAGGATTATGCCCACGATAAATATGGCTATCTGAACCACAAATTCCGGCAAGTTTCACTTTTACTCGTACTTCACCCGCTGACGGGGTGGGTATTTCGCGTTCGATAATTGCCAGTTGATTCGGTTTTTCAATTAAAATGCTTTTCATTATCTTACTCCTTACCAGTTCCACAGCGTGCCATCTTCCAGACGTGCGACTGGCAGATAAGCAGGTTCATAGGGATATTTCGCCGCCAGCTTTTCATCGAATTCGATGCCAAGACCTGGTTTATCGCCCGGATGCATATAGCCGTTATCGAAAGTCCAGTTGTGCGGGAAGACTTCAAGCATTTGTTCGGAATAACCCATGTATTCCTGGACACCGAAATTGGGGACCCACAGATCAAAGTGCAGCGCCGCAGCCATGCAGACTGGCGACAAATCGGAAGGACCGTGTGAGCCAGTACGTACCTGATACAACGAAGCAAAATCGGCAATCCGGCGCATACCGGTAATCCCCCCCGCGTGAGTCAGCGTGGTGCGGATATAGTCGATAAGTTGTTCTTCAATCAGCTGTTTGCAGTCCCAGATGCTGTTGAAGACTTCACCCACCGCGATGGGTGTGACGGTATGTTGGCGAATGAGACGGAAGCATTCCTGGTTTTCCGCAGGCGTCGGGTCTTCCATCCAGAACATGCGATAATCTTCAATGCTTTTACCAAAGCGCGCCGCTTCAATAGGCGTTAAGCGATGGTGCATGTCATGCAGCAAATGTTCATTAAAACCAAACTTGTTACGTACCGCGTCAAACAATTTCGGCATGAAATCGAGGTATTTCTCCGTCGACCACAGCTGCTCTTCCGGCCACTGTCCTTTGGTTGCGGGTTCATAAGCCAGACCTTTGCCTTTCGACATGCCGTAGGTGGTTTTCATACCAGGGATTCCGCACTGCACGCGGATGGCTTTGAATCCCAGCTCCTGATGACGGGCATAATCATCCAGAGCTTCATCAATACTGTGACCGGTGGTATGGCAATAAACCATCACCCCTTCACGAGACGCGCCGCCGAGTAACTGGTAAAGCGGCATGTTGGCAGCTTTGGCTTTAATATCCCACAGCGCCATATCAACCGCTGAAATGGCCGACATCGTCACCGGACCGCGACGCCAGTAAGCACCTTTATAGAAAAACTGCCAGATATCTTCGATACGCTGTGCATCGCGACCAATAAGCTGCGGACAAAGGTGATCCTGCAAATAAGAGGCCACGGAAAGCTCACGTCCATTGAGGGTGGCATCCCCAAGGCCCGTAATACCGTCCTCAGTGGTGATTTTTAATGTGACGAAATTACGCCCCGGACAGGTAACAAAAACTTCAGCCTTTACGATCTTCATGTTCGATTCCTTGCATCGCTTGTCGTGATGCATGAAATCTACGCAACTGAGCTACTACCATACAAGTATGAAGATCGAAAAAAGCCGGAGTGATCACAAAAAAAGGCGTATATTTGCGCCGTGAATGGTTGACAAAAGATGAAATAGAATACCTTTTGTCAGCTGACACTTCCTTGTATCTTATTGATAAAATGGATTTATGTCCTTACGCGCGCCCCCAGCCCGCAACAATGATCAACATGCCGCAAAGCGCAATCAACGCCCCCGTCCAGTCATAAAGACTCAGTTTCACGCCATCCACAACGCGCAGCCAAATCAACGCCGTGCAGACATAAACGCCACCATAAGCCGCGTAAACACGCCCACTCGCCGCAGGATGCAACGTTAACAACCAGACAAACAGTGCCAGAGAAATCCCCGCCGGAAGCAACAGCCAGATACTGGCGTTTCGTTTTAACCACAACCAGGGCAGAAAGCATCCAATAATTTCACACAGCGCAGTAGCAAAAAACAGTAACGTTGTTTTAATCATCTTTGTCACTTATTGACATCATGTATAGTTATAGGGCGACATAATATCATCAATATAAACATCCTCCCGGTGCGTTTTGCGTTCACAGTGGATGGTGTAGAATCGCCTTTAATCATTCACACAAGGAATGAATTATGAAAGTCACTCTCAGCAAACGAATCGGCCTGCTCGCTTTTCTGCTGCCTTGCGCACTTGCATTGAGCACAACGGCCCATGCCGAAACTAACAAACTGGTGATTGAGTCTGGCGACAGTGCACAAAGCCGCCAGCACGCTGCAATGGAAAAAGAACAATGGAATGACACGCGCAATCTGCGACAGAAAGTGAATAAACGCACTGAAAAAGAGTGGGATAAAGCCGACGCCGCTTTTGATAACCGCGATAAATGCGAGCAAAGCGCCAACATCAATGCCTACTGGGAGCCAAATACATTGCGCTGCCTGGACCGTCGAACTGGCCGCGTTATTACCCCCTAACCTGTTATTGATTTAAGGAATGTAAGGACACGTTATGCCAAGCGCCCACAGTGTTAAGCTACGTCCGCTGGAGCGTGAAGATTTACGCTATGTACATCAACTCGACAATAACGCCAGTGTGATGCGTTACTGGTTTGAGGAACCCTACGAAGCCTTCGTTGAACTCTCTGATCTGTATGATAAGCATATTCACGATCAGAGCGAGCGGCGCTTCGTGGTGGAATGTGACGGCGAAAAAGCCGGTCTGGTGGAGCTGGTGGAAATTAACCATGTCCATCGCCGCGCAGAATTTCAGATAATTATCTCCCCGGAGTATCAGGGGAAAGGTCTGGCTACCCGCGCCGCAAAATTAGCAATGGACTATGGCTTCACCGTTCTCAATCTTTATAAGCTGTATCTGATCGTCGATAAAGAGAACGAAAAAGCAATTCACATTTACCGCAAGCTTGGCTTTACGGTTGAAGGTGAATTGATGCATGAGTTCTTTATTAATGGTCAATATCGGAATGCCATTCGCATGTGCATATTCCAGCATCAGTATCTGGCAGAGCACAAAACACCGGGTCAGACTCTCCTGAAGCCGACCGCACAATAGCATTAATAATAATCGATAGTATTTTTGATGGTGTAAACCCGTTCGACGGCGGGTTTTACTCCTTCATCAACAATGATTAGCTGACAGTCTACCGGATTGGCGTGACTGTCATATTCACAGCTCTGTTTTACATTACCAACCCGTTGATTATTCAGTAAAGTAACCGCTGTGTAATCTAATTTTTTGATCGGATCCGTTGATGGCGTAGCGCTAACAGATAATGTTTTGTCGTTACTTTTCGTGGTTTTACCCAGCGGATACCCCTGCTCATCATAGCGATATTCCATCTGCATTTGTTTGCTGCTGGCTTTAATCACGAAGCCATTATCATCGGTTTCCCAACTCACCCCGGCAGAAGGTAATTCTGCTAGCTGGCATTTTCCCTGTAAACGTACTCTTTTCTCCAGCGTCTGGGCATCACGGTAATAATTGGCGTCCAATACCAGGGCAACCACGGTATTATTTTCCAGATCCAGTAATTCGAGTGAATCAAAACAGCCTTCTTCCGACAAAGTCCCCGAAACACGTTTCGTCACTTCACCTTGCTCATCCATTAATGTCTGAGTGAAATCTTTTACCGGACCACGCAGCGGATCAAAATCGAATTCATTAGAGAAACTGGCCATCTCAGGGGTAAATGAAAGTGTTACCTCTGTGCGGTCACATCCTGTGAGTAATATCGCGAGTAAGCATGGCAGTAATTTGTATTTCACAACAGTCACCAGACAGTAGAGATGATTCTCAATCATAGTAGCAAATACAGTACTTTACACGTTAAATGCTATGCTTAAAGAAGTTATATTCGCGTAAGGAGCTTATGATGAAACTCTCAACTTGCTGTGCCGCGCTTCTGCTCGCCCTCGCCTCACCCGCGGTACTCGCCGTCCCGGTTTCCTGTGAGCGCATAAAGAGCGATATATCACAGCGTATTATCAATAATGGCGTACCTGAAAGCAGCTTCACGTTAAGTATTGTACCCAATGACCAGGTTGATCAGCCTGATTCCCAGGTCGTCGGGCATTGTGCTAATGATACGCATAAAATTCTCTATACCCGCACCACCAGCGGTAACCTCTCTGCTCCCGCGCAGTCTACCCAGGATGGCGCGCCTGCCGAACCGCAGTAACACATTATCGACTGAACGCCGGATACGACACATCCGGCGATTTGAACATACAACATAATCCCACCTTATTACTCATACCCTTCTATTGATATGGATTAATAATTCTTAACCCAAAATGGGTAGACTCCCTCTATTGTTAGCGCGCTAAATATTCAATATATAAACTTTTATATAACGATAAAGAACAGGGCGTGAGTTATGTCCAAAAATGAACAAATGGTGGGCATCAGCCGCAGAACACTCGTTAAATCTACCGCGATAGGTTCTCTGGCGCTGGCTGCAGGCGGTTTTTCGTTACCGTTCACCCTGCGCAGTGCAGCGGCAGCGGTACAACAGGCCAGCGAAAAAGTGGTCTGGGGTGCCTGTTCCGTCAACTGTGGTAGCCGCTGTGCACTTCGTCTACATGTTAAAGATAATGAAGTCACCTGGGTGGAAACTGACAACACCGGCAGCGACGAGTATGGCAATCATCAAGTACGCGCCTGTTTGCGCGGTCGGTCCATCCGTCGACGTATTAATCATCCCGATCGCTTGAATTACCCAATGAAACGCGTGGGCAAACGTGGCGAAGGCAAATTCGAACGGATTAGCTGGGATGAAGCCCTGGATACTATCGCCAGTAACCTGAAAAAAACCGTCGAACAATATGGCAATGAGGCTGTATATATTCAGTACTCTTCGGGGATTGTTGGCGGCAATATGACCCGCTCTTCACCATCAGCCTCGGCGGTCAAACGCCTGATGAACTGCTACGGCGGTTCACTCAATCAGTATGGCTCCTACAGCACCGCGCAAATTTCCTGTGCCATGCCCTACACCTACGGCAGTAATGATGGCAACAGCACCACGGATATTGAAAACAGCAAGCTGGTCGTGATGTTTGGTAACAACCCGGCAGAAACCCGCATGAGCGGTGGTGGCATCACTTATCTTCTTGAAAAAGCGCGCGAGAAATCGAACGCAAAAATGATTGTTATCGATCCGCGATATACCGATACGGCTGCCGGTCGTGAAGACGAATGGCTTCCTATTCGCCCGGGCACCGATGCCGCGCTGGTTGCGGGTATTGCCTGGGTATTGATTAACGAAAATCTCGTTGATCAACCTTTTCTCGATAAATACTGCGTCGGCTATGACGAAAAAACCTTACCCGCAGATGCACCAAAAAATGGTCACTATAAAGCCTATATTCTTGGTGAAGGTGATGATAACACAGCGAAAACGCCGCAGTGGGCTTCGCAAATTACCGGTATCCCGGTGGACCGTATCATCAAACTGGCGCGTGAAATCGGCACAGCAAAACCCGCTTATATCTGCCAGGGTTGGGGACCGCAACGCCAGGCAAACGGTGAGCTGACCGCACGCGCTATTGCGATGTTGCCTATTCTGACGGGCAATGTCGGCATCAGCGGCGGAAATAGTGGCGCGCGTGAATCCACCTATACCATTACCATAGAACGCCTGCCGGTGCTGGATAATCCGGTCAAAACATCAATCTCCTGCTTCAGCTGGACGGATGCTATCGATCATGGCCCGCAAATGACGGCAATCCGCGACGGCGTCCGCGGCAAAGATAAACTGGATGTGCCCATTAAGTTCATCTGGAACTACGCGGGAAATACCCTGGTTAATCAGCATTCTGACATTAACAAAACGCATGAAATTCTGCAGGACGAATCGAAATGTGAAATGATTGTGGTCATCGAAAACTTTATGACCTCATCGGCAAAATATGCCGACATTCTGCTGCCAGACCTGATGACCGTTGAGCAGGAAGATATTATTCCTAACGATTACGCCGGTAACATGGGATATCTCATTTTCCTCCAGCCAGTCACCAGCGAAAAATTCGAACGCAAACCGATTTACTGGATCCTGAGTGAAGTCGCGAAACGTCTTGGACCTGACGTCTATCAAAAGTTCACTGAAGGTCGCACCCAGGAACAATGGTTACAACATCTGTACGCCAAAATGCTTGCCAAAGATCCGGCGTTACCGTCTTACGACGAACTGAAAAAAATGGGTATCTATAAGCGTAAAGATCCCAATGGTCATTTTGTCGCCTACAAAGCATTTCGTGACGACCCCGAGGCAAATCCACTTAAAACGCCTTCCGGTAAGATTGAAATTTATTCCAGCAAGCTGGCGGAAATTGCCCGTACCTGGGAACTGGAAAAAGATGAAGTGATAAGCCCACTGCCGGTTTATGCCTCAACCTTCGAAGGCTGGGACGCCCCTGAACGTAGTACCTTCCCGCTACAACTGTTTGGTTTCCATTACAAATCCCGTACTCACTCGACCTACGGCAACATTGACGTCCTGAAGGCAGCCTGCCGTCAGGAAGTGTGGATCAACCCTATGGATGCGCAGAAACGCGGGATTGCCAACGGCGATATGGTGCGAGTGTTTAACCGTCGCGGCGAAGTTCGGTTACCGGCCAAAGTGACACCACGCATTCTGCCAGGAGTCAGCGCTATGGGCCAGGGAGCCTGGCACGAAGCCGATATGTCTGGCGATAAAATCGACCACGGCGGCTGTGTGAATACGCTAACCACTCTGCGCCCTTCACCACTGGCGAAGGGAAACCCGCAGCACACTAATCTGGTCGAGATCGAAAAAATATAACCCACTACAACCATAAATTCTGGCATGACATTTTGTTTGAAAAGCAATAAGTGAGTAATGATGAAAATCCATACCACAGAGGCGCTCATGTCGGCTGAAATCAGCCGTAGAAGTCTGGTGAAAACCTCCGCACTTGGCAGTCTCGCGCTGGCAAGCAGTGCTTTCACTCTGCCATTTTCCCAAATGGTCCGAGCGGCAGAGGCTCCGGTAGAAGAGAAAGCGGTCTGGAGTTCCTGCACCGTTAACTGCGGGAGCCGCTGTCTGTTACGTTTGCATGTGAAAGATGACACTGTGTACTGGGTGGAGTCTGATACGACAGGTGACGACGTTTACGGTAATCATCAGGTTCGGGCCTGTTTACGCGGGCGCTCTATCCGCCGACGGATGAATCATCCTGATCGGCTGAAATATCCCATGAAGCGCGTCGGCAAGCGCGGTGAAGGTAAATTTGAACGGATAAGTTGGGACGAAGCCCTGGATACCATCAGTGATAATCTTCGGCGGATCCTAAAAGATTACGGCAATGAGGCTGTACATGTCCTGTACGGAACAGGCGTAGATGGCGGAAACATCACCAACTCAAACGTCCCGTACCGTCTGATGAACTCTTGTGGTGGTTTTCTCAGTCGCTATGGCAGCTACAGTACCGCACAGATCAGTGCCGCAATGAGTTATATGTTCGGTGCCAATGATGGCAACAGCCCGGATGATATCGCCAATACGAAACTGGTCGTTATGTTCGGAAATAACCCGGCAGAAACGCGGATGAGCGGCGGTGGTGTCACTTACTACGTCGAGCAAGCCCGCGAACGTTCAAACGCACGCATGATCGTCATTGATCCACGTTATAACGATACCGCTGCCGGGCGTGAAGATGAATGGCTGCCCATTCGCCCTGGCACCGATGGCGCACTGGCCTGTGCGATTGCCTGGGTACTGATTACGGAAAACATGGTCGATCAGCCATTTCTCGACAAATATTGTGTTGGTTACGATGAAAAAACGCTGCCCGCCAACGCACCACGTAACGCGCATTATAAAGCCTATATTCTGGGCGAAGGGCCTGACGGCATAGCTAAAACGCCGGAATGGGCAGCAAAAATCACCAGCATCCCGGCAGAAAAAATTATCCAGTTGGCACGAGAGATCGGTTCAGCAAAACCTGCTTATATTTGTCAGGGTTGGGGGCCACAACGACACTCCAACGGCGAGCAAACGTCCCGCGCTATTGCCATGCTTTCCGTTCTCACCGGTAACGTCGGCATAAACGGCGGCAACTCAGGTGTACGCGAAGGTAGCTGGGATCTTGGGGTAGAATGGTTCCCGATGCTCGAGAATCCGGTTAAAACGCAGATTTCCGTCTTTACGTGGACAGATGCCATCGACCATGGTACGGAAATGACCGCGACCCGTGATGGTGTTCGTGGAAAAGAGAAACTGGATGTGCCAATCAAGTTTTTGTGGTGCTACGCCAGTAACACATTGATCAATCAACATGGCGACATCAATCACACCCATGAGGTGCTTCAGGATGACAGCAAGTGCGAGATGATTGTTGGCATTGACCACTTCATGACGGCCTCGGCTAAGTATTGCGATATCCTGTTGCCCGACCTGATGCCAACAGAGCAAGAAGACCTTATCTCTCATGAATCTGCTGGGAATATGGGCTATGTGATCCTCGCCCAACCCGCCACCTCGGCAAAATTTGAACGCAAACCCATCTACTGGATGCTGAGTGAAGTCGCGAAACGCTTAGGACCAGACGTTTATCAAACTTTTACTGAAGGTCGCAGCCAGCATGAATGGATCAAATATCTCCATGCGAAAACGAAGGAACGTAACCCTGAGATGCCGGGCTACGAGGAGATGAAAACGACCGGGATCTTTAAGAAAAAATGCCCGGAAGAACACTACGTCGCTTTCCGCGCATTCCGTGAAGATCCACAGGCAAACCCATTGAAAACACCTTCGGGGAAAATCGAAATTTATTCTGAACGACTGGCGAAGATTGCAGATACCTGGGAATTGAAAAAAGATGAAATTATTCATCCCCTTCCTGCGTATACCCCAGGTTTTGATGGCTGGGACGATCCCCTGCGGAAAACCTATCCACTGCAGTTAACGGGCTTCCACTACAAAGCGCGTACCCACTCCAGCTACGGCAATATTGATGTGTTACAGCAGGCCTGCCCACAAGAGGTGTGGATCAACCCCATTGATGCTCAGGCACGCGGTATCCGTCATGGCGATACCGTGCGGGTATTTAACAATAATGGAGAAATGCTGATTGCCGCAAAAGTGACTCCGCGTATTCTGCCTGGCGTTACCGCCATCGGGCAAGGTGCGTGGCTTAATGCGGATATGTTTGGTGACCGGGTCGATCACGGCGGCAGTATCAATATTCTGACCTCTCACCGCCCTTCACCGCTGGCAAAGGGAAACCCGTCGCACAGCAATCTCGTCCAGATCGAAAAGGTTTAAGGAGTAGCCCATGACCACACAATATGGATTTTTTATCGATTCCAGCCGCTGTACTGGCTGTAAAACCTGCGAACTGGCGTGCAAAGATTTTAAAGATCTTGGCCCGGAAGTCAGTTTCCGCCGTGTTTATGAATATGCTGGCGGCGACTGGCAGGAAGATAATGGCGTCTGGCACCAGAACGTGTTCGCTTATTATCTCTCCATCTCCTGTAACCATTGCGATGACCCCGCATGTACAAAAGTCTGCCCCAGCGGCGCAATGCATAAGCGTGAAGATGGCTTTGTGGTGGTTGATGAAGATGTTTGTATCGGCTGCCGCTACTGCCACATGGCTTGTCCGTACGGCGCGCCACAGTACAATGCTGAAAAAGGGCACATGACGAAGTGCGATGGTTGTTATTCGCGCGTCGCCGAGGGGAAACAACCCATATGTGTCGAATCCTGCCCGCTGCGTGCACTTGAATTCGGTCCAATTGAAGAACTGCGCCAGAAGCACGGCACTCTGGCTGCCGTCGCGCCACTGCCGCGCGCACATTTCACAAAACCCAATATCGTTATCAAACCTAACGCCAACAGCCGCCCGACCGGCGATACCACTGGTTATCTGGCTAATCCGGAGGAAGTGTAAAATGGGAAATGGATGGCATGAATGGCCACTGGTTATCTTTACCGTATTGGGTCAATGCGTCGTAGGCGCGCTGATTGTTAGCGGAATTGGCTGGTTCGCCGCCAAAAATGACGCAGACCGTCAGCGTATTGTCCGTGGCATGTTTTTCCTCTGGCTGTTGATGGGCATCGGGTTTATTGCCTCTGTCATGCACCTGGGATCGCCACTGCGGGCGTTTAACTCGCTGAATCGAATCGGAGCTTCCGGCCTGAGTAACGAGATTGCTGCCGGTTCAATATTTTTTGCCGTTGGCGGATTATGGTGGCTGGTGGCGGTCATTGGTAAAATGCCGCAAGCGCTGGGGAAACTCTGGTTACTTGTTAGCATGGTGCTCGGCGTCATTTTCGTCTGGATGATGACCTGCGTGTATCAAATCGACACTGTGCCAACCTGGCATAACGGTTACACTACGCTGGCTTTCTTCCTGACAGTTTTATTGAGCGGTCCAATACTTGCTGCCGCAATTCTACGGGCAGCCCGCGTTACATTTAATACCACACCATTTGCCATCATTAGCGTTCTGGCGCTGATCGCTTGTGCCGGGGTGATTGTGCTGCAAGGTTTGTCTCTGGCGCCTATTCACTCATCCGTACAACAAGCCAGCGCACTGGTACCAGATTACGCCTCCTTACAGGTCTGGCGTGTGGTATTGTTATGCACAGGTCTAGGATGCTGGCTTTGTCCGCTCATTCGTCGCCGTGAACCTCACGTTGCCGGACTTATTCTGGGGCTAATCCTCATACTTGGCGGTGAGATGATCGGGCGTGTGCTCTTTTATGGCCTGCACATGACGGTAGGAATGGCTATTGCAGGTTAACAAATTGGTGCGGGGCAACCCGCACATTTCAGGATGTTAGGAATGACCCATTTTTCACAGCAAGATAATTTTTCTGTCGCGGCGCGCGTGTTGGGCGCGCTGTTTTATTACGCTCCAGAGAGTGCAGAAGCCGCACCTCTGGTTGCGGTACTCACCAGTGACGGCTGGGAAACTCAGTGGCCTCTACCAGAAGCGTCATTAGCGCCGCTGGTGACGGCTTTTCAGGCACAGAGTGAAGAGACTCGCGCCCAGGCCTGGCAGCGTTTGTTTGTCGGCCCGTGGGCACTGCCGTCTCCGCCGTGGGGGTCGGTCTGGCTGGATCGCGAATCTGTGCTGTTTGGCGATTCAACATTGGCACTTCGTCAATGGATGCGCGAGAAAGGCATTCAGTTCGAAATGAAGCAAAACGAACCGGAAGATCATTTTGGTTCACTGCTGTTGATGGCTGCGTGGTTGGCGGAGAATGGTCGCCAGACAGAATGTGAAGAATTGCTGGCATGGCATCTTTTTCCGTGGTCAACACGTTTTCTCGACGTTTTTATCGAAAAAGCAGAACACCCTTTCTACCGTGCGCTGGGTGAACTGGCTCGCTTAACGCTGGCGCAATGGCAATCACAACTGTTGATTCCTGTCGCGGTTAAACCACTGTTTCGATAAAGTTGCCGCAATATTGCCGGATGGCGACAATCACGCGTCATTCGGCAATAATACGTTACAACGTCACGTATTTTATCGCTTTAAGCACGCACTGCTTTTGCCGATAACCTGTTTTGCCGCAAAATAGTCGCTCGTGTTTCATTGTCCATTTCTGCTCATGCACCATCTACACAGCTATCCGGATCTGCGCACTATGTTTCGCCGTCTGCTTATCGCAACAATAGTCGGTATTCTTGCGGCCTTTGCCGTTGCCGCTTTTCGTCACGCGATGCTGCTACTGGAATGGCTGTTCCTCAATAATGACTCCGGCAGTCTGGTCAATGCAGCGACGAATCTTTCTCCGTGGCGACGGCTGCTAACTCCGGCGCTCGGCGGACTGGCGGCGGGTTTGTTGTTGATGGGCTGGCAGAAATTTACCCAGCAACGCCCTCATGCGCCGACCGATTACATGGAAGCGTTGCAAACCGATGGTAAATTCGATTACGCAGCAAGCCTGGTTAAATCGCTTGCCTCTCTGCTGGTAGTAACTAGCGGCAGCGCAATTGGTCGCGAAGGTGCGATGATTCTTTTAGCTGCCCTTGCCGCCTCCTGTTTTGCTCAGCGTTTTACGCCACGCCAGGAGTGGAAATTATGGATTGCCTGTGGAGCTGCGGCGGGAATGGCTGCGGCTTACCGCGCCCCGCTTGCTGGCAGTTTATTTATAGCCGAAGTGCTGTTTGGCACTATGATGTTGGCCTCTCTCGGACCGGTGGTTATTTCTGCTGTCGTGGCGTTGCTGATTAGCAATCTGATTAATCATAGCGATGCATTACTCTACAGCGTGCAACTCTTAGTGACGGTTCAGGCTCGTGACTATGCGCTGATTATCAGTACTGGTGTGCTGGCAGGTCTATGCGGACCAGTGTTGTTAACGTTAATGAACGCCAGTCATCGAGGATTTGTTATTCTCAA
Organism: Escherichia sp. MOD1-EC4550; assembly: GCF_963876935.1. Lineage (NCBI taxonomy): Bacteria > Pseudomonadati > Pseudomonadota > Gammaproteobacteria > Enterobacterales > Enterobacteriaceae > Escherichia > Escherichia sp. MOD1-EC4550. The sequence goes on from NZ_CAWNSE010000009.1 coordinate 51,415, forward strand.
ACTTGCGCCCCCCTGGCAACTGGCACTCGGCGGGTTGATCGTGGGTCTGCTTTCCCTGTTCACCCCTGCCGTGTGGGGCAACGGCTATAGCACCGTACAATCCTTTTTAACCACCCCGCCACTGTTTATGATCATTGGCGGGATCTTCCTTTGCAAACTGTTTGCCGTTCTGGCAAGTAGCGGTTCCGGCGCGCCTGGTGGTGTGTTTACACCGACACTCTTTATCGGTCTTGCCATTGGCATGTTGTATGGACGTAGCCTGGGGTTATGGTTTCCTGACGGCGAAGAAATGACACTCTTACTCGGATTAACCGGGATGGCGACACTGTTGGCGGCGACCACGCACGCGCCGATTATGTCGACGTTGATGATATGTGAAATGACCGGGGAGTATCAGCTACTCCCCGGTTTATTGATTGCCTGCGTAATTGCGTCGGTAATTTCGCGGACGTTACACCGTGACTCTATCTACCGCCAGCACACTGCGCAGCATAGCTAAGCGGATGTATTGCCCCAGTTCACGCTGTTCGGCGCGCGGTAAATAAGGCAGTTCACCAATGAGCGGTGCTGGAAGTTTTTTACCCAGCACATCAATGATTTCCGCATAATGCGCCAGTCCTGGGTTGATTCGGTTAGCCACCCAGCCAATGAGCGGCAGCCCGTCGTTGGCAATCGCCTGAGCTGTCAGCAGTGCATGGTTAATGCAACCTTCCTGAATACCGACAACCATCAACACCGGCAGTTGTTCCTGCACCACCCATTCAGAGAGCGGACGTAAATCATTCATCAGACTGCGCCAGCCGCCAGTCCCTTCTACCACGACATGATCGACTTTATCGGTCAGGTTTGCCAGGCCGTTTGAAATGAGGATGTAATTGATTGGGCAACTGTGCGCCACGCTACTTTCTTCTTCGCTTAACGCGATAGGATTAACTGCTTCATAAGGCAGTTCGATGGTTGAAACACTCTGCAACACCAGGGCATCTTTATTACGCAGCCCTTCGGGTGTCTCTTTGCTCCCCTTCGCTACGGGTTTATATCCCGCAACCGTTTTTCCCTGGGAGGCTAACGCTTGTAGCAATGCGCGGGAAACCACCGTTTTCCCTACAGAAGTGTCTGTACCGGTAATAAAGAAACGCTTCAGCATCACTAACTCCACCGTTATGCTTCACAAATATAAACCAGGAAAATAATTAACCTTGAAAGTCTAAGTTATGCTTTCCTGGCCCAAATTGAGATAGCGCAAATTTTGGTAGAACAGTTAAAAAATGTTAACCCTGCAACAGACGAATCAACAAAGAACCGTTATACATCGCGTCTTTTACCAGCGCAGCCCCTGCCATCGTACCCTGGTTAGAAAATTGAGTACTCTCAACACTAATGTGCTGACTATACGCAGGAAGGGCCTGCTGACGGATGCTGTCCGAGATGACCGGGAAGAGGATATCTGCCGCTTTACTTAACGGTGAGCCAATCAGTATTTTTTGTGGGTTAAATAAATTCACCATGATGGCAAGAATGCGCCCGACATGCGCGCCCACCCCGGTAATGATGTCTTTTGCCAGCAGATCGCCGCGTAATGCCGCCTGACACAATGAGTCCACGGTTAACGGCTGTCCATGTAACATCGAGCTCATGGATTGATTGAGACGCAGCTGTGCCAACTCAAGAATACTGTCCACACTGGCAATGGTTTCGAGGCAGCCGTGATTCCCGCAATAACAGCGTTTCCCATATGGGTCGACCTGCGTGTGACCAATCTCCACGAGGCTACTGCTGCCTGCGTGTAGCAGATGACCATCGGTAATGACGCCCGCCCCCACGTTGTGATCGATAACCACCTGAATCACATCGCGCGCCCCGCGTGAGGCACCAAACAAGGCCTCAGCCATCGTCCATGCGCTGATATCATGCTGAATATAAACCGGTACGCCGGTATGCTGCTCCAGCGCCTCGCCGAGCGGCATCTCTTTTACATCCTCGTAGAACGGCATGCGATGTACAATACCATTTTCCGTATCAATAATTCCCGGCAAGGTAATGGCAATAGAAGTCAGACGCTCAAGTTTTTTCTGATGGCGGATAAAAAACTGATCGATATGGGAAATGATACGATCCAACAATGGCGAGTCATCTTTTAACGCCAGTTCCTGCGACTCCTCCACCACCAGTTTGCTGCTCAGATCGCGCAAAGCAAGGAAAATCTCCCCGCGACTAATGCGCAGAGAAAGATAGTGCCAGGCTTCAGTTTCAACCACCAGCCCCACCGCCGGACGGCCACGGTTCCCCGCTTCTTTGATTTCCAGCTCTTGCACCAGGTGTGCTTCGAGCATCTCACGGACAATTTTGGTGATACTGGCAGGAGCCAGTTGCGCCAGACGGGAAAGATCGATACGCGAGACTGGACCAAGCTGATCAATCAGGCGATAAACCGCGCCCGCGTTGGTCTGCTTTATTTGATCAATGTGCCCAGGCTGGTTTTCAGCAACCACCGCATACTCCCTATATTTTCGCGCTCCGAAATAATCTGTAGGCTATGGTGAAGCACTTCAATACGTGTCGTCAAATTTTTACTTAGGCATGTGATTAACAGCACATTTTTCGGGCTTTTTCGCTGAAATTTCCCTCACCTGAGAGCATTCAGCAGATGAATACGAAAGTTACGCGCAGCCGGACTTTGTTCATGGTGTTTCGGCCAGACCAACCACATTTCAGAAACCGCATCCTCTTCAGCAATCGGCACCCAGCGCATTTCGTTGAGCTGAACACGTTTAAATGACGCAGGCAAAATTGAAACACCCAGACCAGCGGAAACCAGACCGATGATGGTCATTGCCTCACCCACCTCCTGAGTGATGACGGGCGTCAAATTGTAACGTCTCATCAGCCCGAGAATATCGTCATACAGCCCTGTCCCTACGTGCGGATCAAAAAAGACAAAGGGTTCTTTCGCCAGTTCAGCCAGCGTTACACTCGGGTTATTTGCCAGAGGATGATCGTGCGGGATCATCGCCATAAGCGGTTCATGGACGATGACTGCGTGTTCAAGCGTCTCCGGTAACGCTGTGTTACGCAGCAATCCCATATCCAGCGTTCCTTCAATGAGCGGAGCGATTTGCTCGCGAGTGTTCATTTCGCGGGTTTGTAAATGGACATCGGGATAATCACGACGAAACAACGATAACGTATCGGACACCGCCCGAATAAAAGGAGCGGACGAAGTAAAACCAATGCGCAACTCCCCCGCTTCGCCCTGATGCAGCCTTTCAGCGCGAGCGGCAGCGTCATCCACCATAGACAGGATTTGCCGACTATCTGCAAGAAACTGTTTTCCTGCTTCCGTCAGCAATACACTGCGATTGGTCCTTGCCAGCAGTCGGGCACCAATTTGTTGCTCCAGCGCCTGAATCTGCTGACTTAGCGGTGGTTGCGAAATATTCAGACGGGCAGCGGCGCGCCCGAAATGCAGCTCTTCCGCAACAGCAACAAAGTAACGCAGATGACGAAGTTCAATATTCATATTTAAATCATCTTATTTGAGATTATTAATATATTAGACAGAACAATTCGATTTTCCTAATCTATTCATAAGCCTGATCCACAGGCATATTTAGCAAGGATTTCAAGTGAGCCGTACTACAACTGTTGATGGCGCTCCGGCAAACGTCACTGACAAGCAAAGCATTTCTCAGCCAAATCAATTTATTAAACGCGGTACGCCGCAATTTATGCGCGTCACCCTGGCGCTTTTCTCTGCCGGACTGGCAACCTTCGCACTTCTCTATTGTGTGCAACCTATCCTTCCGGTGCTTTCGCAGGAGTTTGGCTTAACGCCTGCGAACAGTAGTATTTCACTGTCCATTTCAACGGCGATGTTGGCTATCGGTTTGCTGTTTACTGGCCCGCTATCCGATGCCATTGGTCGCAAACCAGTGATGGTCACGGCGCTACTGTTGGCCTCCATTTGTACGTTACTTTCGACAATGATGACCAGCTGGCACGGCATTTTGATTATGCGCGCCTTGATTGGGCTTTCGTTAAGTGGCGTGGCAGCTGTTGGTATGACTTATCTTAGCGAGGAAATCCACCCCAGTTTCGTGGCCTTTTCGATGGGGTTGTATATCAGCGGCAACTCAATTGGCGGCATGAGCGGACGCTTAATTAGCGGTGTCTTCACGGACTTTTTCAACTGGCGAATTGCTCTAGCGGCTATCGGCTGTTTCGCGCTGGCCTCGGCGTTGATGTTCTGGAAAATCCTCCCGGAATCACGCCATTTTCGCCCGACTTCCCTGCGACCAAAGACGTTATTTATCAACTTTCGTCTGCACTGGCGTGACCGGGGATTGCCGTTATTGTTCGCAGAAGGCTTTTTGCTGATGGGGTCGTTCGTCACGCTGTTTAATTACATCGGCTATCGGTTGATGCTTTCCCCCTGGCATGTCAGTCAGGCCGTGGTTGGCTTATTATCGCTGGCTTATTTGACCGGTACATGGAGCTCACCCAAAGCCGGAACCATGACCACGCGCTATGGGCGCGGTCCAGTGATGTTGTTTTCGACGGGGGTTATGCTGTTTGGTTTACTGATGACCTTATTCAGCTCGCTGTGGCTAATCTTTGCCGGAATGTTACTCTTCTCAGCCGGATTCTTCGCAGCCCACTCCGTTGCCAGCAGCTGGATCGGCCCCCGCGCAAAACGCGCTAAAGGCCAGGCCTCCTCGCTGTATCTGTTCAGTTACTATCTGGGGTCGAGTATTGCCGGGACGCTGGGTGGTGTTTTCTGGCATAACTATGGCTGGAACGGCGTCGGCGCATTTATTGCTCTGATGCTGGTCATTGCTCTGCTGGTCGGGACGCGTTTGCATCGTCGTCTGCACGCCTAAAAATAAGTCCGGACTGCGGTAAATACCCATCCGGACTTATTGCCTGCTCAAACCAACGTTAATAGCCATCCTAAAATAGACGAAGCGCCAGCCAATTCCCGCAGCGCATCTAGTGTCATCAGGATTATAAGTACCCAAATAAACGGATTCATTTTGCTGTGTGTCATTTATTACTGATGCGCAGTTATTCTACCGCTTTGTAAGTAGTAAAATAGTTAACCCGATCAAGACTACTATTATTGGTAGCTAAATTTCCCTTAAGTCACAATACGTTATTATCAACGCTGTAATTTATTTAACGTTTGTACATATCGTTACACGCTGAAACCAACCACTCACGGAAGTCTGCCATTCCCAGGGATATAGTTATTTCAACGGCCCCGCAGTGGGGTTAAATGAAAAAACAAATTGAGGGTATGACAATGAAAAAAGTATTAGCTCTGGTTGTTGCCGCTGCTATGGGTCTGTCTTCTGCCGCCTTTGCTGCAGAGACTGCGACCACACCTGCTCCGACTGCGACGACCACCAAAGCAGCGCCGGCGAAAACTACACATCATAAAAAACAGCATAAAGCAGCACCTGCCCAGAAAGCGCAGGCGGCTAAAAAGCATCATAAAAATGCGAAAGCTGAACAGAAAGCCCCTGAACAAAAAGCGCAGGCAGCGAAGAAACACGCCAAGAAACACAGCCATCAGCAACCGGCAAAACCTGCTGCACAACCCGCAGCGTAAGTTTTCAACAGTAATGCTGGCGCGCCCCCTCGCGCCTGAAAATTACGGTGCTAAGCGGGTAACGTTTAGCACCGCCTTTAGCGGAGGGTAGTATGGTGGGCCGTTATCGCTTTGAGTTCATTCTTATCATCCTTATTTTATGCGCACTGATTGCCACCCGTTTTTATCTTTCCTGATCGTAGTTATCTGATTTTACTCCCACTTTCATCCCGTCCCGTCTATAGTATTTATGAGGGTTTGCTTTTAATAATCATAATTACCCACCAGAGTGTGATATGCGTACAACCATTGCAGTAGTGTTGGGTGCAATTAGTTTGACGTCTGCTTTTGTGTTTGCAGATAAACCAGACGTTGCCAAATCGGCAAACGATGAGGTCAGCACCCTGTTTTTTGGTCATGATGATCGTGTGCCAGTGAATGACACGACCCAATCACCGTGGGATGCGGTTGGGCAACTGGAAACGGCCAGCGGCAATTTATGTACGGCGACGCTAATTGCACCCAATCTGGCATTAACGGCAGGACACTGTTTATTGACGCCGCCAAAGGGTAAAGCCGATAAAGCGGTGGCGCTGCGTTTTGTGTCAAATAAAGGGCTTTGGCGCTATGAGATCCACGACATAGAAGGCCGCGTTGACCCGACACTGGGAAAGCGGTTAAAAGCAGATGGGGATGGTTGGATTGTTCCTCCCGCAGCTGCGCCGTGGGACTTCGGTTTGATTGTGCTACGTAATCCCCCTTCTGGCATTACACCGTTGCCGTTATTTGCGGGAGATAAAGCCGCACTTACCGCCGCATTAAAAGCGGCAGGTCGAAAAGTGACTCAAGCGGGATATCCTGAAGATCACCTCGATACGCTATACAGTCATCAAAATTGCGAAGTAACTGGCTGGGCGCAAACGTCGGTGATGTCGCATCAGTGCGATACTTTGCCGGGTGATAGCGGTTCGCCTCTGATGTTGCATACCGATGACGGCTGGCAGTTAATTGGCGTGCAAAGTTCGGCTCCTGCCGCGAAAGATCGCTGGCGTGCCGATAACCGGGCCATTTCTGTCACTGGTTTTCGCGACAAGCTAGACCAACTTTTGCAAAAATAGCATTCAAACGCTGCCCGACAGCACGGGCAGCGTGTTCATCAGGCAAACTTCACCATAATCATTCCAGCCAACAGCAAGACCAGGCCAATCCAGCCTTTGCGATTTAAACGTTGACCAAACAAAACCCAACCTGCGACTAACGTGGCGGCAATACCAAATCCGCCCCACAATGCATAGGCTACAGACAAGTCAATCCCTTTAACGGCTTGAGAAAGCGCACTAAAGGCAGCCAGCACCGCCGCCAGGGAGAGCAAACCATAGATTTTGCGACGAAAGCCGTCAGAAAATTTCAAAAAGACATTAGCAACGATTTCCAGCACGATTGCCAATGCCAGCCAGACGGCGTGTACCCATTCAAACTGCGCCATGGTTCACCTCCGGCTCAGGTTTACGCGCTTTACGGGTACCTGATTTGATTAATACAATCCCAGCCACCAGGGTCGTTAACCCGGCAATTTTCATCAGCGATAAACTTTCATCGAATAACAAAACGCTAAACAAGGTAATCAATAAAATACCGATACCTTCCCACAGCGCATAAGCTACGCCTAAGGCGATTTTTTTAACGGCGAAGGAGAGAAATATATACGACAGAGAAATCATCACCAGCATTAAAATAAAACCGCCATTACCCTCACTGACGCTCGCCCATTTCATTGACAGCGTGCCGGTAATTTCCGTAGCAATAGCCAGACCTAATAAAATCCAATAAATATACATCGTCCTTCTCCTGCAAGAGAATTATTTTATCTTTCGCTCAATTCAGCGAAACCAGAGCAAAGTGATCAAGCCCCGCGCATAGCGCAAGGTTAGGCAGAAGAAAGGACTAAAGCGCGTTGCGCCAGTGCTGCTCACCTACGAGCAAAATAGTGGATGAGGTACGAAGATGGGTAAATGTAGAAAATAACGTCCTGAACAAATTGTCCATAATATTACAATTATCCGCAGTGTTGCTTCTCATCATCGCGGATGATAATTGTCCTCGGTAGTTGAACACGCCTGATTTGTATCACAGCTTAAGAATTAACTCAAAATATTTTCACTTCTTTACCCGAGCGGATTGATTTTCGTTATGATGACGGAACGAAAAAGACATTATTATTAGCAAAGAAAGAAAAAACGGGGACAAGCATGGCAAAGCCGATCATCACGCTCAATGGTCTAAAAATCGTCATTATGTTGGGAATGCTGGTCATTATTCTCTGCGGTATCCGTTTTGCCGCCGAGATCATCGTGCCGTTTATTCTCGCATTATTTATTGCTGTTATTCTTAACCCGCTGGTGCAACACATGGTCCGCTGGCGAGTGCCGCGTGTACTGGCGGTGTCGATTTTGATGACCATCATCGTGATGGCGATGGTGTTGCTGTTAGCTTATCTGGGTTCCGCGCTCAACGAGTTGACGCGGACGTTACCGCAATATCGCAACTCTATTATGACGCCGCTGCAAGCTCTTGAACCGTTGTTGCAACGCGTAGGGATTGACGTCTCAGTTGACCAACTGGCGCATTACATTGATCCGAACGCGGCGATGACGTTGCTCACCAACTTATTGACGCAGTTATCTAATGCCATGTCATCAATATTTTTATTGCTGCTGACGGTGTTGTTTATGCTGCTCGAAGTGCCACAATTGCCCGGAAAATTTCAGCAAATGATGGCGCGTCCGGTTGAAGGGATGGCGGCGATTCAGCGTGCGATTGACAGTGTGTCTCATTATCTGGTGCTGAAAACAGCCATCAGCATCATCACCGGCCTGGTCGCCTGGGCGATGCTCGCCGCACTCGATGTTCGCTTCGCTTTTGTCTGGGGATTGCTGGCCTTTGCGCTTAATTACATCCCGAATATTGGTTCAGTCCTCGCGGCAATCCCCCCTATCGCTCAGGTACTGGTGTTTAATGGCTTCTACGAAGCGTTGCTGGTGCTGGCGGGATATCTGCTGATTAATCTGGTCTTCGGCAATATTCTGGAGCCGCGGATCATGGGGCGTGGGCTGGGGCTTTCCACATTGGTGGTATTTCTGTCGTTGATTTTTTGGGGATGGTTGTTAGGACCGGTGGGTATGCTGCTTTCCGTGCCGTTGACAATTATTGTCAAAATTGCGCTTGAACAAACAGCGGGAGGTCAAAGCATCGCCGTTCTGTTAAGCGATCTCAATAAAGAGTGACGGCCTCCGCAGAGGCCGTCAAGTTTACAGAGCTTTCAGGATTGCATCCACGCTGGCTTTGGCGTCACCAAACAGCATGTGGGTGTTTTCCTTGAAGAACAGCGGGTTTTGCACACCAGCATAGCCAGTGTTCATCGAACGTTTAAAAACAATCACGTTCTGCGCTTTCCACACTTCCAGCACAGGCATACCAGCAATCGGACTCTTCGGATCATCCTGCGCCGCCGGGTTAACCGTATCGTTAGCACCAATCACCAGTACGGTATCGGTATCAGAAAAGTCATCGTTGATCTCGTCCATTTCCAGCACGATGTCATACGGTACTTTTGCTTCAGCCAGCAATACGTTCATATGCCCAGGCAAACGCCCCGCAACCGGGTGGATACCGAAACGCACATTGATACCACGAGCGCGCAGTTTCTCGGTAATTTCAGCGACAGGATATTGCGCCTGCGCGACTGCCATGCCGTACCCCGGAGTAATGATCACTGAATGGGAGTTTTTCAGCAGTTCCGCTGTCTCTTCTGCGGTGATTTCGCGGTGCTCGCCCACTTCCTGATCATCGCCAGTAGAAGAGCCATCGGTGCCGAAACCACCCGCAATAACGCTGATAAAGGAACGGTTCATCGCCTTACACATAATGTAAGAAAGGATTGCCCCCGAAGAACCGACCAGCGCGCCGGTCACGATCAGCAGGTCGTTGCTAAGCATAAAGCCCGCTGCAGCTGCCGCCCAACCAGAGTATGAGTTCAGCATTGACACGACGACTGGCATATCTGCACCACCGATGGAGGCGACTAAATGCCAGCCGAATACCAGCGCAATAGCGGTCATTATCAGCAATGCCAGCACTTGCAGGCCTACGCTGTCCGTGCGAACAAATACAATCAGCAGCAGGAAGGAAACGACCAGAGCCGCCAGGTTCATTTTGTGACGGTTTGGCAGCATCAACGGTTTAGACGAAATCTTGCCACACAGTTTGCCGAACGCCACCACCGACCCCGTGAACGTTACCGCCCCGATGAAGATACCGAGGAACACTTCCGTCAGGTGAATATTGACCAGAATCGGTTCCATTCCCGCGTCATGATGCAGATAACTGTTAAAACCAACCAGTACTGCTGCCAGACCCACGAAGCTATGCAGGATTGCCACCAGTTCTGGCATTTCGGTCATTTCAACTTTCTTCGCCAGGCGGATACCAATTGCCCCACCGATGACCATCGCCAACAAGATCCAGCCAACATTACCCGTATCCGGTCCAAAGATGGTTGCGATTAACGCAATCGCCATCCCGGCGATACCGAAGTTGTTACCCTGGCGAGACGTTTCATGTTTCGAAAGCCCGGCCAGACTGAAGATAAACAGGATCGCGGCAACAATGTATGCAGCTGTAACTAATCCTCCAGACATATGTTACCCCTTAATTTTTGCGGAACATTTTCAGCATGCGCTGAGTCACGGTGAAGCCACCGAAAATATTAATGCTGGCTATAAGCACCGCGATAAAACTAAGGAAGCTAACCCAGCCGCCCTGGCCAATCTGCAACAGTGCTCCGACAACAATAATCCCTGAAATCGCGTTGGTGACCGACATCAACGGTGTATGCAGCGCGTGCGAAACATTCCACACCACGTAATAGCCGACAACGCACGCCAGCGCGAAAACGGTGAAGTGCCCAAGAAACTCTTTCGGCGCAACGCTTGCCAGCCAGCCGAAAAGGATAATTGCCAGCGCCATCAAGGCATATTTACGCCACGGTGAGCAGGTGCATTTTTCCTCAGTTTTCACTTCCGGTGCCGCTTTTTGTGCCGCCTGCGGCTGAGCTGATACCTGAATCGGCGGTGCCGGCCAGGTAATTTCGCCAGCACGGATCACGGTCACTCCGCGAATCACCACATCATCAAAATCAACCGTGATGTTGCCGTCTTTCTCTTTGCACAACAGTTTCAGCAGATTAACGAGGTTAGTGCCGTAAAGCTGTGAGGATTGCGTCGGCAGACGGCCCGGAAGATCGGTATAACCAATCACTTTGACACCATTTTCCGTAGTGAAAATTTCACCCGGTACGGTGTATTCACAGTTGCCGCCGTTTTGGGCTGCCAGGTCGACAATCACACTGCCCGACTTCATGGAGTCAACCATTTCACGGGTAATCAGCTTCGGCGCTGGTTTGCCTGGAATAAGCGCGGTGGTGACAATGATATCGACCTCTTTTGCCTGGGCGGCAAAGAGCTCCATTTCCGCTTTGATGAACGCATCCGACATCACTTTGGCATAGCCATCGCCGCTGCCCGCTTCCTCTTTAAAGTCCAGCTCGAGGAATTCCGCGCCCATACTTTGAACTTGTTCTTTCACTTCCGGGCGGGTGTCGAATGCACGCACAATCGCGCCGAGACTATTGGCTGCGCCAATGGCGGCCAGACCTGCAACACCCGCACCAATCACCATCACTTTTGCCGGTGGCACTTTCCCTGCCGCCGTGATTTGCCCGGTAAAGAAGCGCCCAAATTCATGTGCCGCTTCAACAATGGCGCGATAACCAGCGATGTTCGCCATCGAACTGAGTGCGTCCAGCGATTGTGCGCGTGAGATACGCGGCACAGAGTCCATCGCCATCACGGTCACGTTACGTTCCGCAAGTTTTTGCATTAATTCCGGATTCTGCGCAGGCCAGATAAAACTCACCAGCGTTGTCCCTGGATTCAGTAACGCAATTTCATCATCTAACGGCGCATTGACCTTCAGAATGATCTCTGACTGCCAGACGTTATTCCCTTCTACAATTTCGGCGCCCGCTTGCACAAACGCTTTATCGTCAAAACTTGCCAGTTGACCCGCGCCGCTCTCTACCGCGACGGTAAAACCCAGTTTCAGCAGCTGTTCCACTGTTTTTGGCGTTGCTGCAACACGGGTTTCATTGGTTAACCGTTCTCTTGGTATGCCAATTCGCATGATATTCCCTTCCATCGGTTTTATTGATGATGGTTTGCCTGTGTCAGGATCCACACAAGCCGCTCATGTACGAGCTAAATGTTACTCCGTTAAAATAAATTAGTAACAAACGCCCTATAACGTACTGAAAATTATGCCTGTGATCTAGCGCCAAAAATCAGTATTTCGGCGTGAACTCGCAAAATATTAACGATTCAGCCGTGATAGTGGGATAAACACCTTAGAACGCTAGATAAAGACTGATAATTATCTTCGGTGGACAGGTAAAACGTGATATCGCCCCGGCACGAATCATTACTTAACATTAAATTAACTTATACAATTCAGTTGCTTCAGTAGTATTGATGCTGATACGGCTGTTTTTTAAGCATAGACCGTCATTTGAACAGGATTAAAATTGGCTTAAGGAATGTGATATGAAAAATGACGCAGACAGTTACACCGTTTAAATGCAATAATCAGCCACGTTTCTCGTTAATAACAATACCAGTACCTGGTTTGCGCAAGGCGAAGGATTATTTTTATGAAGCTTAAGAACACCCTCCTGGCGTCGGCACTGCTTTCTGCTACGGCCTTTTCCGTTAACGCAGCAACAGAACTGACACCGGAGCAAGCGGCAGCGGTTAAACCTTTTGACCGTGTAGTGGTTACCGGTCGTTTTAATGCTATTGGCGAAGCGGTGAAAGCCGTTTCTCGTCGCGCTGATAAAGAAGGTGCCGCCTCTTTTTATGTTGTCGACACTTCTGATTTTGGTAACAGCGGTAACTGGCGTGTGGTCGCTGACCTCTATAAAGCCGATGCTGAAAAAGCCGAAGAAACAAGTAATCGCGTTATCAACGGTGTTGTCGAACTGCCAAAAGATCAGGCCGTTCTGATTGAACCGTTTGATACGGTTACCGTTCAGGGCTTCTATCGTAGCCAGCCTGAAGTCAATGACGCCATCACCAAAGCGGCAAAAGCGAAAGGCGCTTACGCTTTCTACATTGTTCGTCAAATCGATGCTAACCAGGGCGGTAACCAGCGCATTACAGCGTTCATCTATAAAAAAGATGCTAAGAAACGCGTCGTACAAAGCCCGGATGTGATCCCGGCAGATTCCGAAGCGGGACGTGCAGCTCTGGCTGCGGGTGGCGAAGCAGCGAAGAAAGTAGAGATCCCAGGGGTTGCGACAACCGCATCACCAAGTTCTGAAGTTGGTCGCTTCTTTGAAACCCAGTCATCAAAAGGCGGGCGTTACACTGTCACGCTTCCTGATGGTACTAAAGTCGAAGAACTGAACAAAGCAACAGCAGCGATGATGGTTCCATTCGACAGCATCAAATTCTCTGGCAACTATGGCAACATGACCGAAGTCTCCTATCAGGTTGCGAAACGTGCCGCGAAGAAAGGCGCTAAGTATTACCACATCACCCGCCAGTGGCAGGAACGTGGTAATAACCTCACCGTTAGCGCAGATCTGTATAAATAACTATTCAGTTACCACTATAAGGCGGCTTAATGCCGCCTTTCGCATTTTTAGTCACAAATTTCCCCACGACCATTGCATGCAGACACATCTCTTCGTAAAATCCCGCGCTTCAGTGGCAAACTCCATTTTTATGCGTTTTGCCCTAATATTTATTCTTCTAATCACGTTTTAACCACTGGATATCGATGGAAAAGAAACTGGGACTGAGCGCACTCACCGCGCTGGTATTAAGCTCAATGCTGGGCGCGGGTGTTTTCAGTCTGCCGCAAAATATGGCGGCAGTTGCCAGCCCGGCAGCACTGCTCATCGGCTGGAGCATTACTGGTGCTGGCATTTTATTGCTGGCCTTTGCCATGCTGATCCTCACACGCATTCGCCCCGAGCTTGACGGCGGCATCTTTACCTATGCCCGCGAAGGGTTTGGTGAGTTAATCGGCTTTTGTTCCGCATGGGGGTACTGGCTGTGCGCGGTTATCGCCAACGTCTCCTATCTGGTGATCGTTTTTTCCGCGTTAAGCTTTTTTACGGACACGCCGGAATTGCGTCTGTTTGGCGATGGCAATACCTGGCAATCGATCGTCGGTGCCTCGGCTTTATTGTGGATTGTTCACTTTTTGATCCTGCGCGGGGTACAAACCGCTGCCAGCATTAACCTGGTGGCGACACTGGCAAAATTGTTGCCGCTGGGCCTGTTTATTGTGCTGGCGATGATGATGTTCAAACTGGACACCTTCAAGCTCGACTTTACTGGCCTTGCACTTGGCGTACCGGTATGGGAACAGGTGAAAAACACCATGCTGATCACCCTGTGGGTTTTCATTGGTGTGGAAGGTGCTGTGGTCGTTTCGGCGCGTGCGCGTAATAAACGTGATGTAGGTAAAGCAACACTGCTGGCGGTTCTCTCCGCTCTGGGCGTTTACTTGCTGGTAACGCTGCTTTCGCTGGGCGTGGTAGCACGTCCTGAACTGGCTGAAATTCGTAACCCGTCAATGGCCGGTCTGATGGTGGAAATGATGGGACCGTGGGGCGAAATCATCATCGCTGCCGGTTTGATCGTTTCCGTTTGCGGCGCGTACTTAAGCTGGACCATCATGGCAGCAGAAGTTCCGTTCCTTGCAGCCACTCATAAAGCATTCCCGCGCATTTTTGCGCGCCAGAACGCACAAGCTGCGCCATCCGCTTCACTGTGGCTGACCAACATCTGCGTGCAAATTTGTCTGGTGCTCATCTGGCTGACCGGTTCCGATTACAACACATTGCTGACCATCGCCTCAGAAATGATTCTGGTGCCCTATTTCCTGGTCGGCGCGTTCTTGCTGAAAATCGCAACCCGTCCACTGCATAAAGCGGTAGGTGTCGGTGCCTGCATTTATGGCTTATGGTTATTGTACGCCTCTGGTCCAATGCATCTGCTGTTGTCCGTCGTTCTGTATGCGCCAGGGCTACTGGTCTTCCTGTACGCGCGTAAAACGCATACACATGATAATGTACTGAATCGTCAGGAAATGGTGCTGATTGGCATGCTGTTAATTGCCTCAGTTCCGGCGACCTGGATGCTGGTGGGATAACGTTCATCCCATCGTTGGATAGCAAAGGAGATAACGATGGGTAAAACCCAGCCCTTGCCAATATTAATTACTGGAGGCGGCCGTCGCATCGGCCTCGCCCTCGCATGGCATTTCATTAATCAAAAGCAACCGGTGATAGTCAGCTATCGGACACACTATCCTGCCATTGATGGGCTGATGAATGCGGGTGCGCTGTGTATTCAGGCTGATTTTTCGACCAACGACGGTGTGATGGCGTTTGCCGATGAAGTGCTAAAAAGCACCCACGGCCTGCGTGCGGTGTTGCACAATGCCAGTGCGTGGATGGCAGAAAAACCAGGTATGCCACTCACCGACGTACTGGCCTGCATGATGCAGATCCACGTTAATGCCCCATACCTACTTAACCACGCGCTGGAAAGATTACTGCGCGGGCACGGACACGCCGCCAGCGATATTATTCACTTTACCGATTATGTGGTGGAGCGCGGTAGCGACAAACATATTGCCTATGCTGCAAGCAAAGCAGCACTGGATAATATGACCCGCTCGTTTGCCCGCAAGCTGGCACCTGAAGTAAAAGTAAATTCTATTGCGCCATCGCTGGTCCTGTTTAATGAGCATGATGATGCCGAATATCGACAACAGGCGCTGAATAAATCACTGATGAAAACCGCGCCTGGCGAGAAAGAAGTGATCGACCTGGTCGATTACTTACTTACCAGCTGCTTTGTCACCGGACGCAGTTTCCCTCTTGATGGCGGTCGTCATCTGCGTTAATGCAGCTTAATCCAGCATATAATCAACACCCATGCGCTTATCCCCCAGCATGCAACAGAACCAACAAAAGCGGCGGGCAAGCGCATCATTCCGGTGAAATACCACAGCGACGCCAGGTAAACAAAATAGGGAATAATCGACCACATGCTAAAAATGATGGTTGCGCGTAAGGCTTCAATGCCGCGTTCGCTGGCAACAATATAATGCGCGATGAGCGCAAAGGTCGGGAAAAGTGGAATCAGCCCGGCGATATAATAATTTTTCGTTTTTGCTAATACACCAATCAACAGCACTACCAGCGCACCGAGCGCGGCTTTGATTACCAGCCCCATCTTTTTACCTTAACACTTCCATAACAAGTCACCAGTAGAATACCTGATGAAAACTTGTTTAGAAACGATTGATAGTAAGTAAAAACAGCGCGGTGTATTGTGACGTTTTTATATCTACCGTGAATAATATGAACACTATCGTATTTGTGGAAGATGATGCGGAAGTCGGTTCACTGATTGCCGCGTACCTGGCAAAACATGATATGCAGGTTACCGTAGAGCCGCGCGGCGACCAGGCCGAAGAAACTATTCTGCGAGAAAATCCGGATTTGGTGTTACTCGATATCATGCTACCAGGCAAGGACGGCATGACCATTTGTCGTGATTTACGCGCAAAGTGGTCCGGACCGATTGTTCTTCTAACCTCTCTCGATAGCGATATGAACCACATCCTGGCACTGGAAATGGGTGCCTGCGACTATATTCTCAAAACGACGCCCCCTGCTGTTTTGTTAGCGCGTTTACGTTTGCATTTGCGTCAGAATGAGCAAGCCACACTGAGCAAAGGTCTTCAGGAAACGACGCTGACTCCCTACAAAGCCCTGCATTTCGGCACGTTGACCATCGATCCCATCAACCGCGTAGTCACCCTGGCTAACACTGAAATCTCGCTCTCGACAGCTGATTTCGAATTATTGTGGGAATTAGCTACCCATGCCGGGCAAATCATGGACCGCGATGCATTGCTGAAAAATTTACGCGGCGTCAGTTATGACGGACTGGATCGTAGCGTGGACGTGGCTATTTCGCGGTTAAGAAAAAAACTGCTCGATAACGCCGCAGAACCTTATCGTATTAAAACCGTGCGTAACAAAGGCTATCTTTTTGCGCCTCATGCGTGGGAATAAGCGATGAAAAAACTGTTTATCCAGTTTTACCTGTTATTGTTTGTCTGCTTCCTTGTGATGTCTCTGCTGGTCGGGCTGGTGTACAAATTTACCGCCGAACGCGCAGGCAAACAGTCGCTGGATGATTTGATGAACAGTTCGCTGTATCTGATGCGTAGTGAATTGCGTGAGATCCCCCCACACGACTGGGGTAAGACGCTGAAAGAGATGGATTTAAATCTCTCTTTTGATCTGCGTGTCGAGCCGCTGAGTAAATATCATCTTGATGATATTTCCATGCACCGGCTACGTGGCGGCGAAATTGTCGCCCTGGACGATCAGTACACTTTTTTGCAACGCATCCCGCGCAGCCACTACGTGCTGGCAGTTGGTCCTGTTCCTTATCTTTATTACCTCCATCAGATGCGATTACTGGATATCGCCCTGATCGCTTTTATTGCTATTTCCCTCGCCTTTCCGGTGTTTATCTGGATGCGTCCGCACTGGCAGGATATGTTAAAACTGGAAGCAGCGGCACAACGATTTGGCGATGGGCATCTCAATGAACGTATCCACTTTGATGAAGGTTCGAGCTTTGAACGACTTGGCGTCGCGTTTAATCAGATGGCGGACAATATCAACGCCTTGATTGCCAGCAAAAAACAGCTTATTGACGGTATCGCTCATGAACTGCGAACACCGTTAGTGCGCCTGCGTTATCGACTGGAGATGAGCGATAACCTGAGCGCCGCCGAATCCCAGGCGTTGAATCGCGATATCAGTCAACTTGAAGCTTTAATTGAAGAGCTGCTGACTTATGCCCGACTCGATCGCCCACAAAATGAGCTTCATCTTAGCGAACCAGACCTGCCGTTGTGGCTGTCAACGCATCTGGCAGACATTCAGGCAGTAACGCCCGATAAAACGGTACGGATTAAAACGCTCGCGCAAGGCCATTATGCGGCGTTGGATATGCGCTTAATGGAGCGCGTGCTGGATAATTTGCTCAATAACGCCCTGCGCTACTGTCACTCAACGGTTGAAACCAGCCTGCTACTGTCGGGGAACAGAGCGACATTAATTGTTGAGGATGATGGCCGAGGGATCGCCCCAGAAAATCGCGAACACATCTTTGAACCTTTTGTTCGCCTCGACCCCAGCCGCGACCGCGCAACCGGCGGCTGTGGGCTAGGGCTGGCAATTGTCCACTCTATAGCACTAGCAATGGGCGGAACGGTTAATTGTGACACCAGCGAACTGGGGGGTGCCCGCTTCTCGTTTAGCTGGCCGTTATGGCATAACATCCCGCAATTTACCTCTGCCTGACATTACGCGCACGGTGGTCAGGCTGTCGATACTGTGCTATAAAATAAAGTATGTTGTAACTAAAGTGGTTAATATTATGGCGCGTTACGATCTCGTAGACCGACTCAACACTACCTTTCGCCAGATGGAACAAGAGCTGGCTGCATTTGCCGCTGAGCTAGAACAGCACAAATTGCTGGTTGCCCGCGTGTTCTCTTTACCGGAGGTGAAAAAAGAGGATGAGCATAATCCGCTTAATCGTATTGAGGTAAAGCAACATCTCGGCAAAGAGGCGCAGGCGCTGGCGTTGCGTCATTTCCGCCATTTATTTATTCAACAACAGTCCGAAAATCGCAGCAGCAAGGCCGCTGTTCGTCTACCTGGCGTGTTGTGTTACCAGGTCGATAACCTTTCGCAAGCAGTGTTGGTCAGTCATATTCAGCACATCAATCAACTCAAGACTACGTTCGAGCATATCGTCACGGTTGAGTCAGAACTCCCCACAGCGGCGCGTTTTGAATGGGTGCATCGCCACTTGCCGGGCCTAATCACACTTAACGCTTATCGCACGCTCACCGTTCTTCACGACCCCGCCACTTTACGTTTTGGCTGGGCCAATAAACATATCATTAAGAATTTGCATCGTGATGAAGTCCTGGCACAGCTGGAAAAAAGCCTGAAATCACCGCGCAGTGTCGCACCGTGGACGCGCGAAGAGTGGCAACGAAAACTGGAGAGAGAGTATCAGGATATTGCTACCCTGCCACAGGACGCGAAGTTAAAAATCAAACGTCCGGTGAAGGTGCAGCCGATTGCCCGCGTCTGGTACAAGGGAGATCAAAAACAAGTACAACACGCTTGCCCTACGCCGCTTATTGCGCTGATTAATCGGGATAATGGCGCGGGCGTGCCGGACGTTGGGGAGTTGTTAAATTACGATGCCGACAATGTGCAACACCGTTATAAACCACAGGCGCAGCCGCTTCGTTTGATCATTCCCCGGCTGCACCTGTATGTTGCAGATTAACGCCCTGCTTTCATACTGCCGACCATCTGTTTTGGCCGTACCCAGCTGTCAAACTCGGCTTCGCTAAGATACCCCAGCGCAAGGGCCGCAGCTTTTAAGGTCAGCCCTTCTTTATGCGCTTTTTTGGCGATCTCGGCGGCTTTGTCATAACCAATGTGAGTGTTGAGCGCAGTCACCAGCATCAGCGATTCATTGAGTAATTGATTGATTCGCTCACGATTCGGTTCAATGCCCACTGCGCAGTGTTTGTTGAAACTTTCCATGCCATCTGCCAGCAAGCGCACCGATTGCAGGAAATTGTGGATCACCATCGGACGGAAGACGTTCAGTTCAAAGTTACCGGAAGCGCCCCCCATGTTGATCGCCACGTCGTTCCCCATCACCTGACAGCAGAGCATGGTTAATGCCTCACACTGGGTTGGGTTCACTTTCCCCGGCATGATTGAGCTGCCCGGCTCATTTTCCGGGATTGAGATTTCACCAATTCCGCAGCGCGGGCCTGAGGCCAGCCAGCGGACATCATTGGCAATTTTCATCAGTGACGCAGCCAACCCTTTCAACGCGCCGTGCGCCTGAACCAGGGCATCACAGGTCGCCAGCGCTTCAAATTTGTTCGGCGCGGTAACAAACGGTGCGCAGGTAATGACTGCCAGTTCATCTGCCACGCGACGCGCATACTCCGGATGGGTATTTAGTCCAGTACCCACAGCTGTACCGCCCATAGCCAGTTCCGCTACATGCGGCAGGCTGTATTCGATATGTTTGAGATTATGCTCCAGCATCGCTACCCAGCCGGAAATCTCCTGCCCCAGTGTTAGCGGCGTGGCATCCTGCAAGTGGGTACGACCAATTTTGACGATATCGGCAAATGCGCGCGATTTCTCATTCAGCGTCTGTGTCAGGGTTTTAAGCTGCGGAATGAGTTGCTTGCGCAGCGCCAGTAGCGCCGCAACGTGCATCGCCGTCGGAAAGACATCATTGGAACTTTGGCTTTTGTTCACGTCGTCGTTAGGGTGAACTTTACGCTCCATCCCGCGCACGCCGCCAAGTAATTCACTGGCCCGATTAGCCAGCACTTCGTTCATGTTCATATTACTTTGCGTGCCGGAGCCGGTCTGCCAGATTGCCAGCGGGAATTCGTCGTCATGCTGTCCTGCCAATACTTCATCCGCCGCCTGCCGAATGGCGCTCGCTTTCTCTTCAGACAGCAAGCCTAAATCTTCATTAACTTTTGCCGCTGCGCGCTTGGTTAGCGCCAGCGCATGAATCAGTGAGGTGGGCATTTTCTCCGTCGAAATGCGGAAATGCTCCAGCGAGCGTTGAGTTTGTGCGCCCCACAGCTTATCTGCCGGGACATCAATCGCCCCCATCGAATCTTTTTCGCTGCGTACTGTATTCATGGCCTGCTCCTCACCTGATTAATTTTTTCTTTCTGTTTTGCTTTCGTTAAGCAACTTTTAGCTCACTCATTATTTACTATTTGATAACAAATGTTTGGTCTTTCGTGCCATGTAAAAAAACCGCCCCGAAGGGCGGCTCTGTTTATTTCACACAGCGGGTGCACTGTGTGAGTTGTATCTGCTGGAAGAAGTCATTTCCTTTATCATCCACAAGGATAAACGCCGGGAAATCTTCTACTTCAATTTTCCAGATGGCTTCCATTCCCAGTTCCGGATATTCAACACATTCCAGGCTCTTAATACTTCCCTTTGCCAATACTGCTGCCGGACCACCGATACTACCGAGGTAGAAACCGCCGTGTTTTTTACAGGCATCCGTCACCTGCTGGCTGCGGTTGCCTTTCGCCAGCATGATCATACTGCCGCCCTGCGCTTGCAGTTGATCGACATAAGAATCCATCCGTCCGGCGGTCGTTGGGCCAAGAGAACCGGAGGCATAACCTTCCGGCGTTTTGGCCGGACCCGCATAGTAAATCGGATGATCTTTGATGTACTGCGGCAGCCCTTCACCGTTATCCATCCGCTCTTTCAGTTTGGCGTGAGCAATATCACGACCGACGATAATCGTGCCATTCAGCGATAAGCGTGTAGAAACGGGATACTGCGACAACTGTGCGAGGATCTCTTTCATCGGACGGTTAAGGTCAACGCGCACCGCTTCGCCTTCTCCCGCTTTGCGCAGCTCTTCCGGGATATATTTGCCTGGATTATGTTCCAGTTTTTCGATCCAGATCCCCTGACGGTTGATCTTCGCTTTGATATTACGGTCAGCAGAACAGGAGACGCCCATACCGACCGGGCAGGATGCGCCGTGACGTGGCAGGCGAATCACGCGGATGTCGTGAGCGAAGTATTTACCACCAAACTGCGCACCCAGACCAAGATTTTGCGCTTCGATCAGCAATTCTTTTTCAAGTTCCACATCGCGGAACGCCTGACCGTGCTCATTTCCTTCCGTTGGCAGTTCATCATAGTATTTTGCGGAAGCCAGTTTCACCGTTTTAAGATTCGTTTCTGCTGAAGTTCCACCAATAACGAACGCAATATGATACGGAGGACAGGCCGCCGTACCCAGCGTGCGCATCTTCTCAACCAGGTAATTTTTCAGTTTTCCCGGCGTCAGTAACGCTTTGGTTTCCTGATAGAGATACGTCTTGTTTGCCGAACCGCCACCTTTGGCGATACAGAGGAATTTGTACTCGTCACCATCAACGGCATAAAGATCGATCTGCGCTGGTAAGTTAGTGCCGGTATTCACCTCTTTATACATATCCAGCGGCGCGTTTTGCGAGTAGCGCAGATTATCCTCGATATAAGTGTTATAGACACCGCGCGCCAGCGCTGCTTCATCACCGCCACCGGTCCATACACGCTGCCCTTTTTTACCAACAATAATCGCGGTGCCGGTATCCTGACAGGTTGGCAGAACGCCTTTTGCCGCGATGTCGGAGTTACGCAGGAATTGCAGCGCCACATATTTATCATTTTCGCTGGCCTCCGGGTCACGCAGAATATCGGCCACCTGTTGTTGGTGAGCCGGACGCAGCATAAATGACGCATCATGAAACGCCTGACGCGCCAACAAAGTTAACGCTTCGGGTGCGACTTTCAAAATCTCCTGCCCTTCAAATTCAGATACGCTAACGTGTTCGCTGGTTAGCAGGTAATACTCAGTATCATCTTTTTTGAGTGGAAAAGGAGCCTGATAATGAAAGGGTTTGTTTGACATTGTTCTCTCACTTACTGCCTGGTTTGGTTATGCTCTGGGCGGGTGTTCCGTTGCCCTGTTAAAAGCGAGTAACAATATCCTACACAGTTTTTTAACAAAAACTGAGACTAGTACGACTTTTTGCGGCTCCAGGTTACTTCCCGTAGGATTCTTGCTTTAATAGCGGGATTAATTTCCACATTAAAACAGGGATTGATCATGCAAAAACTCATTAACTCAGTGCAAAACTATGCCTGGGGCAGCAAAACGGCGTTGACTGAACTTTATGGTATGGAAAATCCGTCCAGCCAGCCGATGGCCGAGCTGTGGATGGGCGCACATCCGAAAAGCAGTTCACAGGTGCAGAATGCCGCCGGAGATATCGTTTCACTGCGTGATGTGATTGAGAGTGATAAATCGACTCTGCTCGGAGAGGCCGTTGCCAAACGCTTTGGCGAACTGCCTTTCCTGTTCAAAGTATTATGCGCAGCACAGCCGCTCTCCATTCAGGTTCATCCAAACAAACGCAATTCTGAAATCGGTTTTGCCAAAGAAAATGCTGCAGGTATTCCGATGGATGCCGCTGAGCGTAACTATAAAGATCCTAACCACAAGCCGGAGCTGGTTTTTGCGCTGACGCCTTTCCTTGCGATGAACGCGTTTCGTGAGTTTTCCGAGATTGTCTCCCTACTCCAGCCAGTCGCAGGTGCACATCCGGCGATTGCTCACTTTTTACAACAGCCTGATGCCGAACGTTTAAGCGAACTGTTCGCCAGCCTGTTGAATATGCAGGGTGAAGAAAAATCCCGCGCGCTGGCGATTTTAAAATCGGCCCTCGACAGCCAGCAGGGTGAACCATGGCAAACGATTCGTTTAATTTCTGAATTTTACCCGGAAGACAGCGGTCTGTTCTCCCCGCTGTTGCTGAATGTGGTGAAATTGAATCCTGGCGAAGCGATGTTCCTGTTCGCTGAAACACCGCACGCTTACCTGCAAGGCGTGGCGCTGGAAGTGATGGCGAACTCCGATAACGTGCTGCGTGCGGGTCTGACGCCTAAATACATTGATATTCCGGAACTGGTTGCCAATGTGAAGTTCGAAGCCAAACCGGCTAACCAGTTGTTGACCCAGCCAGTGAAACAAGGTGCAGAACTGGACTTCCCGATTCCGGTGGATGATTTTGCCTTCTCGCTGCATGACCTTAGCGAAGAAGAAACCACCATCAGCCAGCAGAGTGCCGCCATTTTGTTCTGCGTCGAAGGCGATGCAACGCTGTGTAAAGGTTCTCAGCAGTTACAGCTTAAACCGGGTGAATCAGCGTTTATTGCCGCCAACGAATCACCGGTGACTGTCAAAGGCCACGGCCGTTTAGCGCGTGTTTACAACAAGCTGTAAGAGCTTACTGAAAAAATTAACATCTCTTGCTAAGCTTATTAAAGGCTTATAACACCTTCAGGCGGCCAGTCCGCCTGATTTCATTTTATGGATAATCATTATGAATAAATCGCTGGTAGCGGTAGGCGTCATTGTTGCGCTAGGCGTAGTCTGGACAGGCGGCGCATGGTATACAGGCAAGAAGATAGAAACCCATCTCGAAGACATGGTCGCGCAGGCGAACGCGCAACTCAAACTGACAGCTCCTGAATCCAACCTGGAAGTAAGTTATCAAAACTATCATCGCGGCGTATTCAGCAGCCAGTTGCAGCTGTTGGTGAAACCCGTTGCCGGAAAAGAAAATCCGTGGATTAAAAGTGGTCAGAGCGTCATCTTCAACGAATCAGTTGATCATGGCCCCTTCCCCTTTGCCCAGCTTAAAAAACTGAACCTGATCCCGTCTATGGCATCAATTCAAACCACGCTGGTCAATAACGAAGTAAGCAAGCCACTGTTTGATATGGCAAAGGGTGAAACGCCTTTTGAGATTAACTCCCGCATTGGTTATAGCGGTGATTCCAGTTCCGATATTTCGCTCAAGCCACTGAATTACGAGCAAAAGGATGAAAAAGTCGCCTTTAGCGGCGGCGAGTTCCAGTTAAATGCTGACAGAGACGGTAAAACTATCTCCCTTTCAGGGGAGGCGCAAAGTGGTCGGATAGACGCGGTTAACGAATACAACCAGAAAGTGCAGTTGACCTTTAATAATCTGAAAACCGACGGTTCCAGCACGCTGGCAAGTTTTGGTGAGCGCGTAGGTAACCAAAAACTGTCGCTGGAAAAAATGACCATTTCAGTGGAAGGCAAAGAACTGGCACTGCTGGAAGGCATGGAGATCAGCGGTAATTCGGATCTGGTCAATGACGGTAAAACGATCAATAGCCAACTGGACTACTCGCTAAATAGCCTTAAGGTACAGAATCAGGATCTGGGCAGCGGCAAGCTGACTTTAAAAGTCGGCCAGATTGATGGCGAAGCCTGGCATCAGTTTAGCCAGCAATATAACGCGCAAACTCAGGCGCTGCTGGCACAGCCAGAAATTGCCAACAATCCCGAACTTTATCAGGAGAAAGTGACGGAAGCCTTCTTTAGCGCTCTGCCGCTGATGCTGAAAGGCGATCCGGTGATTACTATCGCGCCGTTAAGCTGGAAAAACAGTCAGGGTGAAAGTGCGTTGAATCTGTCGCTGTTCCTGAAAGATCCGGCAACGACAAAAGAAGCGCCGCAAACGCTGGCACAGGAAGTAGACCGCTCGGTTAAATCTCTGGATGCGAAACTGACCATTCCAGTGGATATGGCAACTGAGTTGATGACTCAGGTAGCGAAGCTGGAAGGTTATCAGGAAGATCAAGCGAAAAAACTGGCGAAACAGCAAGTTGAAGGTGCATCAGCAATGGGGCAGATGTTCCGTCTGACCACCTTGCAGGACAATACCATCACCACCAGCCTGCAATATGCTAACGGTCAGATCACGTTAAACGGGCAGAAAATGCCACTGGAAGATTTTGTTGGCATGTTTGCGATGCCGGCATTAAACGTTCCGGCTGTACCCGCTATTCCGCAGCAGTAATTCACAGCCAAAATGCCGGAGATTTTTCTCTCCGGCGTTTTTTCTTACTTCAGCATAAAGTCATACTGAATACTCATTTTCACATCCCAGTAATTCAGGCGATCGCCCAGTGTACTGCCATCTCGCTTTTCCCGCCCTTTATCGGCAGCAAGAAAGAAATTCATCCCTTGTAACGGCCCTTCGCTGACCCGATAGTTCATACCACCTAAGATACCCGCGCCTTCAATCCGCACATCTCGTTTACTGGATTCATAGCCGCGAGTCACAATCGGTGCAAATGTCAGCGTAAATTGCGGAGTTAAACGATAATTGACGCCCAATTGCCAGGACTGCATTCCTTCACGGTTACGATCAAGACTTAATGAAAAGGGATAGCCAATGTCGGTGTCCACCACGGCACCATTCATTGCATGGCGCAAATAACCACCACTGCCAAATACGCTTCCCCACGGCGCATTCCAGGTCAATTGTCCACTAACCAACGCCGTTTCATTGGGCTGGCTGGTATTACGACTTAAACCTTCGAGTTGCGCGTAAAAGCCGAGCAACTCCCCTTTCAACGTATAATTCGGGTCGAGCGGTATGCTTTTCTCGAGAATACTTTGTATCTGATTGGAAACATCTTTCTGTACCGATGCCCCCAGAGAATAGCGACTGGTATCATCATGCCAACTGGCGGCTAAAAAAGAACGTGCGCGATGTTTATCGTATTTTCCCGTCTGGCTGTTATAAACCCCTTCATCACGAATACCGGTTGTTGAATCGGTCCATAAAAATACTCGTGACCGCCACATTCCCCACAGATCAATATTTGGCGTTAAAGCCCAGTAACCTAATGCTCCTTCAGAAACTGTCGGTAATGTACGTTGCGAACTGCCAGCAATTAACGGAATACGATAAGGTAAGCTACCATAACTATAATCCGTCCCGAAGCGACCTAATTTAAGCAGGCTATTTTCACTGGGTTTTATTTTTACTGCACCCAGGGCAAAGCCAAAACTTTTATCACCATCAAGATACCACCGGGTACTCATATCAGCACGAGCACCTAATTTATAAACATAATACGCCCCGCCTTCAACGCCAATAATATTGGAATAATAACCACTATTGAAATCGAGCAATCCTCCCTGTACCCATGCGTAAATATCTCTTCCCGCGCCAGCACTGGGCTTATCAGCCCTGCGTAATTCATTTTTCAGTCTGATGCGTAGTCCCGCTTCATCGTCAGCCAGTTGCGCCGCGTAAGCAGAGGTAAGGCCAGAGGCAGCCGTCAGGCAAATAACGGCCATGGCTACTATTTTTCTCATAGTTGCACCTTTGATGTTCTGATTATTTTTATTGAATATTAATTAGTGATATCGGTGATTAATTGCTGCTGCATTTTTTTACGATTATCAATTTCAACCACGATTTCTTTGAATTTTTTATCCGTGAGCGGATAAAACCAGATAATGACGAATGCCAGCAGCATAAATCCGCAAGGTACTAAGGCAATTGATGTGCGGATGCCCATAATAACTTCCGGCGTTTGCACCTGATTGGCAATATATCCGCTTAATCCCAAAATAAAGGCAGGAATTGAACCTCCGATTGCCTGACCGCATTTACGGGTAAATGAGAATAGTGAATAGGTGAGCCCTTCTATTCGCACGCCGGTCAGGTATTCACCGTATTCTACAGTATCAGCTTCCAGTGCCCACATCACGGTCATGGTAACGCCCTGACCAATTGAAGCGATGGCCAACGCAACCAACGCCACCGGCAGTGACCAGACCGAAACCCAGAAGAACAGCAGATAACCGCAGGTTCCCAGCAAAGCGCCAATCAGGAAGGTATTCTTTTTACCGATCCTCGCGACCATCCCCGGCACCAGCGGTGCCGATGCCACAGTACCGACCAGGTTTTGCACCAGTACCAGCACAGTGAACAGCCCGGTATCATTTAACACATAGCGCACGTAGAACAACGACGAGGCGCTGACCGCGAAGGTCGAAATCAGCACACACAGCGCACCGATGCACAACATAAACAGCGGGCGATTCCGTTTCAGGGTTTGCAGACTGATCTTCAATGACGGCTGCGCCACGATACGTACCACATTCTCACGCGTCGATTTGAAGCAGATGAAGTAAAGCACCATTCCGGCAATCGCCAGCACAATCGTCCAGAAATGGTATACCGACACCATCTCTTCCGGACTGGAGTTCTTAATGCTCGGTCCTATCAGAAATGCCAGACAGACAAAGGTCAATGAAGCGGCAATCCCGCGAGCCGCGCCCAGACGGGCGCGGGATTGTGGTTGTTGGGTCATCGCGGTAGCAAGTGAACCATAAGGAATATTCACCAGGCTGTAGCAAAGCCCGAGGCCCATGTAGGTCAAATATGCATACACTACTTTGCTGCTATGGCTCCAGTCGGTCGGCACCCAGAATACCAGCACACTGAAGATCATTAACGGCGCAGTACCGAAGAGTAAAAACGGGCGGAATTTTCCCCAGCGGGTATTCACACTGTCCACCACTCGTCCGGCAAAGACGTCGGCGAAGGCATCGAATACCCGCACCAGTAACAGCATGGTGCCCGCCGCAGCGGCACCGACGCCAGCGACGTCGGTGTAGTAACTCAACAGGAAGAGCGCCCCCATTGCGAAGGCGAAGTTATTGGCGACGTCACCGAGGCTGTAGCCGACGATGGTGCGCCAGGAGAGTTGTTGATTCATTGTTTGCCTCCCTGCTGCGGTTTTTCACCGAAGTTCATGCCAGTCCAGCGTTTTTGCAGCAGAAAAGCCGCCGACTTCGGTTTGCGGTCGCGGGTGAAGATCCCTTTCTTGTTACCGCCAACGCGCAATATGCCTTGTGAGGTCGCAAAATCGGCGAAATTCCATACCTGTTCACCGACGACGGCGCTGACTCGATCAAAGACGCGGTGATACATATCCAGCCATGCACACTGATACTCTTCACTCCACATGTCGGTGTACATTGAGTGCAGCCCGGCTAACGTATCCACGCCGTATTCGGTGATGATAATCGGCTGATGCAGTTTCTCCTGCCAGGCCAGCAGTTCTTTTTCCAGTACCTTCTCTGCCGTTTCCAAATCGCCGCTTTGGACATACCAACCGTAATAACGGTTCAGACACAGCACATCAAAGAGATCGCTGATGGTATCGGTGTGAGCGTCGCAGAACATTACATTGACGCAGGTGATCGGACGCGTCGGGTCGAGTTTACGCGTTGCTTCCGCCAGTGGCGCGAAATATTCCCGTGCACCTTGCGGACGGGTATCCGGTTCGTTGGCAATACTCCACATCACCACGCTTGGGTGGTTTTTGTCACGCGCAATCAGCTCTTTAATCGCCTGTAAGTGCGCCTGCTGGGTTTCTCCGTTGACTGCCTCTTCGCTGTACAGTTCTTTCGGCTTGTTGCCCGCTTCGAAACCAATGCCTAAAGAGAGGTTAAAGCCTACAGCTGCAGTTTCATCAATCACCACGATGCCATGTTCATCTGCCCAGTCGAGCATCTCTTCAGCGTAAGGGTAATGCGAGGTACGGTAGGAGTTGGCCCCAATCCAGTCCATTAATGCGTGATCGTGCACCATCAGCACGTTATCGAATCCTTTGCCGCGCAAATCCGCATCTTCATGACGACCAAAGCCAGTAAAATAGAACGGTTTGTGGTTAATCAGGAACTGCTCGCCCTTCACTGCCACTGACCGGATGCCGACGCGCAGCGGGTAGATATCACACTCTGTCTGGCTTTTGGCTGTGACGCACAGTTCATAGAGATAACCTTCACCCGGTTGCCAGAGGTGCGGATTCACCACTTGCAAAGTCCCGCTGGTGCCTTGTCCAGTTGCAACCACCTGTTGATCCGCATCACGCAGTTCAACGCTGACATCACCATTTGCCACCACCTGCCAGTCAACAGACGCGTGGTTACAGTCTTGCGCGACATGCGTCACCACGGTGATATCGTCCACCCAGGTATTCGGCGTGGTGTAGAGCATTACGCTGCGATGGATCCCGGCGTAGTTAAAGAAATCATGAAAGTAAGACTGCTTTTTCTTGCCGTTTTCGTCGGTAATCACCATTCCCGGCGGGATAGTCTGCCAGTTCAGTTCGTTGTTCACACAAACAGTGATACGTACACTTTTCCCGGCAATAACATACGGCGTGACATCGGCTTCAAATGGCGTATAGCCGCCCTGATGCTCCATCACTTCCTGATTATTTACCCACACTTTGCCGTAATGAGTGACCGCATCGAAACGCAGCACGATACGCTGGCCTGCCCAACCTTTCGGTATAAAGACTTCGCGCTGATACCAGACGTTGCCCACATAATTACGAATATCTGCATCGGCGAACTGATCGTTAAAACTGCCCGGCACAGCAATTGCCCGGCTTTCTTGTAACGCGCTTTCCCACCAACGCTGATCAATTCCACAGTTTTCGCGATCCAGACTGAATGCCCACAGGCCGTCGAGTTTTTTGATTTCGCGGGTTGGGGTTTCTACAGGACGTAACATAAGGGACTCCTCATTAAAATAAAAATACTGGTCAACCTTTAATCTGATTAGTTAACCAATTATGTGTTGCACACAGTTATCTGTGAGAAACCCATGGAAGAGAAATGGAAATAAAAAGAACTGACACCGGGATCAAAAAACCAAAAACTGCAATACCCACAGCGTGATATAGATCGCATTAATCTTTAAAACAGCGTTGACAGAAGCCATAAAATAAGCAATCGAACGTTCGTTCGAGTATCTTAAAAACGATAAACTCTCATGACATATGGCTACGACGAATATTTTGGGGGGAATTCTCCGAACCCGGGAAGGATAATTTTTGCACAGAGAAATTACGATATGAAACGCGGGCTCAGTTGTCACCAGCCCGCGGAAAGAGAGAGGATCAGGATGCGGTTAATATACCGCCAATCATCGCGCGTAATCCCTGAGCAAACGACGCTTCACGCGCCAGATCTTCCGCTTCGATATCGGCCAGTACACCGTAGGTCAGATCCAGCAGTAAACGTGAAGTCATTGCCGTGTTGATGTCTGGGCTTATCTCGCCTTTTTGCTGGGCATCACGCATCCGCTGGGCAACAAATTCCGTGATCGTCATATGCTTATTTTTAAGCATGGCGGCGACCTGTGGGTTACGCATCCCTTCCGCCATAATTTCGACCACCAGCGCCCGTTGCCCAAAGGCCTCATGGGTGAGAGAGACAATAGACTCGACCATATAGTCAACGAAATGAATCCCTTCAATCGGTTCCCGGAAACGGGCCAGCGCCCTCTCCTGGTCCTGTAAGATAATCGCCTGAATCAAGGCTTCTTTGGAGATGAAATGGTGATAGAGCGTCCCGGGACTAATGGCGCAAGATTTACAGATGGCTTTCATCGAGGCACTGTGAAATCCATTTTCTGAAAAAATCTCTCTGGCAGCATTGAGGATCCGGGTCCGTGTCGGTTGTGCTTCAGTCTGCATGTTATCCATCATTAAACCATTATAGTTAGCGTGAATAACTAGTTTACCGCGTTGTCAGGTGAGCGCCTATCATTGCTGTTGAATAGTGCGAAGGCACACTCTATTCGTATACTTTTCACTCGTAAATTGGTTAACCAATATCCGTGATTTGGTTGCCAGTTGTTTAGCAGAGACGTTGATGAGTTTATCCCGGTAAACAACACGGACGGTTGTTTACCGGTCCGTTAGTGTATTAATTGAGCTCCTGTACCCCCCCACCGGAGACCGTGAGGATTTGTCCGCTTACCCAGCTGGCTGCAGGCGAGCAAAGGAATAGCGCCGCGTTAGCAATATCTTGCGGTTGGCCCAGACGTCTGATCGGCGTGTGCTGTAACATTTTTTGTTCAATTTCTGGTGTAATAACGGATTTCAGGGCATCGGTTAATATTGCCCCCGGCGCAATGCCATTTACCCGAATATTTTTTTCACCCAGGTCAAATGCCATATTTCTGACCAGATGACTGGCCGCAGCTTTAGATGAAGCATAGGAAGTCATGTTTATATTTTTATTTTCTGCCGCCATAGAAGTGATGGTCAGAATAACGCCACCGCCATTTTTTTCCATTTCTGGCGCAACAAGTTGTGACAGATGGAAAAAAGAAAACACATTCAGTTCATAAGCACGGCGAAAATCCGCCATTGGCATATCAAACGGTTTAGGACCACCGCCACCGGCGTTGTTAACCAGAATATCAACTTTACCCAGCTTACTGACGGCAAAGTCTGCCAGTGCAGAGAGTTCCTGTTCGGAAGTAATATCACAACGCCAGGCAAATGCCTGACCACCCAGTTGTTGAATTTCATCTACAACATGATTAGCTGCATCGGCGTTAATATCACTGACCACCACAGATGCGCCAGCTGTCGCGAATGTAATGGCGATTTCTTTACCAATACCTGCACCCGCACCTGTGATGATGGCGCATTTTCCGTCGAGTCTCAGGTTGTCAGAATTAAACACATAAACCTCCTGTGAACTTCAGTAAAAATAAAAGGCACCGCCTGTGTGCCACATTTTTTATCATTAACCTTGAGGAAAGGACACTACCAGGTATAGCAGATAAAGAGAGGATTATTTTGCCGCTATGAGCCGGGCGGGGATAATAAGATTGCGCGAATGCGTCTCTTCGTGGGTGATTTTTTGCATCATGCGATCTGCAAGAGTCGTACCAAGTTCCCGCGCAGGCGTGCTGGCCCAGGTAACAGGTATGTCATCAAGTGTGGTTGGCGTTGCATCGGTAAATGCCGCCAACGAAACCTGTTGTTCAAAGTAACGATCGACTCCGCTTTCCCCGCTTTGCCGCCCTGCTTTCAGCAAACCAAACCAGGCCCCCATCGCAATAGTTTCGTTGTAGCAAACCACGGCACTGATGGTCGGGTTATGACGCAAAAGCGCCGTGATAGCTTCCGCGGCTTGCTTCTGGCTGGAAGTGCACTCCAACACCCAATCGCTGTGAAACGGCAGGCCAAATTTTAGTAGAGTTGCACAATAGCCCCCCACCCGCTCTGCCCGGGTTAATGAGGAACTTTGCCCTCCCAGCCAGGCGATACGCTGATGCCCATTGCGAATGAGATGCTCCGTCAACAACTGTGCAGCCTGCATGTTATCCGGGCGAACCGTATCAACATCATCAAGATAACTGGCACGGGAAGCGAAAATCACCGGGATAGCTTTTTCTTCTGCCATCCGTCGCAGGTCATCGCTGCTTCCTGCAGCCCCGGCAATTACCACACCATCGACCCCCTGATTCAATAACAGTGAAAACCGCTGTGCCAGCTGCTCGCCGTCTTTACCGCCGTGAAGCAAAAAAACCATCCGTCCCTGCGCTTCCAGAGCTTCCGTCAATCCGGCCGTTAATTCGGCGTAAAACGGCGCAGATAAATCACGGACGATCAAACCAATGACGCCGCTTTGCCCGCCGCGCAGCGCCGACGCCTGACGATTGCGCACAAATCCCAGCTCTTCAATGGCGGCGTTAACGCGTTCTCCTGTGGCGGTAGAGATTCGCCCTTTGCCACTTAGCACCAGCGAAACGGTGCTTACCGACACACCCGCAGCCAGTGCAACATCATGAATGGTTATTTTTTTGGCGGTAGCCATGCAGATGACCTACTCCCTGATTATGTGACAGATAAAACGTTTTACCTTTTATTTATCTTATACCCGCTATTATCGTTGCGTAATGTGATTTGTGCCTCACTAAAATTTGATAAAACGTTTTATCTTCTCGCGCAATTTACTGAATCCAGATTGTTCTCTACGAGGAGTCGTTTTATGACGGCGAAAACAGCACCGAAAGTCACGCTGTGGGAGTTCTTCCAGCAGTTAGGCAAAACCTTCATGTTACCCGTGGCATTATTGTCGTTCTGCGGCATTATGCTCGGCATTGGTAGTTCTCTTAGCAGCCATGATGTCATCACCCTGATCCCGGTCCTGGGCAACCCCGTGTTGCAGGCTATCTTTACCTGGATGAGTAAGATTGGCTCGTTTGCTTTTAGTTTCCTGCCAGTCATGTTCTGTATCGCCATCCCGCTGGGCCTGGCACGCGAAAACAAAGGTGTAGCGGCATTTGCTGGCTTTGTCGGTTATGCGGTAATGAATCTCGCGGTAAACTTCTGGTTGACCAATAAAGGCATTCTGCCAACCACGGACGCCGCGGTTCTGAAAGCCAATAACATTCAGAGCATTCTTGGGATCCAGTCGATCGACACCGGGATCCTCGGTGCAGTGATCGCCGGTATTATCGTCTGGATGCTGCATGAGCGTTTCCATAATATCCGCCTGCCGGATGCGCTGGCATTCTTCGGCGGTACGCGCTTCGTGCCAATCATCTCCTCACTGGTAATGGGTCTTGTCGGTCTGGTGATTCCATTAGTCTGGCCGATTTTCGCCATGGGTATTAGCGGCTTGGGCCATATGATAAACAGCGCGGGTGATTTCGGACCGATGCTGTTTGGTACCGGTGAACGTCTGCTGTTGCCGTTTGGTCTGCATCACATTCTGGTGGCATTAATTCGCTTTACCGACGCAGGCGGCACGCAGGAAGTCTGCGGTCAAACCGTCAGCGGCGCACTGACCATCTTCCAGGCGCAATTGAGTTGCCCGACCACTCACGGTTTTTCTGAAAGCGCCACGCGTTTCCTTTCGCAAGGCAAAATGCCTGCGTTTCTCGGCGGTCTGCCAGGTGCAGCGTTAGCTATGTATCACTGCGCGCGCCCGGAAAATCGCCATAAAATTAAAGGGCTGCTGATTTCTGGCCTGATCGCCTGTGTCGTTGGCGGCACGACCGAACCGCTGGAATTCCTGTTCCTGTTCGTAGCGCCAGTTCTGTATGTCATCCACGCGCTGTTAACCGGCCTCGGCTTCACCGTCATGTCTGTGCTCGGCGTCACCATCGGTAATACCGACGGCAATATCATCGACTTCGTGGTGTTCGGTATTTTGCATGGTCTGTCAACCAAGTGGTACATGGTGCCAGTGGTGGCGGCAATCTGGTTTGTCGTTTACTACGTCATCTTCCGTTTCGCTATCACCCGCTTCAATCTGAAAACCCCGGGGCGCGATAGCGAAGTTGCCAGCTCAATCGAAAAAGCCGTTGCCGGTGCACCGGGTAAATCAGGTTACAACGTTCCGGCAATCCTCGAAGCCTTAGGCGGTGCCGACAATATTGTCAGCCTCGATAACTGCATTACCCGTCTGCGTTTGTCTGTGAAAGATATGTCGCTTGTTAATGTGCAGGCACTGAAGGACAATCGGGCAATTGGCGTAGTACAACTTAATCAACATAACCTGCAGGTTGTTATCGGGCCACAAGTTCAGTCAGTAAAAGATGAAATGGCCGGTCTGATGCATACTGTTCAGGCATAAGGATAAGATATGTTCGATTTTTCAAAGGTCGTGGATCGTCATGGCACATGGTGTACGCAGTGGGATTATGTCGCTGACCGTTTCGGCACTGCTGACCTGTTACCGTTCACGATTTCAGACATGGATTTTGCCACTGCCCCCTGCATTATCGAGGCGCTAAATCAGCGCCTGATGCACGGCGTGTTTGGCTACAGCCGCTGGAAAAACGATGAGTTTCTCGCGGCTATTGCCCACTGGTTTTCCACCCAGCATTACACCGCCATCGATCCTCAGTCGGTGGTGTATGGCCCTTCTGTTATCTATATGGTTTCAGAACTGATTCGTCAGTGGTCTGAAACAGGTGAAGGCGTGGTGATCCACACACCCGCCTATGACGCATTTTACAAGGCCATTGAAGGTAACCAGCGCACAGTAATGCCCGTTGCTTTAGAGAAGCAGCCTGACGGCTGGTTTTGCGATATGGGCAAGCTGGAAGCCGTGCTGGCGAAACCAGAATGTAAAATTATGCTCCTGTGTAGCCCACAGAATCCTACCGGGAAAGTGTGGACGTGCGATGAGCTGGAGATCATGGCTGACCTGTGTGAGCGTCATGGTGTGCGGGTTATTTCCGATGAAATCCATATGGATATGGTCTGGGGCGAGCAGCCGCATATTCCATGGAGTAATGTGGCGAGGGGAGACTGGGCGTTGCTGACGTCGGGATCGAAAAGTTTCAATATTCCCGCCCTGACCGGTGCTTATGGGATTATAGAAAATAGCAGCAGCCGTGATACCTATTTATCGGCACTGAAAGGACGTGATGGGCTTTCTTCCCCTTCGGTACTGGCGTTAACTGCCCATATCGCCGCCTATCAGCAAGGTGCACCGTGGCTGGATGCCTTACGCGTCTATCTGAAAGATAACCTGACGTATATCGCAGATAAAATGAACGCCGCGTTTCCTGAACTCAACTGGCAGATCCCGCAATCCACTTATCTGGCCTGGCTTGATCTACGTCCGTTGAATATTGACGACAACGCGTTGCAAAAAGCGCTTATCGAGCAAGAGAAGGTCGCGATCATGCCGGGGTATACCTACGGTGAAGAAGGTCGTGGTTTTGTCCGTCTCAATGCCGGCTGCCCGCGTTCGAAACTGGAAAAAGGTGTTGCTGGATTAATTAACGCCATCCGCGCTGTTCGTTAACCCCAATTGCGCAACGTAAAAAATCGTTGCGCAATCGTGGATTTTTACCCTGCTTTGTTTTTATAATGGTGCGCACTTTTATATCCGGAAAAAGAGTGCGACCATGATTGATACCACCCTGCCATTAACTGATATCCATCGCCACCTTGATGGCAACATTCGTCCCCAGACCATTCTTGAACTTGGCCGCCAGTATAATATCTCGCTTCCTGCACAATCCCTGGAAACACTGATTCCCCACGTTCAGGTCATTGCCAACGAACCCGATCTGGTGAGCTTTCTGACCAAACTTGACTGGGGCGTTAAAGTTCTCGCCTCTCTTGATGCTTGCCGCCGCGTGGCATTTGAAAACATTGAAGATGCAGCCCGTAACGGCCTGCACTATGTCGAGCTGCGTTTTTCACCGGGCTACATGGCAATGGCACATCAGCTGCCTGTAGCGGGTGTTGTCGAAGCGGTGATCGATGGCGTACGTGAAGGTTGCCGCACCTTTGGTGTGCAGGCGAAGCTTATCGGCATTATGAGCCGGACCTTCGGTGAAGCCGCCTGTCAGCAAGAACTGGAGGCCTTTTTAGCCCACCGTGACCAGATTACCGCACTTGATTTAGCCGGTGATGAACTTGGTTTCCCGGGAAGTCTGTTCCTTTCTCACTTCAACCGCGCGCGTGATGCGGGCTGGCATATTACCGTCCATGCAGGCGAAGCTGCCGGGCCGGAAAGCATCTGGCAGGCGATTCGTGAACTGGGGGCGGAGCGTATTGGACATGGCGTAAAAGCCATTGAAGATCGGGCGCTGATGGATTTTCTCGCCGAGCAACAAATTGGTATTGAATCCTGTCTGACCTCCAATATTCAGACCAGCACCGTGGCGGATCTGGCGGCACATCCGCTGAAAACGTTCCTTGAGCATGGCATTCGTGCCAGCATTAACACTGACGATCCCGGCGTACAGGGAGTGGATATCATTCACGAATATACCGTTGCCGCGCCAGCTGCTGGGTTATCCCGCGAGCAAATCCGCCAGGCACAGATTAATGGTCTGGAAATGGCTTTCCTCAGCGCAGAGGAAAAACGCGCACTGCGAGAAAAAGTCGCCACGAAGTAACAAAAATGGATGGTGCTAATTGCACCATCCCCTTTTCACGCAAGGCACAAAGTTGCGCGATGTTTGGCGGATTCGATGCCCAGCTCAATCAACTCCATTACCTGGATTGCCTGACTTGCCGGAACCGGATTTTCACCATCGCCATTTAACGCATCACGAATAGCCGCATAGTAAGCCGGATAATTCCCCGGCACTGTCAACAGCGTTTCTTCGACACGTTCCTCACCTTCCACGCGGGTAAGTACGCCATCACGCATATCGTAGCCCCAGTCTTCCTGCGGCAGACGCTCGCCATTTTTCAGACGTTCTTCCTGTGGATCGAGGCCATATTTCACA
Organism: Escherichia sp. MOD1-EC4550; assembly: GCF_963876935.1. NCBI lineage: Bacteria > Pseudomonadati > Pseudomonadota > Gammaproteobacteria > Enterobacterales > Enterobacteriaceae > Escherichia > Escherichia sp. MOD1-EC4550. The sequence goes on from NZ_CAWNSE010000009.1 coordinate 88,730, forward strand.
TAACTGCCTCGGGATCCATGCACGATATAACGTGCTGACTCAGCGGCTGCCAGCATGGTGCCGTGTAAAATGACTCGCCGCTGCGGATAGGACAAGATGGCGTGGAAATAATCAGTCGACTGCGCTCCGGGCCGTAACTGTGCCAAATCTACCGTCATGCTAACCGGTAAACCAAATAGCGTAATGGCCTGATCAAGAAGATGCGGTGCTAAATCGTACCAGATACCGCTGCCAGGGCCGCCCTGTTCACGCCAACGATCGCGCACCTGCGGACGGAAGCGGTCAAAATGAGACTCAAAGTAAGCAACTTCACCCAGTACGCCTTCCGCGAGCAAACCTTTTAGCGTCAGGAAATCGCTATCCCAGCGACGGTTATGGAATACAGACAGCACACGCCCCAGGCTTTTTGCCAGCGCTTCCAGCTCTCGCGCTTGTGACAGTGTCACGGTAAAGGGTTTATCAACGACCACATGTTTACCCGCCTCAAGCGCCGCTTTGGCTAACGGGAAATGGGTATCGTTGGGTGTAGGGATGACAATCAGGTCTATGTTGGGATCGTTAAACAGATGCTTCGGCTCAGAGACAACCGTAACCGTTGGCCAGTCGGCTTTTACTTTTGTTTCATCGCTGCTGGAGATTACCGCCAGTTCCAGCCCGGGCGTGCCCGCAATCAGGGGCGCATGGAAGGTTTTGCTCGCATAACCATACCCAATCAACCCAACACGGATGTTGTCGCTCATGTCATTGCCTCTCATTGAAGTATGATGGCTATTTGACACTATCCTTTACCCTCGCTCAACAGTTTAATAACCTGCCAGCAATAAGGGATGTTGTTTAACTTAAGTCAAAAAAATAGCGAATTTTCCAACGACAAAAGCTAAATATCGCAAAAACCTCAGTAAAAATCTTGCTGGAGCTATTATTGCTAAGTAACATTTACCCCCTGAAGTTAATGGATCAATCAACAGAGATGTGGGCTGTAATGAATCGTCTTATTGAATTAACAGGTTGGATCGTTCTTGTCGTTTCAGTCATTCTTCTTGGCGTGGCGAGTCACATTGACAACTATCAGCCACCTGAACAGAGTGCTACGGTACAACACAAGTAAGCTCTACTCTTGTAGAGCGACATACTGCCCGACCGGGTGCATGTTTTAACTTGTCGGATATTAAACCAGGAATTTATTATCTTGTTCGATGATGTTGGTGATTGTCAGGGATAGTAAAGCGCGTTACTCTTTTCAGAGCAGTTTTTCATCCCTGAATATTTACCATCAGCGCATTCTTATTATTGTAATAATACAAACGTTCACTTTTGGTGAAATTTTATCATCACTAATAATACCTACCCCTTTGGTATTAATTATTTTATGGACCTTTTATGACTGTTCAGGACTACTTATTAAAATTTCGCAAAATCAGTTCACTCGAAAGTCTGGAAAAACTCTACGACCATCTTAATTACACCCTGACGGACGATCAGGAACTGATCAATATGTATCGTGCTGCCGATCACCGTCGCGCAGAGCTGGTTTCTGGCGGGCGTTTGTTTGACCTCGGCCAGGTACCGAAGTCCGTCTGGCACTATGTCCAATAAAGAAAGTAGCGATCGGTTATAAAAGCCTTATAATAACGCCCCTAAAATTAGATTTGCCTGTTTGCGTCGCTATTCTGGAGAACCTATGACCACCACAACGCCACAACGTATTGGAGGCTGGTTGCTTGGCCCATTGGCCTGGCTTTTAGTCGCTCTGTTAAGTACGACGCTGGCGTTGTTGCTGTATACCGCTGCGTTATCTTCTCCGCAAACATTTCAAACGCTCGGCGAACAAGCACTGACGACACAAATCTTATGGGGCGTTTCTTTTATTACCGCTATCGCCATGTGGTATTACACACTGTGGTTGACCATCGCTTTCTTTAAACGTCGGCGTTGTGTTCCTAAACACTATATTATCTGGCTGCTTATTTCCGTATTGCTGGCAGTAAAAGCGTTCGCTTTTTCACCCGTGGAAGATGGCATAGCCGTTCGCCAGTTACTGTTTACTTTGTTGGCAACCGCATTGATCGTCCCCTATTTTAAACGCTCGTCGCGGGTGAAAGCGACGTTTGTGAATCCGTAATAACCTTACAGTTAACCTGTTGTCGCCTGCTCTGGATTAACGGATAATAGGCGGCTTTTTTATTTCAGGCCGAAAAATGACTGACTACCTGTTACTGTTTGTCGGAACTGTACTGGTCAATAACTTTGTACTGGTCAAGTTTCTCGGTCTCTGTCCGTTTATGGGGGTTTCCAAAAAGCTGGAAACCGCGATGGGCATGGGGCTGGCTACAACGTTTGTGATGACGCTGGCGTCTATTTGCGCCTGGCTTATCGATACGTGGATTTTGATCCCGCTTAATCTGATTTACCTGCGCACCCTGGCGTTTATTCTGGTGATTGCTGTGGTTGTGCAGTTCACCGAGATGGTGGTGCGTAAAACCAGCCCGGTGCTTTACCGTCTGCTGGGGATTTTTTTGCCGCTTATCACCACCAACTGTGCAGTGCTCGGCGTGGCGTTGCTGAATATCAATCTCGGGCACAATTTCTTGCAGTCGGCGCTGTACGGTTTTTCCGCCGCTGTCGGTTTCTCGCTGGTGATGGTGCTCTTCGCCGCCATCCGCGAACGCCTTGCTGTGGCTGATGTCCCGGCACCTTTTCGCGGTAATGCCATTGCGTTAATTACCGCAGGTCTTATGTCTCTGGCCTTTATGGGCTTTAGTGGTTTGGTGAAGTTGTAATGAATGCTATCTGGATTGCCGTTGCCGCCGTGAGCCTGCTGGGCCTGGCGTTTGGCGCCATTCTGGGTTATGCCTCCCGCCGTTTTGCGGTGGAAGACGATCCGGTCGTTGAGAAAATTGACGAAATCTTACCGCAGAGCCAGTGTGGTCAATGCGGTTATCCCGGCTGTCGCCCCTACGCGGAAGCCATCAGCTGTAACGGTGAAAAAATTAACCGCTGCGCCCCAGGTGGCGAAGCTGTGATGCTAAAAATTGCTGAGTTGCTTAATGTCGAGCCACAGCCGCTGGATGGCGAAGCGCAAGAGCTAACGCCTGCGCGGATGGTGGCGTTTATTGATGAAAATAACTGTATTGGCTGCACTAAATGTATTCAGGCGTGTCCGGTAGACGCCATCGTTGGTGCTACCCGCGCCATGCATACGGTAATGAGTGATCTCTGTACGGGCTGCAATTTATGTGTTGATCCGTGCCCGACGCACTGCATCTCGTTGCAACCGGTTGCAGAAACACCTGACTCCTGGAAATGGGATCTGAACACCATTCCCGTGCGTATCATTCCCGTGGAACACCATGCTTAAGTTATTCTCTGCATTCAGACAAAATAAAATCTGGGATTTCAACGGCGGCATCCATCCACCGGAGATGAAAACCCAGTCCAACGGTACGCCCCTGCGCCAGGTACCACTGGCGCAGCGTTTTGTTATTCCACTGAAACAGCATATTGGCGCTGAAGGTGAGTTGTGCGTTAGTGTCGGCGATAAAGTACTGCGCGGCCAGCCGCTTACCCGTGGACGCGGCAAAATGCTGCCAGTTCACGCGCCCACCTCGGGTACCGTTACGGCTATTGCGCCCCACTCTACGGCTCATCCTTCAGCTTTAGCTGAATTAAGCGTGATTATTGATGCCGATGGCGAAGACTGCTGGATCCCGCGCGACGGCTGGGACGATTATCGCTCTCGCAGTCGCGAAGAGTTAATCGAGCGCATTCATCAGTTTGGTGTTGCCGGGCTGGGTGGTGCGGGATTCCCGACAGGCGTTAAATTGCAGGGCGGCGGAGATAAGATTGAAACGTTGATTATCAACGCTGCTGAGTGCGAGCCGTACATTACCGCCGATGACCGTTTGATGCAGGATTGCGCGGCTCAGGTCGTAGAGGGTATTCGCATTCTTGCGCATATTCTGCAGCCACGCGAAATTCTTATCGGCATTGAAGATAACAAACCGCAGGCGATTTCCATGCTGCGCGCGGTGCTGGCGGACTCTCACGATATTTCTCTGCGGGTGATTCCAACCAAATATCCTTCTGGCGGTGCTAAACAATTAACCTACATTCTGACCGGGAAGCAGGTTCCACATGGCGGGCGTTCATCCGATATCGGCGTATTAATGCAAAACGTCGGCACTGCTTATGCAGTGAAACGTGCCGTTATTGATGGCGAACCGATTACCGAGCGTGTCGTGACCCTGACTGGCGAAGCAATCGCACGCCCGGGCAACGTCTGGGCACGGCTGGGTACGCCAGTGCGTCATTTATTGAATGATGCCGGATTCTGCCCCTCTGCCGATCAAATGGTGATTATGGGCGGCCCGCTAATGGGCTTTACCTTGCCATGGCTGGATGTCCCGGTCGTAAAGATTACCAACTGTCTGTTGGCTCCCTCTGCCAATGAGCTTGGCGAACCACAGGAAGAACAAAATTGCATCCGTTGTAGCGCCTGTGCTGACGCCTGCCCTGCGGATCTTTTGCCGCAACAGCTGTACTGGTTCAGCAAAGGTCAGCAACACGATAAAGCCACCACGCATAACATTGCCGACTGCATTGAATGTGGGGCTTGCGCGTGGGTTTGCCCGAGCAATATCCCCCTGGTGCAATATTTCCGTCAGGAAAAAGCTGAAATTGCGGCTATTCGTCAGGAAGAAAAGCGCGCCGCAGAAGCCAAAGCGCGTTTCGAAGCGCGCCAGGCTCGTCTGGAGCGCGAAAAAGCGGCTCGCCTTGAACGACATAAGAGCGCAGCCGTTCAACCTGCAGCCAAAGATAAAGATGCGATTGCTGCCGCTCTGGCGCGGGTGAAAGAGAAACAGGCCCAGGCTACACAGCCTATTGTGATTAAAGCGGGCGAACGCCCGGATAACAGCGCAATTATTGCAGCACGGGAAGCCCGTAAAGCGCAAGCCAGAGCGAAACAGGCAGAACTGCAGCAAACTAACGACGCAGCAACCGTTGCTGATCCACGTAAAACCGCAGTTGAAGCCGCTATCGCCCGCGCCAAAGCGCGCAAGCTGGAACAGCAACAAGCTAATGCGGAACCAGAAGAACAGGTCGATCCGCGCAAAGACGCCGTCGAAGCCGCTATTGCCCGTGCCAAAGCACGCAAGCTGGAACAGCAACAGGCTAACGCAGAGCCAGAACAACAGGTCGATCCGCGCAAAGCCGCCGTCGAAGCCGCTATTGCCCGTGCCAAAGCACGCAAGCTGGAACAGCAACAGGCTAATGCGGAACCAGAACAACAGGTCGATCCGCGCAAAGCTGCCGTCGAAGCCGCTATTGCCCGTGCCAAAGCACGCAAGCTGGAACAGCAACAGGCTAACGAAGAACCAGAAGAACAGGTCGATCCACGCAAAGCTGCCGTTGCCGCGGCTATTGCCCGTGCCAAAGCACGCAAGCTGGAACAGCAACAGGCTAACGAAGAACCAGAAGAACAGGTCGATCCACGCAAAGCTGCCGTTGCCGCGGCTATTGCCCGCGTTCAGGCCAAAAAAGCCGCCCAGCAAAAGGTTGTAAACGAGGACTAAATGGTATTCAGAATAGCTAGCTCCCCTTATACCCATAACCAACGCCAGACATCGCGCATTATGCTACTGGTGCTGATCGCAGCCGTGCCAGGAATCGCTGCGCAACTGTGGTTTTTTGGCTGGGGTACTCTCGTTCAGATCCTGTTGGCGTCGGTCAGTGCTCTATTAGCCGAAGCTCTCGTACTCAAACTACGCAAGCAGTCGGTAGCCGCAACGTTGAAAGATAACTCAGCATTGCTGACAGGCTTATTGCTGGCGGTAAGTATTCCCCCCCTCGCGCCATGGTGGATGGTCGTACTGGGTACGGTGTTTGCGGTGATCATCGCTAAACAGTTGTATGGCGGTCTGGGGCAAAACCCGTTTAATCCGGCAATGATTGGTTATGTGGTCTTACTGATCTCCTTCCCGGTGCAGATGACCAGCTGGTTACCGCCGCATGAAATTGCGGTCAACATCCCTGGTTTTATCGACGCCGTACAGGTTATTTTCAGCGGTCATACCACCAGTGGCAATGATATGAACACACTACGCTTAGGTATTGATGGCATAAGTCAGGCAACACCGCTGGATACATTCAAAACCTCTGTCCGCGCCGGTCATTCGGTTGAACAGATTATGCAATATCCGATCTACAGCGGTATGCTGGCGGGCGTTGGTTGGCAATGGGTAAATCTCGCCTGGCTGGCTGGCGGCGTATGGTTGCTGTGGCAGAAAGCGATTCGCTGGCATATTCCCCTCAGCTTCTTAGTAACGCTGGCGTTATGCGCAACGTTGGGCTGGTTGTTCTCACCAGAAACACTGGCAGCACCGCAAATTCATCTGCTGTCTGGAGCGACCATGCTCGGCGCATTCTTTATTTTGACTGACCCGGTTACCGCTTCTACGACCAATCGTGGTCGTCTTATTTTCGGCGCGCTGGCGGGCTTATTAGTCTGGTTGATCCGCAGTTTCGGCGGCTATCCTGACGGCGTGGCTTTTGCCGTCCTGCTGGCGAACATCACGGTTCCTCTGATCGATTACTACACGCGTCCGCGCGTCTACGGCCATCGCAAAGGGTAAACCATGCTGAAAACTATCCGAAAACACGGCATTACGTTGGCGCTATTTGCAGCGGGTTCAACAGGGTTAACTGCGGCCATCAACCAGATGACCAAAACGACGATTGCTGAACAGGCCAGTCTGCAACAAAAGGCGTTATTTGATCAGGTGCTGCCAGCCGAACGCTATAACAATGCGCTGGCACAGAGTTGCTATCTGGTAACTGCGCCAGAGTTAGGTAAAGGTGAGCATCGGGTTTACATCGCCAAACAGGATGACAAACCGGTAGCCGCCGTTCTGGAAACAACCGCGCCAGATGGCTATTCCGGTGCGATTCAGCTGCTGGTGGGAGCCGATTTTAACGGCACGGTACTTGGCACGCGCGTGACAGAGCACCACGAAACGCCAGGGCTTGGCGATAAAATCGAACTGCGCCTTTCTGACTGGATCACCCATTTTGCGGGTAAAAAAATCAGTGGTGCGGATGATGCGCACTGGGCGGTGAAGAAAGATGGTGGTGATTTCGACCAGTTCACCGGCGCTACGATTACTCCCCGCGCGGTGGTTAATGCGGTAAAACGCGCCGGATTGTACGCTCAGACGTTACCGTCACAACTTTCTCAACTTCCTGCCTGTGGAGAATAAACCGTGAGCGAAATTAAAGACGTTATTGTTCAGGGGTTGTGGAAAAACAACTCTGCGCTGGTCCAGCTGCTCGGCCTCTGTCCGCTGCTGGCGGTCACGTCCACTGCCACTAACGCTCTGGGTTTAGGACTTGCGACTACGCTGGTACTGACGCTGACCAATCTGACCATTTCGACGCTGCGCCACTGGACCCCAGCCGAGATCCGCATTCCCATTTACGTGATGATCATCGCCTCGGTGGTCAGCGCTGTACAGATGCTGATCAACGCCTACGCCTTTGGTCTGTATCAATCGTTAGGGATTTTTATTCCGCTGATTGTCACTAACTGTATCGTTGTGGGCCGCGCTGAAGCCTTCGCCGCAAAAAAAGGTCCGGCGCTTTCGGCACTGGACGGCTTTTCAATTGGTATGGGCGCAACCTGCGCCATGTTCGTGCTGGGTTCACTACGCGAAATTATCGGCAATGGCACGTTGTTTGACGGTGCAGATGCGCTGTTAGGTAGCTGGGCCAAAGTATTACGCGTGGAGATTTTCCACACCGACTCCCCTTTCCTGCTGGCAATGCTGCCACCAGGTGCATTTATTGGCCTGGGACTGATGCTGGCAGGAAAATACCTGATTGATGAAAGAATGAAAAAGCGCCGTGCTGAAGCAGCTGCCGAAGGTGCATTGCCAAACGGTGAAACAGGGAATGTCTGATGAACAAAGCAAAACGCCTGGAGATCCTCACCCGCCTGCGTGAGAACAATCCTCATCCCACTACTGAGCTTAATTTCAGTTCGCCTTTTGAATTGCTGATTGCCGTGCTGCTTTCCGCTCAGGCCACCGATGTCAGCGTTAATAAGGCGACGGCAAAACTTTACCCGGTAGCGAATACGCCTGCAGCGATGCTTGAGCTGGGCGTCGAAGGGGTGAAAAACTATATCAAAACTATTGGCCTTTATAACAGCAAAGCAGAAAATATCATCAAAACCTGCCGTATCTTACTGGAACAGCATAATGGCGAGGTGCCTGAAGATCGTGCTGCGCTTGAAGCCCTGCCTGGTGTAGGTCGTAAAACAGCCAACGTCGTATTAAACACCGCATTCGGCTGGCCGACTATTGCTGTCGACACGCACATTTTCCGCGTTTGTAATCGTACTCAATTTGCGCCGGGGAAAAACGTAGAACAGGTAGAAGAAAAGCTACTGAAAGTGGTTCCGGCAGAGTTTAAAGTCGACTGCCACCATTGGTTGATCCTGCACGGGCGTTATACCTGTATTGCCCGCAAGCCTCGCTGTGGCTCTTGTATTATTGAAGATCTTTGTGAATACAAAGAGAAAGTTGACATCTGAAGAAAAGGGGTAACACCGATTACCCCATTGATAACCTTTCTTTATCCTCTTTTAAAACATCTTTTTAACGTCAATGATGCCATTGCTTAGCGTTATCATCAGGTAATCCGTTTGCGGATAACCAAAAATGCAGGTTAATTGTTTTTTTAATAGCGAAATTTTCTATTCATTCGTGATCAAGATCACGATGCTGTGGCAATGTAAAAACATTGCAAGAACCAGGTTAAAATCATTTAAATTTACACACGCAACAAATATTGACCTACAAAACATTACACTGGCTATTTTTCAGAAACTGGACTATCTCACTAGGAAAAACGCTAAATAGCAGAACATATCGCCATTAAGCCATCATCCCCCTCTCAGGGTAGTGAAAAAATCTGCCGTTACGTTTTTTGAAAAATTTAACGCTGGATAACATTTCCCGGAATGGTTGAATTCCCCGCCTCAGTTATATGTAACAGATTATTACAAAGGACTTGTCTGAAAGTGCAAGATAGTGAACATTACCTGCCGTTTCCCCTCCCACTATAACAATTGCGCGTATGTTTTTTAGGCATAACGCGAGAAAGCACCCCCGTTAATATGGGATGTAAAAAAAGAGGTAAAAGTGTCCACTGCAAACCAAAAACCAACTGAAAGCGTCAGTTTGAACGCTTTCAAACAACCGAAGGCGTTCTATCTCATCTTCTCGATTGAGTTATGGGAACGTTTTGGTTATTACGGCCTACAAGGAATTATGGCTGTTTATCTGGTTAAACAACTGGGTATGTCTGAAGCGGATTCAATCACCCTTTTCTCTTCCTTTAGTGCCCTGGTTTATGGTCTGGTCGCTATCGGCGGCTGGTTAGGTGACAAGGTACTGGGTACTAAACGCGTAATTATGCTTGGCGCTATTGTGCTGGCGATTGGTTATGCTCTGGTTGCCTGGTCTGGTCACGACGCCGGTATCGTTTATATGGGTATGGCGGCTATTGCGGTCGGTAACGGCCTGTTTAAAGCTAACCCGTCTTCTCTGCTTTCTACATGCTATGAGAAAAACGACCCGCGTCTGGACGGTGCATTCACCATGTACTACATGTCCGTCAACATCGGCTCTTTCTTCTCTATGATCGCCACCCCGTGGCTGGCCGCGAAATACGGCTGGAGTGTTGCGTTTGCGTTGAGCGTTGTAGGCCTGCTGATCACTATCGTTAACTTCGCCTTCTGCCAACGCTGGGTTAAACAGTACGGTTCAAAACCAGACTTCGAGCCTATCAACTACCGTAACCTGCTGCTGACCATTATTGGTGTTGTGGCACTGATCGCTATCGCCACCTGGCTGCTGCACAATCAGGAAGTTGCGCGTATGGCGCTGGGCGTTGTTGCCTTTGGTATCGTGGTTATCTTCGGTAAAGAAGCCTTCGCGATGAAAGGTGCTGCGCGTCGTAAAATGATCGTTGCCTTCATCCTGATGCTCGAAGCCATTATCTTCTTCGTGCTGTACAGCCAGATGCCAACGTCACTGAACTTCTTTGCGATTCGTAACGTTGAACACACCATTCTGGGCCTGGCCGTAGAACCTGAGCAGTATCAGGCACTGAACCCGTTCTGGATCATCATTGGTAGCCCGATTCTGGCCGCTATCTATAACAAGATGGGCGATACCCTGCCGATGCCAACTAAGTTTGCAATCGGTATGGTGATGTGTTCTGGTGCGTTCCTGATTCTGCCGCTAGGTGCAAAATTCGCGTCTGACGCAGGTATCGTGTCTGTAAGCTGGCTGGTCGCAAGCTATGGCCTGCAGAGTATCGGGGAACTTATGATCTCTGGTCTGGGTCTGGCAATGGTTGCTCAACTCGTTCCGCAGCGTCTGATGGGCTTCATTATGGGTAGCTGGTTCCTGACCACTGCCGGTGCAAACCTGATTGGTGGTTATGTTGCGGGTATGATGGCTGTGCCGGATAACGTTACCGATCCGCTGATGTCACTGGAAGTCTATGGTCGCGTATTCTTGCAGATTGGTGTCGCTACTGCCGTTATTGCAGTACTGATGCTGCTGACTGCGCCGAAACTGCACCGCATGACGCAGGATGACGCTGCAGACAAAGCGGCGAAAGCTGCTGTAGCGTAAAATTCAGGGAAACTCTTTTACAAGCCGCTAACTTTTCGTTAGCGGCTTTTTTTTTGTTCAGCAACGCACTACCATACTTTAAACCACAGACAAAAGGAGTTACCGATGAAATTGTTCTACAAACCGGGCGCCTGCTCTCTCGCTTCCCATATCACCCTGCGTGAGAGCGGAAAGGATTTTACGCTCGTCAGTGTGGATTTAATGAAAAAACGTCTCGAAAACGGTGACGATTACTTTGCCGTTAACCCTAAGGGACAGGTGCCTGCATTGCTGCTGGACGATGGTACTTTGCTGACGGAAGGCGTAGCAATTATGCAGTATCTTGCCGACAGCGTCCCCGACCGCCAGTTGCTGGCACCGGTAAACAGTATTTCCCGCTATAAAACCATCGAATGGCTGAATTACATCGCCACCGAGCTGCATAAAGGCTTCACACCTCTGTTTCGCCCTGATACACCGGAAGAGTACAAACCAACAGTTCGCGCGCAGCTGGAGAAGAAGCTGCAATATGTGAACGATGCACTGAAGGATGAGCACTGGATCTGCGGGCAACGATTTACGATTGCCGATGCCTATCTGTTTACGGTTCTGCGCTGGGCATACGCGGTGAAACTGAATCTGGAAGGGTTAGAGCACATCGCGGCATTTATGCAACGTATGGCTGAACGTCCGGAAGTACAAGACGCGCTGTCAGCGGAAGGCTTAAAGTAATAGCCATCGGCCCACAGGTTGTTGTGGGCCGAAATGAGATATTTCAGAGCTTTGTTGCGCTGAAATAATGTTCTGGTTTGGCAATACGATCCTGAGCAGCAACCACTTGCAGCTCATATTCCTGCATTGCTTTGGTGGTCACCATGATTTCGTATACTGCAGCGGTCACATGTTCCAGGGCCTCCTGCAGCGTTGCCCCCTGAAGCAGTTTCACCAGCAGTAAACCGCTCGTCACATCACCGACACCTACCGGTTGGCGCATACCAAAATCCACCAGCGGACGGCTGATATGCCAGGCTTCATCGGCGGTAACCAGCAGCATTTCAAAACGGTCACGGCTGTAGCCAGCCCGCGCCAGGTGTTTAACCAACACAATTTGTGGCCCTTGCGCAATGAGTTCACGCGCTGCCAGAACCGCTTCTTCGACGTTATTTACCGGATGCTCACAGAGTATCTCTAGCTCAACCAGATTCGGCGCAATGATATCGCTGGCAGGCAAACCGTGACGCACATGAAACTCTGCGACACCCGGTGCAACGATACAGCCTTTTTCCGGATGACCCATTACCGGATCGCAAAAATATTTCGCCTGCGGATTCGCTGCTTTCACCTGACGAACGATACCGAGGATATGTTCACCCTGCTCCGCCGAACCCAGATAGCCACTTAATACGGCATCACAGGTGTGTAATTTATCAATGGCGGCAATGCCTTGCACAATTTCGGTTAAATGGCTGGGCGGCATCACGCAGCCAGTCCATTTGCCGTATTGAGTGTGATTAGAAAATTGAACGGTGTTCAACGGCCAGACGTTCGCGCCCAGGCGGCGCATCGGAAACTCTGCCGCACTGTTACCCGCATGACCATAAACAACGTGAGACTGGATAGCGAGAATATTTTTCATCATGTTCCCTGTATAAAAACCAGGGGGAGTGATTTCTCACTCCCCCTTTCCACTTAATGCATTATTTCCAGCAAATCAGACAGTAATTCTTTTTGCCGCGACGCAGTAAGGTAAAACGACCAAACAGACGATCTTCTTCTTTAAAGAAGTATTCAGGATCGGACTGTTTTTCACCGTTAATGGTGATGGCATTGGAGGCGATAGTTTTACGCGCCTGACCACGGGAAGGTTGCAGTTCAGAATCGACCAGCGCCTGCATCAGGTCTGCGCCTTTTTCCATCTCAACCATCGGTACGCCGTCCTGCGCCAGCTGTTCGAAGTCCGCTTCACTCAGCGCACTCAAGGAACCGCTGAACAGGCATTCGGTAATACGTTTTGCCGCCTGCAAACCTTCTTCACCGTGAACCAGACGAGTCACCTGTTCCGCCAGTACATACTGGGCGCGCGGTGCTTTACCACTGTTTTTATCTTCTTCTTCCAGGGCGTTGATCTCTTCAATGCTCATAAAGGTGAAGAACTTCAGGAAGCGGTAAACGTCGGCATCCGCAGTGTTGATCCAGAACTGGTAGAATTTGTACGGGCTGGTTTTCTTCGGATCTAACCAGACTGCGCCGCCTTCAGTTTTACCAAATTTGGTGCCGTCTGCTTTGGTGATCAGCGGAACGGTCAGGCCAAACACCTGATTCTGATGCAGACGACGGGTCAGGTCGATACCAGAAGTGATGTTACCCCACTGGTCAGAACCACCAATTTGCAGCACCACACCGTACTGTTTGTTCAGACAGGCGAAGTCATAACCCTGCAACAGGTTGTAGGAAAACTCAGTGAACGAAATCCCCTGATCTTCACGGTTGAGACGCTGCTTAACCGCTTCTTTGTTGATCATCTGGTTGACGGAGAAGTGTTTGCCAATATCGCGCAGGAAGGTCAGCACATTCATATTGCCGAACCAGTCATAGTTGTTCGCCGCGATAGCAGAGTTTTCTCCACAGTCGAAATCGAGGAACGGGGCAACCTGCTTGCGGATTTTGTCCACCCACTCCTGAACAGTTTCTTCAGTGTTCAGCTTACGCTCGGCAGCTTTGAAGCTCGGGTCGCCAATCAGACCCGTCGCGCCGCCTACCAGCGCAACCGGCTTGTGGCCCGCCTGCTGGAAGCGTTTCAGGCATAACAATGGAACAAGATGCCCCAAATGCAAGCTGTCAGCGGTAGGATCGAAGCCGCAATAGAGCGCGATCGGGCCTTGCGCCAGTCGCTCTGCTAACGCTTCCTCGTCCGTCACCTGGGCTACCAGCCCCCGCTCTTGCAATTGTTTAATCAAGTTACTGCTTGCCATCAAAATCTCCATGTATATAACGACTGCACCTTTGCCGGTACACGACTTTTCGCCAGATGCGAAAGAGACATAGAATAAAGTGCCAGAATCAGGAGTACCAGCGATTAAAGCAAGATTTTTGCATCTTTTCAGGGGGCAAGACGATCAATCTTCCACGCATCATTTTCACGCTGGTACAAAAAGCGGTCATGCAGGCGATGCTCACCGCCCTGCCAGAACTCAATCTGTTCAAGGCTGACGCGAAAACCGCCCCAAAAACTCGGCAATGGCACTTCGCCCTGTTGAAACTTCTGCTTCAGCTCCAGGAATTTACTTTCAAGGATACCGCGGGCAGAAATGCGACTGGACTGCTTCGAAACCCATGCACCAATCTGGCTATCACGTGGGCGACTATGAAAATATTTCATCACTTCGAGAGTCGAAAGTCGTTCCGCTTTACCGATCACCATCACCTGGCGCTCAAGGGTATGCCACGGGAACAGCAGGCTAACGCGCGGATTATTTTCGATTTGATGTGCTTTACGGCTGCCGAGGTTGGTGTAAAACACCATGCCTTTTTCGTCGTAATGTTTGAGTAAAACGATGCGCTGATAAGGCTGACCATGTTCATCCACGGTAGCGACCACCATCGCGGTAGGGTCCGCCAGTTTGGCTTCACACGCCTGAGAGAGCCAGCGTTCAAAAAGGGTTAATGGATCGGCGGGAAGATCGCGGCGGCGTAATCCGCCTTTGGTGTATTCACGGCGCAGATGCGCGATTTGCTGCAATTCGTCGTTATCAGACATGGTTTTCTTTACGGATTGTCAGTGGGTGACGCTATTGTGCGCCGCCCCTGGAAAAATCTCAACGCTGTGGATTTTGTAACTGACAGTTATTCAAGACGATGCGGTCGCGTTTATAGACAGTCGCTTCCTCGCCTTTCGACCAGAAAACATAGATCCCGTCGGTGTAACGTGCACCAGACGCAGAAATGCCCTGTTTGAGATGCAGTAGTTGATTATCGTAAACAAAACTGACTTCCTGGCGCGGATTATTCAGTTTGACCGTCAACGGTTTTTCATCACACTGGTATTCCAGCGTATCGGTTTGCATGCGCTCAACCAGTTGATTGAACGCGCTACAGCCGGTGAGAAGGACCGGCAAACAGATCAGTAACAGTTTTTTCATAGACATATCCCGAAGACTTTCCTGGTCTGGAGGGCAATACGCCCTCCCTAACGTTCCAAGTGTAACGGCAGACGCGGTAAGAAAAATTCAGTTAACTCTGATATCACAGGTTAGCGGGGAAAATAGCCCCCAGTACCGTCTCCTGGCTTGCGCCAGTGACGGAAGGCAGATTTCCTGGTAATCCCGCCAGCGTCCGCCAGGCAAGCCAGGCGAAAGCCAATGCTTCCATGTCATCGCCACTAATGCCAACGGCATCGGTGGTGGTGACTTCTATGCCTGGCAGTAATGCCGCCAGACGCGCCATGAGTAGCGGATTACGACTTCCTCCACCACATACCATCAATCGTTCGCAGCCACCGCTCAACAAAACTTGTTCAGAAATGGTCACGGCGGTGAGTTCTGCCAGTGTCGCCTGTACATCTCGGGGATCAACACCCGGAAAATGGCGCAAATGGCGCTCCAGCCAACCGTAGTTAAAGTATTCGCGTCCGGTGCTTTTCGGTGCAGGTTGCGAGAAATACGGGTCGCTAAGCATATTTTGCAGCAGTGGGAGAATGACTTTACCCGCCCGTGCCCACTCGGCATCTTTATCGTAAGGTTTACCTGCCTGACGCCAGATCCAGGCATCCATCAGCATGTTACCAGGGCCGGTATCGTAGCCCCCTACCGGCTGCCCAGGAATGAGCAGTGACAGATTGGCAATGCCACCAATATTGAGCACCATTCGTCGCTCGGTTGGGTGAGCCAGCAGCGCATGATGGAACGCAGGTACCAGCGGTGCGCCTTGTCCTCCCAAGGCAATATCGCGACGGCGAAAATCACCGACAACCGTAATTCCGGTGCGTGCCACAATTTGATTGTTATCGCCAATCTGTAAAGTGTGTGGTGCCACGCCCGTCGGTTCATGCCAGACGGTTTGGCCGTGACAGCCGATCGCAACGATATCTTTCGCCTGCAGGTTTTGTTCCTTAAGCAAGGCATTGACCGCATCAGCAAAAAGTCGCCCGAGTTGAGTATCAAGCTGTCCAAACTGCGAAAGTGTAAGCTGCTGGCCCTGGCAAATATCCAGTACAGCCTGTTTCAGAGACACCGGGATCGGCCAGCTCAAACTTGCCAGCTGTGCGACCCGGTGTTCATCAATTGTCGCCAACACAACATCAACACCATCAAGGCTGGTGCCTGACATAACGCCAATAAAGCGGCCCGATTTCATAGTTCATCCTTTTTCAATCTGACGTTTGCGCACCACTCAAACATAAACTTTTCGTGAATACCATGCGGAATGACCGATTTTTACCGTTGGTAGTAAAACATTATCTTCAAATCAATAATCATCATGAATGTTTTGTTTATAATTGGTTGATCCTACTTTCATTATGATTTGCTCATATTTGGTAGAACATGTAACCATGGATTCACATATGCCATATACTTTGACCATGAGGGATGCTTGCGTGGCGTTTCATGGTGAACAGGAGATTTTTCAATGATTAAACGCGTATTGGTTGTTTCAATGGTAGGTCTGTCTCTTGTCGGTTGTGTTAATAACGACACCCTGTCAGGGGATGTTTATACCGCTTCTGAAGCGAAACAAGTACAGAATGTCAGCTATGGCACCATCGTTAACGTACGTCCGGTACAGATTCAGGGCGGTGATGATTCCAACGTTATCGGCGCAATTGGCGGTGCTGTTCTTGGCGGTTTCCTGGGGAATACTGTTGGTGGCGGAACCGGGCGTTCTCTGGCTACTGCAGCAGGCGCTGTTGCAGGTGGCGTAGCCGGTCAGGGCGTACAGAGTGCAATGAACAAAACGCAGGGTGTCGAGCTGGAAATTCGTAAAGACGATGGTAATACCATCATGGTGGTACAGAAACAAGGCAACACTCGTTTCTCTCCGGGCCAACGTGTCGTACTGGCCAGCAATGGCAGTCAGGTGACCGTTTCCCCGCGCTAAATAAGTTTGCGTGTGGTCAGGTTACTGACCACACGCCCCCTTTATTTCACCCTTTGGCCTGTAACTCAATGATATTATGCTCAAGTTTTGCGATGAGCTTAATCAGTTGTTCCAGTTCCTCTGCGGAGATGCCATGTAAAATTTCCGCGCGGGTTTTGTTAATAACAGCTTCCATTTCGCTGATCAGCGGCTCTGCCTTTTCCGTCAGTTTAATACGTTTAGCCCGACGATCGCTGGCACAAGTTTGACGCGAAATTAACCCTTTTTCTTCCAGTTGGTCCAGAGTACGGACCAGTGATGGCTGCTCGATGCCAATCGCTTTTGCCAGTTGAATTTGCGACTGGTCTGGAGGTAACTGATGGATATTGTGTAACGTAACCCAATGGGTTTGTGTTAACTCCAGCGGTTTCAGGCGATGGTCTATCAGAGCACGCCATATGCGCACCAACCGTGCCAGATCAGAACCTAGTGGCGATTCCAATTTCATCTCCTTATAATTAGCTTGCTAAGATATTATGCGGCTTTTAGAATAGTGTGCAGCAATTGTATTGCTAAAACAAATGTATTGCTGCATTTGGTTACCGTCAGACATATTTTTCAGAAATTGCGCGTAAATTTTTCGCACTTAAAGAATATTTATTAATCTAACGCAATATATTCGGTCGTAAAGGAATCTACTTTGTGAAGTTTATGCTCAATGCAACAGGATTGCCCTTACAAGATCTGGTGTTCGGTGCGTCCGTCTACTTTCCTCCGTTTTTCAAAGCCTTCGCGTTTGGATTCGTCATCTGGCTTGTCGTACACCGCCTGCTTCGTGGCTGGATCTACGCCGGTGACATCTGGCATCCCTTGTTAATGGATTTATCGCTGTTTGCGATTTGCGTTTGCCTTTCCCTGGCAATACTGATTGCGTGGTAACTATGTCAATTAAAACAATTAAGTATTTCTCAACAATCATTGTAGCGGTAGTTGCGGTTCTTGCCGGATGGTGGCTGTGGAATTATTACATGCAATCTCCGTGGACACGCGACGGGAAAATACGCGCAGAACAGGTTTCTATCACCCCACAGGTGTCGGGACGTATTGTTGAGCTGAATATAAAAGACAACCAGCTGGTTAACGCGGGGGATCTTCTGCTCACGATCGATAAAACGCCCTTTCAGATCGCCGAGCTGAACGCACAGGCTCAGCTGGCGAAAGCGCAATCTGACCTCGCAAAAGCCAATAACGAAGCGAATCGTCGTCGCCATCTCTCACAAAATTTTATTTCTGCCGAAGAACTCGATACCGCTAACCTCAATGTTAAAGCGATGCAGGCCAGTGTTGATGCCGCACAGGCGACGTTGAAACAGGCACAATGGCAACTGGCGCAAACGGAAATTCGCGCCCCGGTGAGCGGATGGGTGACTAATCTTACTACCCGCATCGGCGATTACGCTGACACCGGGAAACCGCTGTTTGCCCTTGTCGACAGCCACTCGTTTTACGTCATTGGTTATTTTGAAGAAACCAAATTGCGCCATATCCGTGAAGGGGCACCAGCACAAATTACCCTCTATAGTGATAACAAAACGTTACAGGGTCACGTTTCCAGTATCGGTCGGGCGATTTATGATCAGAGCGTTGAAAGTGACTCAAGCCTTATTCCGGATGTGAAACCTAACGTCCCCTGGGTTCGCCTCGCCCAACGTGTTCCGGTCCGCTTTGCGCTGGACAAAGTCCCAGGCGATGTCACGCTGGTGTCGGGCACCACCTGTAGCATTGCCGTAGGTGAATAATGAACGCATCGTCATGGTCCTTGCGCAATTTGCCCTGGTTCAGGGCAACGCTGGCGCAATGGCGTTATGCGTTACGTAATACCCTTGCCATGTGTCTGGCGCTGACAGTTGCCTATTATTTAAATCTCGATGAGCCCTATTGGGCGATGACCTCGGCAGCGGTGGTTAGCTTCCCCACCGTTGGCGGTGTGATCAGCAAAAGCCTCGGACGCATCGCGGGTAGTTTGCTGGGAGCCATCGCGGCATTGCTTCTTGCCGGACATACGCTCAACGAGCCGTGGTTTTTTCTATTGAGTATGTCAGCATGGATTGGCTTTTGTACCTGGGCCTGTGCGCACTTCACGAATAACGTCGCGTATGCATTTCAACTGGCGGGTTACACGGCTGCCATCATCGCCTTTCCGATGGTCAATATTACTGAGGCCAGCCAGCTGTGGGATATTGCTCAGGCGCGCGTTTGCGAGGTGATAGTCGGTATTTTGTGCGGTGGCATGATGATGATGATCCTGCCGAGCAGTTCCGATGCTACGGCCCTTTTAACCGCATTGAAAAACATGCATGCCCGATTACTGGAACATGCCAGTTTGCTCTGGCAACCTGAAACAACCGATGCCATTCGTACAGCGCATGAAGGGGTGATTGGGCAGATACTGACCATGAATTTGCTACGAATCCAGGCTTTCTGGAGTCACTATCGTTTTCGCCAGCAAAACGCGCGCCTTAATGCGCTGCTCCACCAGCAATTACGTATGACCAGCGTCATTTCCAGCCTGCGACGTATGTTGCTCAACTGGCCCTCACCGCCAGGTGCCACACGAGAAATTCTCGAACAGTTGCAGACCGCGCTCGCCAGTTCGCAAACAGATGTTTACACCGTCGCACGTATTATTGCCCCGCTACGCCCGACCAACGTCGCCGACTACCGGCACGTCGCCTTCTGGCAGCGACTACGCTATTTTTGCCATCTTTATCTGCAAAGCAGTCAGGAATTACATCGTCTGCAAAGCGGCGTAGATGATCATGCCAAACTCCCACGGACATCCGGCCTGGCACGTCATACCGATAACGCCGAAGCTATGTGGAGCGGACTACGAACATTTTGTACATTGATGATAATTGGCGCATGGAGTATCGCTTCACAATGGGATGCCGGTGCCAATGCATTAACACTGGCCGCAATTAGCTGCGTACTCTACTCCGCCGTCACGGCACCGTTTAAGTCCTTGTCACTGCTAATGCGCACGCTAGTGTTACTTTCGCTATTTAGCTTTGTGGTCAAATTTGGCCTGATGGTTCAGATTAGCGATCTGTGGCAATTTTTACTGTTTCTCTTCCCACTACTGGCGACAATGCAGCTTCTTAAATTGCAGATGCCCAAATTTGCCGCGCTTTGGGGACAACTGATTGTATTTATGGGGTCGTTTATCGCTGTCACTAATCCTCCGGTGTATGATTTCGCTGATTTTCTTAATGATAATCTGGCAAAAATTGTTGGCGTAGCGCTGGCGTGGCTAGCGTTCGCCATTCTGCGACCTGGGTCTGACGCTCGTAAAAGCCGTCGTCATATTCGCGCACTGCGCCGGGATTTTGTCGACCAACTAAGCCGCCATCCAACACTGAGTGAAAGCGATTTTGAATCACTCACTTATCATCACGTCAGTCAGTTAAGTAACAGCCAGGATGCGCTGGCTCGCCGTTGGTTATTACGCTGGGGTGTAGTGCTGCTGAACTGTTCTCATGTTGTCTGGCAATTGCGCGACTGGGAATCGCGTTCCGATCCGTTATCGCGAGTACGAGATAACTGTATTTCACTGTTGCGCGGAGTGATGAGTGAGCGTGGCGTTCAGCAAAAATCACTGGCGGCCACACTTGCAGAATTACAGCGAATTTGCGACAGCCTTGCCTGTCATCATCAACCTGCCGCCCGTGAGCTGGCGGCAATTGTCTGGCGGCTGTACTGCTCGCTTTCGCAACTTGAGCAAGCACCGCCGCAAGGTACGCTGGCCTCTTAATTACTTAATTACACCGCAGGCATAGCGTTCACCGCCACCGCCCAGCGGTTTAGGTTGATCGGACATATTATCGCCACCAACGTGGATCATCAGCGCTTTATCTTTGACTTGATCCAGTGATTTCAGACGAGGCGCGATGACGGCATCGGTTGCTTTGCCGTCATTATTGACAACCAGCGCAGGCAGATCGCCTAAATGCCCGGCACCTTCTGGCCCTTCATGTTTACCGGTATTTTGTGGATCAAGATGCCCGCCTGCGGATTCTGCCGCTGTGGCTTTGCCATCTTTGGTGGCTGGCTGGCAGCTTCCTTTGGCATGAATATGGAAGCCATGTTCACCGGGGGGTAATGCTTTCAGATCGGGCGAAAACTCCAGACCTTTATCGGTTTCAGTAATGGTGACGCTACCAATTGACTGCCCAACCCCTTGCGACGTGACGAGGTTCATCTCGACTTTTTCACTGGCAGCTTGCGCGCCGGTAGCAACAACCAGCGCCAGAATAGCCAGACTAAAACGTTTCATAGGACCTCCGTTCATTGTGCATTCCTGAATAAGTGTAAACCAGTGACACATTTTTGAACGGCGGCTATTCCTAAAAGTGCTTACGGTACGTCGTAACCCAGTGCCGCTTTACGGATACGGAACCATTGTTGGCGAGTCATTTTCAGGGTTTCTGCTTCAACAGCCGCCCGTACACGCTCAATTTTACCTGAGCCGATTATCGGCAGCGGCTGCGACGGTAAACGTAAAACCCAGGCGTAAACCACCTGTTCAATAGAGCCCGCGTTTAACTCCTCCGCCACCACAGCCAGTTCATCACGCAGAGGCTGGAAATAATCATCATTAAACAGACGACCACCACCAAGGCAGGACCACGCCATCGGACGAACACGCAGTTGTTGCAGTTGGTCGAGCGTGCCATCCAGCAGTAACGGCTGATGCACCGGGGATATTTCCACCTGATTAGTGGCAAGGGTAAACGGCAGACGTGATTGCAACAGGGCAAATTGCGCAGGCGTAAAGTTCGATACGCCAAAATGGCGCACTTTGCCGCTCTGATGCAGATGTTTAAAGGCGTCCGCCACTTCATCGGCATCCATTAACGGGTCTGGTCGGTGGATTAACAGTAGATCCAGATAATCGGTCGCAAGATTAATTAGCGACTGTTCGGCGCTCTTAATGATGTGATCGCGGTCAGTAATATAATGACCAATGACATTTTCTTCACGCGCGGTCGTCGCGATACCGCATTTGCTGACAATTTCCATCCGTTCACGCAGATGAGGTGCCAGTTTCAGTGCCTCGCCAAACGCTGCTTCGCACTGATAGCCGCCATAAATATCAGCGTGGTCCACGGTAGTTACGCCGAGATCCAGATGCTCTTCAATAAAGCTGACCAGCTGGCGGGCGGACATATTCCAGTCCATCAATCGCCAGTAGCCCATCACAAAACGGGAAAACTCCGGGCCTTGCGGCGCAATAGTAATACGCTGAACCATAATCGCTTCCTCTTATCAGATATGAGAGGAGTATACGCAAGATTATGTTCAAAAGAGTGATGGTTGCTCCGGTTCGTCTGATGACGCTGGCTTATTTGCACGTAATTTGCGCATTAATCGCTGCCGACAAAGGCGCAGCACCTCTTGTTTTTCGCCATCGCTCATTTTATTCCAGTTAAAACGCTCATCCCGACTACGAAAACAGCCGCGACAAAATCCGCGTTCGTCAGACTGGCAAATTCCCCGGCACGGGCTCTGGACGGGAAAGAACTCTAATTGCTCCGCCACCTCGCCCTCCTCAGATAAGATTATTACCATTATTGAAGCTGTTAATGCCCAAAGTAGCAACTTTGCTTGCACTAGACCGACTGGTCTACTACACTCCAACACATGAACAAACACACCGAACATGATACTCGCGAACATCTCCTGGCGACGGGCGAACAACTTTGCCTGCAACGTGGATTCACCGGGATGGGGCTAAGCGAATTACTAAAAACGGCTGAAGTGCCGAAAGGGTCCTTCTATCACTACTTTCGCTCTAAAGAAGCGTTTGGCGTTGCCATGCTTGAGCGCCATTACGCCGCATATCACCAGCGACTGACGGAGTTGCTGCAATCCGGCGAAGGTAACTACCGCGACCGCATACTGGCTTATTACCAGCAAACACTGAACCAGTTTTGCCAACATGGAACCATCAGTGGTTGCCTGACAGTAAAACTCTCTGCCGAAGTGTGCGATCTGTCAGAAGATATGCGCAGCGCGATGGATAAAGGGGCTCGCGGCGTAATCGCCCTGCTCTCTCAGGCGCTGGAAAATGGCCGTGAGAACCATTGTTTAACCTTTTGTGGCGAACCGCTGCAACAGGCACAAGTGCTTTACGCACTGTGGCTTGGCGCGAATTTGCAGGCCAAAATTTCGCGCAGTTTCGAGCCACTGGAAAACGCGCTGGCCCATGTAAAAACCATTATTGCGACGCCTGCCGTTTAGCAGGCATTTTTTATCACCAGACCACCGGGAGCCTTTATGTCATCTGAAAAACTGTATTCCCCACTGAAAGTGGGCGCGATCACGGCGGCAAACCGTATTTTTATGGCACCGCTGACGCGTCTGCGCAGTATTGAACCGGGTGACATCCCTACCCCGTTGATGGCGGAATACTATCGCCAACGAGCCAGTGCCGGTTTGATTATTAGCGAAGCCACGCAAATTTCTGCCCAGGCAAAAGGATATGCAGGCGCGCCTGGCATCCATAGTCCGGAGCAAATTGCCGCATGGAAAAAAATCACCGCTGGCGTTCATGCTGAAAATGGTCATATGGCCGTGCAGCTGTGGCACACGGGGCGAATTTCTCACGCCAGCCTGCAGCCTGGCGGTCAGGCACCGGTAGCGCCTTCTGCACTTAGCGCGGGAACGCGTACTTCTCTGCGCGATGAAAAAGGTCAGGCGATCCGCGTTGAAACATCCATGCCACGTGCACTTGAACGGGAAGAGATTCCGGGCATCGTCAATGATTTCCGCCAGGCCATCGCTAACGCCCGTGAAGCTGGGTTTGATCTGGTGGAGCTACACTCTGCTCACGGTTATTTACTGCATCAGTTCCTTTCTCCTTCTTCAAACCATCGTACCGATCAGTACGGCGGCAGCGTGGAAAATCGCGCACGTCTGGTGCTGGAAGTGGTCGATGCCGGGATTGAAGAATGGGGTGCCGATCGCATTGGCATTCGTGTTTCGCCAATCGGTACTTTCCAGAACACGGATAATGGCCCAAATGAAGAAGCCGATGCACTGTATCTGATTGAACAACTGGGCAAACGCGGCATTGCTTATCTGCATATGTCAGAACCAGATTGGGCGGGAGGTGAACCGTATACTGATGCGTTCCGCGAAAAAGTACGTGCCCGTTTCCACGGTCCGATTATCGGCGCAGGGGCATACACGGTAGAAAAAGCTGAAACGCTGATCGGCAAAGGGTTAATTGATGCGGTGGCATTTGGTCGTGACTGGATTGCGAACCCGGATCTGGTTGCCCGCTTGCAGCGCAAAGCTGAGCTTAACCCACAACGTGCCGAAAGTTTCTACGGTGGCGGCGCGGAAGGCTATACCGATTACCCGACGCTGTAATCCAACATTGCGAGCGGCGCAAAGCCGCCGCTATACTAAAACAACATTTTGAATCTGTTAGCCATTTTGAGGATATAAAGATGCGTCTTCTTCATACCATGCTGCGCGTTGGCGATCTGCAACGCTCCATCGATTTTTATACCAAAGTACTGGGCATGAAACTGCTGCGTACCAGCGAAAACCCGGAATACAAATACTCACTGGCGTTTGTTGGCTATGGCCCGGAAACCGAAGAAGCGGTGATTGAACTGACCTACAACTGGGGCGTGGATAAATACGAACTCGGCACTGCTTATGGTCACATCGCGCTTAGCGTAGATAACGCCGCTGAAGCGTGCGAAAAAATCCGTCAGAACGGCGGTAACGTCACCCGTGAAGCGGGTCCGGTAAAAGGCGGCACTACGGTTATCGCGTTTGTGGAAGATCCGGACGGCTACAAAATTGAATTAATCGAAGAGAAAGACGCCGGTCGCGGTCTGGGCAACTAATCTCCTGCCGGGCGTGAACTCATCGCGCCCGCATCTTTACTGCATCGACAAGTAATATTTGTCATAATGCGCGCTGCAATTTATCCGTATTAAGAGAATCAGATGTCCGATAACGCTCAACTTACCGGTCTGTGCGACCGTTTTCGTGGTTTTTATCCTGTTGTGATCGATGTTGAAACAGCTGGATTTAACGCCAAAACCGATGCGCTGCTTGAGATTGCCGCCATCACCCTGAAAATGGATGAACAAGGCTGGCTGATGCCGGACACCACATTACATTTCCACGTCGAACCATTTGTCGGCGCAAATTTGCAGCCAGAGGCCCTCGCCTTCAACGGCATTGACCCGAACGATCCCGATCGCGGCGCAGTCAGCGAATACGAGGCGCTGCACGAAATTTTTAAAGTTGTACGTAAAGGCATTAAAGCGAGCGGCTGTAACCGCGCCATTATGGTGGCGCACAACGCCAATTTCGATCACAGCTTTATGATGGCCGCCGCAGAACGCGCCTCACTGAAACGTAACCCGTTCCACCCTTTCGCCACTTTTGACACTGCTGCACTGGCCGGGCTGGCACTCGGACAAACCGTATTGTCAAAGGCTTGCCAGACCGCTGGCATGGACTTCGACAGCACCCAGGCGCACTCCGCGCTGTACGACACCGAACGCACTGCTGTGCTGTTTTGTGAAATCGTCAACCGCTGGAAACGTCTGGGAGGCTGGCCGCTACCTGCCGCCGAAGAGGTGTAATCGAGTCGATGCCTGATGACATGCAATGATTCAGGCATCTATAGTGAGGCTATTCCACGAATCATGCATGATATTCACGGGGAATAGCGTTAATGGCAGATAATCTAAACCCTTCATCGCCCCTGCCGGACGTGTTTTCACCGGCGACCCGCGACTGGTTTCTTCGCGCCTTTAAACAGCCGACCGCTGTCCAGTCGCAAACCTGGCATGTGGCGGCGCGAGGCGAACATGCGCTGGTGATTGCACCGACTGGCTCCGGGAAAACGCTGGCAGCATTTCTCTACGCCCTCGATCAGCTCTTCCGCGAAGGCGGCGAAGATACCCGCGAGGCGCATAAGCGTAAAACCTCACGCATTCTCTATATTTCACCGATCAAAGCTCTGGGCACCGACGTTCAGCGCAACTTGCAGATCCCGTTACAGGGTATTGCCGATGAACGGCGGCGGCGCGGCGAAACGGAAGTCAATCTTCGCGTGGGGATCCGTACTGGCGATACGCCTGCACAGGAACGCAGCAAACTCACCCGTAATCCGCCGGATATTCTGATCACCACACCCGAATCACTCTATCTGATGCTGACCTCCCGCGCGCGCGAAACGCTACGCGGCGTCGAAACGGTAATTATTGATGAAGTCCACGCGGTAGCGGGCAGTAAACGTGGTGCGCATCTGGCGTTAAGTCTGGAGCGGCTCGATGCGCTGCTCCACACCTCAGCACAGCGAATTGGCCTTTCTGCCACTGTACGCTCAGCCAGCGATGTGGCAGCATTTCTTGGTGGCGATCGCCCGGTTACGGTAGTCAACCCGCCCGCAATGCGCCATCCGCAGATACGGATTGTCGTACCGGTCGCCAATATGGATGATGTCTCATCGGTCGCCAGCGGCACCGGCGAAGACAGCCATGCCGGCCGAGAAGGCTCCATCTGGCCATATATTGAAACGGGTATCCTTGATGAAGTTTTGTGCCATCGCTCGACCATTGTCTTTACTAATTCACGCGGGCTGGCGGAAAAACTGACGGCACGATTGAATGAGCTTTACGCCGCACGCTTACAGCGTTCCCCGTCTATCGCCGTTGATGCGGCCCATTTCGAGTCGACCTCCGGCGCAACCTCTAACCGTGTACAAAGTAGCGACATTTTTATTGCCCGCTCACACCACGGCTCCGTGTCTAAAGAACAACGAGCCATCACCGAACAGGCGCTGAAATCGGGTGAATTACGCTGCGTGGTCGCAACCTCCAGTCTCGAACTGGGGATTGATATGGGCGCGGTGGATCTGGTAATTCAGGTGGCAACGCCGCTTTCTGTTGCCAGTGGGTTACAACGCATTGGACGTGCCGGACACCAGGTAGGTGGTATCTCCAAAGGGCTTTTTTTCCCCCGAACCCGACGTGACTTAGTCGATTCCGCAGTCATTGTTGAGTGTATGTTCGCAGGCAGGCTGGAAAACCTGACACCACCGCATAATCCACTCGACGTCCTTGCGCAGCAGACCGTTGCCGCCGCGGCGATGGATGCATTACAGGCAGACGAATGGTACTCCCGCGTACGCCGTGCCGCACCGTGGAAAGATCTGCCAAGACGTGTTTTTGACGCCACGCTGGATATGCTTTCCGGGCGCTATCCCTCTGGCGATTTTTCTGCTTTTCGACCAAAACTGGTCTGGAACAGGGAGACCGGGATATTGACCGCCCGACCTGGCGCTCAATTGTTGGCGGTGACCAGCGGAGGCACCATTCCGGATCGTGGCATGTATAGCGTGTTATTACCCGAGGGTGAAGAACAAGCCGGATCGCGGCGGGTGGGTGAACTGGATGAGGAGATGGTGTATGAGTCGCGGGTGAACGATATTATCACCCTTGGCGCTACCTCATGGCGGATCCAGCAAATCACCCGCGATCAGGTGATTGTGACTCCTGCTCCAGGTCGTTCTGCCCGGCTCCCTTTCTGGCGTGGTGAAGGTAACGGACGTCCGGCAGAATTAGGCGAGATGATCGGCGATTTTCTCCATTTACTGGCGGATGGCGCGTTCTTTTCCGGGACTATTCCCCCGTGGTTGGCAGAAGAAAATACGATCGCCAATATTCAGGGGTTGATTGACGAGCAGCGCAACGCGACGGGCATCGTTCCGGGTAGTCGTCATCTGGTCCTCGAACGGTGCCGTGATGAAATTGGCGACTGGCGTATTATTTTGCACTCTCCCTATGGAAGACGGGTGCATGAACCCTGGGCGCTGGCGATTGCCGGGCGAATACATGCACTATGGGGCGCTGACGCGTCTGTGGTTGCCAGTGATGACGGCATTGTTGCGCGCATTCCTGACACCGATGGTAAATTGCCTGATGCCGCGATTTTTTTGTTTGAACCAGAAAAGTTGCTGCAAATTGTCCGCGAGGCGGTAGGCAGCTCGGCACTTTTCGCCGCCCGTTTTCGCGAATGCGCCGCGCGGGCATTATTAATGCCGGGCCGCACGCCGGGCCATCGCACCCCGCTCTGGCAACAACGGCTGCGCGCCAGTCAGTTGCTGGAAATCGCTCAGGGATATCCGGATTTTCCGGTCATTCTCGAAACCCTACGCGAATGTCTGCAAGATGTTTATGATCTTCCCGCGCTGGAACGTTTGATGCGTCGCCTGAACGGTGGCGAAATTCAAATATCCGATGTAACGACCACTACGCCTTCGCCTTTCGCCGCCAGTTTATTGTTCGGCTATGTCGCGGAATTTATGTACCAGAGCGACGCCCCGCTGGCAGAGCGCCGGGCATCCGTACTGTCGCTGGACAGCGAGTTACTGCGCAATCTACTCGGTCAGGTTGATCCTGGTGAGTTACTCGACCCGCAAGTCATTCGTCAGGTGGAAGAAGAGTTACAGCGGCTGGCACCTGGCAGAAGAGCGAAAGGTGAAGAGGGAATGTTCGACCTGCTGCGCGAACTGGGGCCAATGACCGTTGATGACCTGGCGCAACGGCATACAGGCAGCAGTGAAGAGATTGCGTCGTATCTGGAAAATCTTCTTGCAGTAAAACGAATCTTCCCGACGATGATTAGCGGGCAGGAGCGTCTTGCCTGTATGGATGATGCCGCCAGGCTGCGCGATGCCCTCGGCGTACGACTACCAGAGTCACTGCCAGAGATTTATTTGCACCGAGTCAGTTACCCGCTTCGCGACCTCTTTCTGCGCTATCTCCGGGCTCATGCTCTGGTCACGTCTGAACAACTGGCTCATGAGTTTAGTCTCGGTATTGCCATTGTCGAAGAGCAACTTCAGCAACTGCGCGAACAGGGGCTGGTGATGAATCTGCAACAAGACATCTGGGTGAGCGATGAAGTATTTCGTCGTCTGCGTTTGCGCTCGCTGCAAGTCGCCAGAGAAGCGACACGTCCCGTTGCGGCCACGACCTATGCGCGATTGCTGCTGGAACGTCAGGGCGTATTACCCGCCACCGATGGTAGCCCGGCACTCTTTGCCTCAACATCGCCAGGCGTTTATGAGGGCGTGGATGGCGTCATGCGGGTGATCGAACAGCTTGCCGGAGTCGGTTTACCCGCCTCACTCTGGGAAAGCCAGATCCTGCCTGCCCGCGTACGCGACTATTCGCCAGAAATGCTCGATGAATTACTGGCAACCGGTGCGGTTATCTGGTCGGGGCAAAAAAAACTGGGTGAAGATGACGGTCTGGTGGCACTGCATCTACAGGAATATGCCGCAGAATCGTTCACTCCCGCCGAAGCGAATCAGGCGAATCGTTCGGCGCTGCAGCAAGCGATAGTCACGGTTCTGGCTGACGGAGGAGCCTGGTTTGCACAACAAATCAGCCAACGGATACGCGATAAAATCGACGAATCGGTTGATCCCTCAGCCCTGCAAGAGGCGTTATGGGCGCTGGTCTGGCAAGGCGTCATCACCAGCGACATTTGGGCACCGTTACGCGCCCTCACCCGCAGCAGTACCAACACACGCACCTCAACTCGTCGCAGCCACCGGGCTCGTCGTGGACGTCCTGTCTATGCGCAACCCGTCTCGCCGCTGCTATCTTACAACACACCAAATCTGGCTGGACGCTGGTCGTTATTGCAGGTGGAGCCACTAAACGATACCGAAAGGATGCTGGCGCTGGCGGAAAATATGCTCGACCGCTACGGCATCATCAGTCGTCAGGCGGTGATAGCCGAAAATATCCCTGGCGGGTTTCCATCGATGCAAACGCTTTGTCGAAGTATGGAAGACTCCGGGCGAATTATGCGAGGTCGTTTTGTAGAAGGTCTGGGTGGCGCGCAATTCGCTGAACGTCTGACTATTGACCGATTGCGCGATCTGGCGACACAAGCCACGCAAACGCGCCACTATACACCAGTGGCGCTCTCTGCCAACGATCCGGCTAATGCATGGGGAAATCTTCTGCCCTGGCCTGCACATCCGGCGACGCTGATACCAACGCGTCGGGCGGGTGCGCTGGTGGTCGTTTCTGGCGGCAAATTGTTACTCTATCTGGCGCAAGGTGGCAAAAAAATGCTGGTCTGGCAGGAAAAAGAGGTATTACTCGCCCCAGAGATTTTCCACGCGCTGACTACCGCACTGCGTCGCGAACCACGGCTGCGCTTTACGCTAACAGAAGTGAATGACCTACCGGTCCGGCAAACGCCGATGTTTACGCTGCTGCGTGAGGCGGGATTTTCAAGTTCGCCACAAGGGCTGGAATGGGGATAGATAAAGAACTGACGGATGCCCGTTCGCATCCGTCAGTATTGCAGGACGGATTATTCAGCGTCCGGCTCTTCAGACTTGTATTTAGCGGCAGTTTCTTTGATCAGCTGCTGCAGTTCGCCACGCTGATACATTTCGATCACGATATCACAACCGCCGACCAGCTCGCCGTCAACCCACAGTTGCGGGAAGGTCGGCCAGTTAGCATATTTCGGCAGTTCCGCACGAATGTCCGGATTCTGCAGGATATCAACATAGGCAAAACGTTCGCCACATGCGGCAAGCGCCTGGACTGCCTGGGCAGAGAAACCGCAGCTCGGCAGTTTCGGTGAACCTTTCATGTACAGCAGGATCGGGTTTTCAGCAATCTGGCGTTGGATTTTTTCGATAGTGGTGCTCATTGTCTTGCTTCCTCAAACTTCTTTACGGCAGTAATCTGACATTGTAGCGGGTCAGTGCGGCATCGGAAAATAACATTTTCATCACGCTTTTGCTATTTTATCCCTTTGTTCTATTTGTTGCATTTCAAATATTCGTTTCTTCCCTGACGCACGGCAAACTGGCGTATTTATAACCATTTTTAGCTTCCACTGCTGCATTTTTTTGCGCTCGCCGACGAAACGTATTTTTTAACAATAAAAGCTATTAACTTTCTCTTCTTCTATGCATTAGAATCATCAAGTTTTGTAAATCAGACGCAGGCATGATAGACCTGCCTTAACAGAGGGACGCTCAGTGGCGCGGATAAACCGTATTTCGATCACGCTCTGTGCTTTACTTTTTACCACCCTGCCTTTAACGCCTATGGCCCATGCTTCAAAGCAAGCCAGGGAGAGTTCTGCTACCACTCATATCACCAAAAAAGCAGATAAAAAGAAAAGCACGGCAACCACCAAAAAGACCCAGAAAGCCAGCCAGAAAACAGCGAAAAAAGCCGCCAGTAAAAGTACGACCAAAAGCAAAACCGCTTCTTCCGTTAAAAAATCTTCCATTACCGCTTCTAAAAACGCCAAAACTCGCAGCAAACACGTCGTCAATAAAACGGCCTCAGCCAGCTTTACCGAAAAGTGTACCAAACGTAAGGGCTATAAATCGCATTGTGTGAAAGTCAAAAATGCCGCGTCAGGAACCCTTGCCGACGCACACAAAGCGAAGGTGCAAAAAGCCACAAAAGTGGCAATGAATAAACTGATGCAGCAAATTGGTAAGCCATATCGTTGGGGTGGCAGCTCACCGCGTACCGGTTTTGATTGCAGCGGCCTGGTTTATTACGCTTATAAAGATTTGGTGAAAATTCGTATTCCGCGTACGGCGAATGAAATGTATCACCTGCGTGATGCAGCACCTATCGAACGTAGTGAACTGAAAAACGGCGACCTGGTCTTCTTCCGTACTCAGGGACGCGGTACAGCCGATCATGTCGGCGTGTATGTCGGCAACGGCAAATTTATTCAGTCACCGCGTACGGGTCAGGAAATTCAAATCACTTCTCTCAGTGAAGACTACTGGCAGCGCCACTATGTTGGCGCTCGCCGGGTAATGACCCCAAAAACACTTCGCTAAAACTTTACCCTGTTGTTACGGCAACAGGGTAAGTTCATCTTTTGTCTCACCTTTTAATTTGCTACCCTATCCATACGCACAATAAGGCTATTGTACGTATGCAAATTAATAATAAAGGAGAGTAGCAATGTCATTCGAATTACCTGCACTACCATATGCTAAAGATGCTCTGGCACCGCACATTTCTGCGGAAACCATCGAGTATCACTACGGCAAGCATCATCAGACTTATGTCACTAACCTGAACAACCTGATTAAAGGTACCGCGTTTGAAGGTAAATCACTGGAAGAGATTATTCGCAGCTCTGAAGGTGGCGTATTCAACAACGCAGCTCAGGTCTGGAACCATACTTTCTACTGGAACTGCCTGGCACCGAACGCGGGTGGCGAACCGACTGGAAAAGTCGCTGAAGCTATCGCCGCATCTTTTGGCAGCTTTGCCGATTTCAAAGCACAGTTTACTGATGCAGCGATCAAAAACTTTGGTTCTGGCTGGACCTGGCTGGTGAAAAACAGCGATGGCAAGCTGGCTATCGTTTCAACCTCTAACGCGGGTACTCCACTGACCACCGATGCAACTCCGCTGCTGACCGTTGATGTCTGGGAACACGCTTATTACATCGACTATCGCAATGCACGTCCTGGCTATCTGGAGCACTTCTGGGCGCTGGTGAACTGGGAATTCGTAGCGAAAAATCTCGCTGCATAATAACTGATGGCAAATGCAGCATTGCCTGATGCGCTTCGCTTACCATGCCAACACGGATGAGGCGTTAACACCGCATCCGGCAAGATAAATCGCACGTTGCCAGCAACTGTAACGCAGAAGGTTATCCTTCTGCGTTTTTGTTTAATTAGCTGTTGGCAACGCAAACTGCCTCAGGTTGTTTTCTGGCTGACATAAACACCAGCAATAATGCCAGTCCCGCGACAATCGCCCCCATCACCGGCACAAAGCTGTATCCCAGCCCAGCGGAAATTACCGCACCACCAGCCGCTGCTCCCAGCGCATTTCCAAGATTAAAGGCACCAATATTGACTGATGAAGACAGACCTGGCGCTTCACTGGCGACACGCATCACGCGCATCTGTAACGGCGGTACGACCGCAAAGGTTGCAGCGCCCCACACCACCATGCTAATAGCTGCGCCGAACTCATTGCGGGCCAGGAACGGGATTGCCAGCATAATCACCATCAGCAGCAACAAAAAGCCTTTCAACGTGCCGTTAACTGAACGATCTGCAAGTTTGCCGCCGAGATAGTTACCGATAGAGAATCCGACACCAATCAGCACCAGCATTGCCGTGACGAACACCGGCGTTGCGTGGGTAATACTTTGCAGTACCGGAGAGATATAGGTGTAGAGGGTAAACATTGCACCAGCTCCCAGTACCGTCGTCAGCAATGCAGACAGCACCTGCGGACGCATTAATACCGCCAGCTCTTTTTTCACTTCAGGTCGTGCCCCTGCACCACCTTTAGGTAATGAGAAGAACAGACTTACCATTGAAATCACTCCCAGCCCCGCCGTTGCCAGAAATGACATCCGCCAGCCGATGGTTTCACCCAACCAGGTCGCCGCCGGCACGCCACCGATATTTGCCAGGGTTAACCCCATAAACATAGTGGCAACTGCGCTGGCCTGTTTATGTTTTGGCACCACGCTTGCGGCCACGACTGAACCCAAACCAAAAAATGCTCCGTGATTCAGGCTGGTCAAAATGCGTGAAAGCATCAGGGTCATATAATCCGGCGCGATGGCGGAAAGTACGTTGCCAAGCGTGAAAATCGCCATCAGGAAAATCAACGCACTGCGGCGGGCACGATGAGAAAGTAGAAGCGTCATCAGCGGCGCGCCCACCATTACGCCAACTGCATAGGCACTGATTAACATTCCGGCAGCGGGAATCGAGACATCCACACCGCGCGCAATGACTGGCAACAAGCCCATTGGCGAGAACTCCGTTGTCCCGATACCAAACGCGCCAATCGCCAGCGCCAGCAACGGATAGTTAATTTTCATGCCTTATCTCCACCTCTTCGCGTCATTACGCGATATTCATTAAAGTGGCGAAAGCATGACAGCAATCACAAAAAAATGAAAATAACAAAAAGAGAAAACACTTTTGCCATTTTGCTAACAAACAGGAAGGAGATGCGAGGGAGAACGCGCTCCCTCGAGAGGAAATCAGTGCAGCGCGGCAGTCAAACCCACGGCCACGATCAAACCGAGGACGATAATCGTTGTTACCAGTGAAAATTTAAGGTCGGTGCTCATCAAGTTTTCTCCTTTTTTATTACCACACAAAAAGTGATATTACGCATTTTTACACACTGTGATGAAAAAATCTCCCGTCATTTATAATGATAAGTGTTTTTACCACTTCCCCTTTTCGTCAAGATCGGCCAAAATTCCACGCTTACACTATTTGCGTACTGGCCATTGACCCCTTCCTGACGCTCCGTGTCGTTTTTCCGGCGTACCGCAACACTTTTGTTGTGCGTAAGGTGTGTAAAGGCAAACGTTTACCTTGCGATTTTGCAGGAGCTGAAGTTAGGGTCTGGAGTGAAATGGAATGGCAACAATAAAAGATGTAGCGAAACGAGCAAACGTTTCCACTACAACTGTGTCACACGTAATCAACAAAACACGTTTCGTCGCTGAAGAAACGCGTAACGCCGTGTGGGCAGCGATTAAAGAATTACACTACTCCCCTAGCGCGGTGGCGCGTAGCCTGAAGGTTAACCACACCAAGTCTATCGGTTTGCTGGCGACCAGCAGCGAAGCGGCCTATTTTGCCGAGATCATTGAAGCGGTTGAAAAAAATTGCTTCCAGAAAGGTTACACCCTGATTCTGGGTAATGCGTGGAACAATCTTGAGAAACAGCGGGCTTATCTGTCGATGATGGCGCAAAAACGCGTCGATGGTCTGCTGGTGATGTGTTCTGAGTACCCAGAGCCGCTGCTGGCGATGCTGGAAGAGTATCGCCATATCCCAATGGTGGTGATGGACTGGGGTGAAGCAAAGGCAGACTTTACCGATGCAGTCATTGATAACGCGTTTGAAGGCGGCTACATGGCCGGGCGTTATCTGATTGAACGTGGTCACCGTGAAATCGGCGTTATCCCCGGTCCTCTGGAACGTAACACTGGTGCAGGCCGCCTTGCCGGTTTTATGAAGGCGATGGAAGAAGCGATGATCAAGGTGCCGGAAAGCTGGATTGTACAGGGTGACTTTGAACCTGAATCCGGTTATCGCGCCATGCAGCAAATACTGTCGCAGCCGCATCGCCCTACTGCCGTCTTCTGTGGTGGCGATATCATGGCAATGGGCGCACTTTGTGCTGCTGATGAAATGGGTCTGCGCGTCCCACAGGATGTTTCGCTGATCGGTTATGATAACGTGCGCAACGCCCGCTATTTTACGCCGGCGCTGACCACGATCCATCAGCCAAAAGATTCGCTGGGTGAAACAGCGTTCAACATGCTGTTGGATCGTATCGTCAACAAACGTGAAGAACCGCAGTCCATTGAAGTGCATCCGCGCTTGATTGAACGCCGCTCCGTGGCTGACGGCCCGTTCCGAGACTATCGTCGTTAATCACCCGTTGCGGGAGTCTCTTCCGGCTCCCGCAGCCACTCCTTATTCAGCGTCTCACTATCGCCGAGATACTCAAGCAACCAGGTTAACGCAGGCGACATATCATTTTGCTGCCATGTCAGACAACATGCCGAATCCGGAAAGGGGTTTTCCAGTTCTAATGCTACCCACTTCCCCTCATTAAGCCACGGTTTGGCGAAATGTGTTGGCACCATCCCTATGCATAATCCTGCCGAGATACAGGTTGCCGATGATTCCCAGTCAGGCACGACAAGTCTTTTTTGGTTATCCAGCAACCAGGTAATACGTTTAGGTAGCGTTCGCGAGGTGTCTTCGCGCACCAATGACGGCCAGTTGCGCAACGTATCATCGCTGAACGGGCCATCCATCAACGCCAGCGGGTGGTGGCTGGCAACAACGCAACTCCAGCTTAGCATCCCCATATCCCGGAAGGCATAACGACCGCCTACCGGAATCGCGCGTGTTGCGCCAATCGCCAGTTCCACGCGCCCGTCGGAAAGCGCATCCCAGACACCGTTAAACACTTCCTGAAAGACAAGAAGTTCGACATCATCAAAATGGCGATAAAAATCAACGATCATCTGCCGTGTACGTTCTGGTCTGACAATATTATCCACTGCGATAGCTAACTGACCGCGCCAGCCGTTCGCTATCTGCTGACATTGCTGCCGAGTGATCTGCATTTTTTTGACAACAGAGCGCCCTTCTTTGAGAAACCACGCCCCGGCAGCGGTCAGTTCCACATCACGGTGACGTCGTTCAAACAGCGGCACCGCCAGCCACTCTTCCAGCTGACGCACGGTATAGCTGACCGCAGAAGGAACGCGATGCAACTCCTGGGCTGCAGCGCTAAAACTACCATTACGCGCTACCGCATCAACAACTTCGAGTGAATATTCTGACCACATAGTCTGCCTGCAAAATTTTTGAAACCAGTCATCAAATATTACCGTTTCACAACACTAATTTCACTCCCTACACTTTGCGGCGGTGTTTAATTGAGAGATTTAGAGAATATACATGCAACCTGGGAAAAGATTTTTAGTCTGGCTGGCAGGTTTGAGCGTACTCGGTTTTCTGGCAACCGATATGTATCTGCCTGCTTTCGCCGCCATACAGGCCGACCTGCAAACGCCTGCGTCTGCTGTCAGTGCCAGCCTTAGTCTGTTCCTTGCCGGATTTGCCGCAGCCCAGCTTCTGTGGGGGCCGCTCTCCGACCGTTATGGTCGTAAACCGGTGTTATTAATCGGCCTGACAATTTTTGCGTTAGGTAGTATGGGGATGCTGTGGGTTGAAAACGCCGCCACGCTGCTGGTATTGCGTTTTGTACAGGCTATAGGTGTCTGCGCCGCGGCGGTTATCTGGCAAGCGTTAGTGACGGATTATTATCCTTCACAGAAAGTTAACCGTATTTTTGCGACCATCATGCCGCTAGTGGGTCTATCTCCGGCACTGGCTCCTCTTTTAGGAAGTTGGCTTCTGGTCCATTTTTCCTGGCAGGCGATTTTCGCCACACTGTTTGCCATTACCGTGGTACTGATTTTGCCTATTTTCTGGCTTAAACCCACGACGAAGGCCCGTAACAATAGTCAGGATGGTCTGACCTTTACCGAGCTGCTACGTTCTAAAACCTATCGCGGCAACGTGCTGATTTACGCGGCCTGTTCAGCCAGTTTTTTTGCATGGCTGACCGGTTCACCGTTCATCCTTAGCGAAATGGGTTACAGCCCGGCAGTGATTGGTTTAAGTTATGTACCGCAAACTATCGCGTTTCTGATTGGTGGCTATGGCTGTCGCGCCGCACTACAAAAATGGCAAGGCAAGCAGTTATTACCGTGGTTGCTGGTGCTGTTTGCTGTCAGCGTCATTGCGACCTGGGCTGCGGGCTTCATTAGCCATGTGTCGCTGGCCGAAATCCTGATCCCATTCTGTGTGATGGCGATTGCCAACGGCGCGATCTACCCGATTGTTGTCGCCCAGGCACTGCGGCCCTTCCCACACGCAACCGGCCGCGCCGCAGCGTTGCAGAACACTCTACAACTGGGTCTGTGCTTCCTCGCAAGTCTGGTAGTTTCCTGGCTTATCAGTATCAGCACACCATTGCTCACCACCACCAGCGTGATGTTATCAACAGTAGTGCTGGTCGCTCTGGGTTACATGATGCAACGTTGTGAAGAAGTAGACTGTCAGAATCATGGCAATGCCGAAGTCGCTCATAGCGAATCACACTGATCTATATCGATATGCTTATACTTAGGCTGCTAACAAAATTTTGTTGTATGATTGAAATTAGCGGCCTATACTAATTTCGAGTTGTTAAAGCTACGATAAATATTATGTTTTTACGGGGACAGGATCGTTCCCGACTCACTATGGATGGTCATTTCGGCAAGGGTTCCTCCTTTCCCTCTGTTCTACGTCGGATTATAGACTCGCGGTTTTTTCTGCGAGATTTCTCACAAAGCCCAAAAAGCGTCTACGCTGTTTTAAGGTTCTGATCACCGACCAGTGATGGAGAAACTATGAGTTCATCGTGTATAGAAGAAGTCAGTGTACCGGATGACAACTGGTACCGTATCGCCAACGAATTACTTAGCCGTGCCGGTATAGCCATTAACGGTTCTGCCCCGGCGGATATTCGTGTCAAAAACCCCGATTTTTTTAAACGCGTTCTGCAGGAAGGATCGTTGGGGTTAGGCGAAAGTTATATGGATGGCTGGTGGGAATGTGACCGACTGGATATGTTTTTTAGCAAAGTCTTACGCGCAGGTCTCGAGAACCAACTCCCCCATCATTTCAAAGACACGCTGCGTATTGCCGGCGCTCGTCTCTTCAATCTGCAGAGTAAAAAACGTGCCTGGATAGTCGGCAAAGAGCATTACGATTTGGGTAACGACTTGTTCAGCCGCATGCTTGATCCGTTCATGCAATATTCCTGCGCTTACTGGAAAGATGCCGATAATCTGGAATCTGCCCAGCAGGCGAAGCTCAAAATGATTTGTGAAAAATTGCAGTTAAAACCAGGGATGCGCGTACTGGATATTGGCTGTGGTTGGGGCGGACTGGCGCATTACATGGCGTCTAACTATGACGTAAGCGTGGTGGGCGTCACCATTTCTGCTGAACAGCAAAAAATGGCTCAGGAACGCTGTGAAGGCCTGGATGTCACCATTTTGCTGCAAGATTATCGTGACCTGAACGACCAGTTTGATCGTATTGTTTCTGTGGGGATGTTCGAGCACGTCGGACCGAAAAATTACGATACCTATTTTGCGGTGGTGGATCGTAATTTGAAACCGGAAGGTATATTCCTGCTCCATACTATCGGTTCGAAAAAAACCGATCTGAATGTTGATCCCTGGATTAATAAATATATTTTCCCGAACGGTTGCCTGCCCTCTGTACGCCAGATTGCTCAGTCCAGCGAACCCCACTTTGTGATGGAAGACTGGCATAACTTCGGTGCTGATTACGATACTACGTTGATGGCGTGGTATGAACGATTCCTCGCCGCATGGCCAGAAATTGCGGATAACTACAGTGAACGCTTTAAACGAATGTTTACCTATTATCTGAATGCCTGTGCAGGCGCTTTCCGCGCCCGTGATATTCAGCTCTGGCAGGTGGTGTTCTCTCGCGGAGTCGAAAACGGCCTTCGAGTCGCTCGCTAGAGGCTATTCTATCGCCCCCGCTCCGGGGGCGATTTCAGATCAGGCTTCTGTACCTGGTTGATTCATGGCATTTTCTCGTGCCGCCAGCACACGTTCTACCGTATCTACCACTGCCTGAGTTTGTGGATCGATTTCAATGTTGACGCGTGCGCCGAGTTTTTTCTTCCCAAGGGTGGTGCGTTCCAGTGTTTCCGGAATTAAATGGACGCAAAAACGCGTTGGCGTTACTTCGCCGACTGTCAGGCTAATACCGTCGATGCCAATAAATCCTTTGTACAGGATATATTTCATCAGCTGACTATCCTGGACTTTAAACCAGATCTGGCGATTATTTTCCGAGGTTAATATTTTAGCCACTTCAGCGGTGGTCATAATATGACCTGACATTAAGTGTCCGCCAATTTCATCGCTAAATTTCGCTGCCCGCTCAACATTTACCCAATCCCCCACGTTTAAATCGCCAAGATTGGTAATACGTAACGTTTCTTTCATCAGGTCAAAACTGACATGGTTGCCGTTAATCTCCGTCACGGTCAGGCAGCAACCGTTATGCGCCACGGACGCACCGGTTTCCAGACCGTCCAGCATGTAGTCAGGTAA
Source organism: Escherichia sp. MOD1-EC4550 (assembly GCF_963876935.1). NCBI lineage: Bacteria > Pseudomonadati > Pseudomonadota > Gammaproteobacteria > Enterobacterales > Enterobacteriaceae > Escherichia > Escherichia sp. MOD1-EC4550. The sequence goes on from NZ_CAWNSE010000009.1 coordinate 128,320, forward strand.
CTCAACCACATGTGTGCGAAAATTTGGTTTCTCGTCAATCGACACCAGTTTTGCGGTGCCCTGTACAATCCCCGTAAACATACTCACAACTCCTGAAATCAGTTAAGACATTCGGTTCAGCACAATAGCAGGTGGAAAACGCCCTTACCAGTGAAGGGGTAAGAATGGCTATTTTTTCACTGGAGAATTAATAAATCCTCGCTACAATAGACTGAATTTCCCCTGCTTCTTCTTTTTGCTGCCCATTCAGGCGGCTTTTTAGTCTCTCATATAATTACAAATAAAAGGTGTTCACGTGCAGAAGTATATCAGTGAAGCGCGTCTGTTATTAGCATTAGCAATCCCGGTGATTCTCGCGCAAATCGCCCAAACTGCGATGGGTTTTGTCGATACCGTGATGGCGGGCAGCTATAGTGCCACCGACATGGCGGCGGTCGCTATCGGTACTTCTATCTGGCTTCCGGCGATCCTCTTTGGTCACGGGCTGCTGCTGGCATTAACGCCGGTTATCGCGCAATTAAATGGTTCCGGTCGACGTGAGCGCATTGCGCATCAGGTGCGACAAGGGTTCTGGCTGGCAGGTTTTGTTTCCGTTCTCATTATGCTGGTGCTGTGGAATGCGGGTTACATTATCCGATCTATGGAAAATATCGACCCGGCTCTGGCGGACAAAGCCGTGGGTTATTTGCGTGCATTGCTGTGGGGCGCACCGGGCTATCTGTTCTTCCAGGTTGCCCGTAACCAGTGTGAAGGTCTGGCAAAAACCAAGCCGGGTATGGTGATGGGCTTTATCGGCCTGCTGGTGAACATTCCGGTGAACTATATCTTTATTTATGGTCATTTCGGTATGCCTGAGCTCGGTGGCGTTGGTTGTGGCGTGGCTACTGCGGCGGTGTATTGGGTCATGTTCCTTGCCATGGTTTCTTACATTAAACGCGCCCGCTCGATGCGCGATATTCGTAACGAAAAAGGCACCGCGAAGCCCGATCCTGCGGTTATGAAACGACTGATTCAACTCGGTTTGCCAATTGCGCTGGCGCTGTTCTTTGAAGTAACGCTGTTTGCCGTCGTGGCTCTGTTAGTGTCTCCGCTAGGTATTGTTGATGTCGCAGGACATCAGATTGCCCTGAACTTTAGTTCACTGATGTTCGTACTTCCCATGTCGCTGGCGGCAGCGGTAACCATCCGCGTAGGTTATCGTCTGGGTCAGGGCTCAACGCTGGATGCGCAAACCGCTGCGCGGACCGGGCTTATGGTGGGTGTCTGTATGGCAACCCTGACGGCCATATTCACGGTTTCACTGCGGGAGCAAATCGCCCTGTTGTACAACGACAATCCCGAGGTTGTAACGCTGGCTGCGCATTTGATGTTGCTGGCGGCGGTATATCAGATTTCTGACTCAATCCAGGTCATTGGCAGTGGGATTTTGCGTGGATATAAAGATACGCGTTCCATTTTCTATATCACCTTTACGGCTTACTGGGTGCTGGGCTTGCCAAGCGGCTATATTCTGGCACTGACCGATCTGGTTGTTGAGCCTATGGGGCCAGCAGGCTTCTGGATAGGGTTTATTATCGGCCTGACATCGGCAGCTATTATGATGATGCTGCGAATGCGTTTCCTGCAACGTCTGCCGTCAGCCATCATTCTGCAACGAGCGTCCCGCTAATAAAGACAAGGCGCAACCTTCACGGGTTGCGCCTGTGTTTTTACGCAGGCTGGAGCGTTGCGCCAATCCCGTCTTCGTCTGGCTGTAGTTTCAGTGCGTTACACAGAGTTTGCCGACTGGCATCGGTTATCTCAACGTGTATATCACCGTTAACTTCCCCTTTCACATTGATGAAGTCAGGTGAAATTTCTTTCGCACTGGTTTGCAGGCAAATCGCTCCCTCTCCGCGCAGGTGTTTCACTTTCAGTTGCACATGCGTTGCCGCATCAGTGATCAGCCACAGTTTTCCACCATTCAGATTGATGTTACCAATATTGAAAGTGACACTGTCACCTTTTACCGTGCTGCCATCGAAAATCAACACACCGCCCTGCTGTACAGTAATCGATGATTGTTGCAGATCTGCGCCATAGCCAATAATCATTGAAGCGCCGTCCAGTAATGCAACACTCCCGGTCAGTTCAACCGGTGCGCGATCTTCCTCTACGACAAAATTTTCGTCCGCGCTGGTGGGTGACAACAAGATCACTGTCCCACCTTGTATTACCGCGTTTTCCAGCGCACCAGCATGCACTTCAGCCCGACCACCCACATTAACGGACAGGTTTTGCGTCTTACCGGAACTATAGAGCTGAAGGCCATCCGTCCCCAGACGATAAATGGCTCCATTCTCAACAATAGTGTTAGAGTCTTCACCACCGAGATTATTCATGGTGCCACCAGCAAGCAATGTATCACTGGCTTTCCCCGCCAGCATAAAAACGCCGCCCTGATTAATCTCACAATTGCTGGCTTCCCCACCTGGATACACCAACAATTCACCACCTTCATCTACCACGACCGCTGAGGTTGTCCCATTGACCAACAGGCCGCCCTCTTGATCGAGAATGATTTTTTCCGCGCGATGGCCTTCCAGTACACGCAGGTTACCGCCATTTTCCAGCAACAAACCGCAGGCATAACCCTGATCAACGCTAAATTTACCTTCTGGATGGCGGCCATTAACCGTAGCGAGCGTAGAGAGACTAATTGCGCCTCCCTCTGACTGAACAATATCTGTGGCAATGGCACCGTCACTGACCGATAGCGTGCCATTGTTGCCGTACTGTGTGCATTTGGCGATCCCACCGGTTGCCACTTTCAACCAACCGGCCCCCGTGACCACGGTATTTTCGGCTCTTGCGCCAGCTTCAACAATTAACTCACCTTCAGTAAGTTGCGTCGCGCCAATGACCTCGCCGGTCTTAACAATTTGCACGTTCCCGTCGCTCATCAAGTTTTTCGCATCAGATCCCATGATTTATTCCTTTGCTGCATCTGTGTGCCTTTATTGCTACCTAAGTGTAAAGGCTACGGAGGATTTATCCACGACAGATTTTGAGATGGTGGCAAACAACTCTGTTTAAACTCTGATACACAGATTATTGGGTTGTGTCAGATGTAAATGCGATCCTGAATAAAAATCGCCCTTGCAAATCAACAAAATATAGCCAATTTGCTTAAAAGCTCTGCAAACGGTCGAAATACCGCAGAAAAATACGTTTTGCCTCTTGCCACCTTCCCACTCTGCCGCTAATATTCGTCCCCGTTGTCACCTACAACGTTGCGTTCATAGCTCAGTTGGTTAGAGCACCACCTTGACATGGTGGGGGTCGTTGGTTCGAGTCCAATTGAACGCACCATCCTGCGTCCGTAGCTCAGTTGGTTAGAGCACCACCTTGACATGGTGGGGGTCGGTGGTTCGAGTCCACTCGGACGCACCAGATTTTCTTAATCTGGTCTTCTCCTTTTTCCCTCTGTTTCTTCTCTGTATCCAATACGTTAAAAGATTTACACTGTCTTCGTATGCGTTATCAGAAGGAGAATCGCTATGGCAACTTTGTTACAACTTCATTTTGCTTTTAATGGCCCATTTGGCGACGCAATGGCTGAGCAGCTTAAACCGCTTGCTGAGTCGATTAATCAGGAACCTGGTTTTCTGTGGAAGGTATGGACAGAAAGTGAAAAGAACCACGAAGCCGGTGGGATCTACCTTTTCACTGATGAAAAAAGCGCCCTTGCCTATCTGGAAAAACATACTGCCCGACTGAAAAATCTCGGCGTTGAGGAAGTTGTCGCCAAAGTTTTCGATGTCAATGAGCCACTGAGTCAAATCAATCAGGCAAAACTCGCCTGACAGATTTTAACCAAGGGCGGTTAGCGCCCTTTTCATCCCTGTCTGAAATTTCTCAAATTCTAAAAATTTCAACCAAACTTATCTGATAACACTAAATTCGAAAGAATGCGTATAGGTAAGTAACAATGAAAAAAATTGCTATTGTGGGTGCCGGGCCTACGGGGATCTACACCTTATTCTCGCTTCTACAGCAACAAACTCCACTTTCTATTTCTATCTTCGAGCAGGCTGACGAAGCCGGTGTCGGGATGCCATACAGTGATGAGGAAAACTCAAAACTGATGCTGGCAAATATTGCCAGTATTGAAATACCGCCGATTTATTGTACATATCTCGAATGGCTACTAAAGCAAGAAGCCAGCCATCTCCAGCGTTATGGCGTTAAAAAAGAAACCTTGCACGATCGCCAGTTTTTACCGCGAATTCTGCTGGGCGAATATTTCCGCGATCAATTTTTACGATTAGTAGACCAGGCACGACAGCAAAAATTTGCAGTGGCTGTTTATGAATCATGCCAGGTTACCGATCTGCAAATTATAAATGCTGGCGTCATGCTCGCTACAAATCAGGATTTACCCAGCGAGACGTTTGATTTAGCGGTGATCGCGACGGGTCACGTCTGGCCTGATGAAGAAGAAGCAACCAGAACGTATTTTCCCAGCCCGTGGTCAGGCCTGATGGAAGCAAAGGTCGATGCGTGTAAGGTGGGTATTATGGGAACATCCTTGAGCGGACTGGATGCGGCAATGGCAGTGGCCATTCAGCATGGTTCGTTTATTGAAGATGATAAACAACACGTCGTTTTTCACCGCGATAACGCAAGTGAAAAGCTAAATATTACGTTGATGTCGCGCACGGGTATTTTACCCGAAGCCGATTTCTATTGCCCTATTCCCTACGAGCCCTTACACATCGTCACTGATCAGGCATTAAATGCTGAGATTCAAAAAGGCGAAGAGGGCCTTTTGGATCGGGTATTTAGATTGATAGTAGAGGAAATCAAATTTGCTGATCCAGACTGGAGCCAACGCATAGCCTTAGAGAGCCTGAATGTCGATTCCTTTGCTCAAGCCTGGTTTGCCGAGCGCAAACAACGCGACCCATTCGACTGGGCAGAAAAAAATCTCCAGGAAGTCGAACGCAATAAACGAGAAAAACATACTGTTCCCTGGCGTTATGTCATTCTGCGCCTGCATGAAGCCGTACAGGAAATTGTTCCTCATCTGAATGAACACGACCATAAACGGTTCAGTAAAGGCCTTGCCCGGGTTTTCATCGATAATTATGCGGCAATCCCTTCAGAGTCTATTCGTCGACTACTGGCCTTACGTGAAGCGGGAATCATTCATATTCTCGCCCTCGGTGAAGACTACGAAATGGAAATTAATGAGTCGCGCACCGTCCTGAAAACGGAAGACGATAGCTACTCGTTTGACGTTTTTATTGATGCCCGCGGGCAGCGTCCGCTTAAAGTGATAGATATTCCTTTCCCTGGACTACGCGAACAATTACAGAAAACAGGGGATGAAATCCCTGATGTTGGCGAAGATTATACGCTACAGCAACCCGAAGAAATTCGTGGGCGCGTAGCGTTCGGCGCGTTGCCCTGGTTGATGCACGACCGGCCATTCGTACAGGGACTTACGGCATGTGCAGAAATTGGTGAGGCGATGGCTCAGGCGGTCGTAAAGCCTGCATCCCGTGCTCGTCGGCGTCTTTCGTTTGATCAAATGTAAAGCTATCAGCACTCAACAAACTGATGCTGTTCATTAAGGCGATAGCAGACTCCGGCTCGAATATTGTTTTCACCTTCAATGGCGACGGCGAAGCGAACTCTTTCGCCGTCATGATATGCCAGTGCGGCGCTTCCCCCTGGCCCGAGAATAATTGAGTCGACCACGCCCGTGCTCACTATTGTTGAATCTTCACCGCTGGCAATGATGTGTACATTGTCGCCGCTGTTGGCAATTCTGGCGTTTGCGCCAAAGCTGGCGATTTGCACCAGGTCACCATTACTGGCGACATGACACCGTTCACCCAATGTGCAAACGCGTACTCGCATTCCGGTATTCGCAATCCGACTGCTATCTCCAGCGCTGCTTATCCGCGAAGAATTACCGGTTACAGCAACCCGTGCGCGTTCACCGGAGCTGCCAATGTGACTGTTAAAGCCGACACTTCCAATCCGCACGCTATAACCCATACTGGCAATTTGCGCGGCATACCCAGCAGTTGCGATTCTGGCATTATCCTCACAACAGCCGATGCGAGCATGATCGTCGCTGCGGGCAAACTGACTGCAAAATGGTCTCTCTCCGGGATCTATGGCCAGTTTTTGCATAGAAGAAACTTCCTGATGCGCGAAGTTTTCATCCGCCAGCCATTTTTTCCACGCATACTCAACCAGACTCTCCGCCCAGTCCGTATATCCTTCCTCAATAAGTGCATGATGAATATCGGCATAACTACCGCCGCGTGGGAAATGGCGCAGGAACCAGCGATACATCACCGCTCCGATACGCCATTCTCGCAGGTCTGCTCGTGTAATGATCATTCGTTAGTGCCGGTGATAGCCATCGACCATGCTTTTAAAGGTTTCGTGTGGCGTACGCCCCGTGGTGCAAAGATAAAGATGACCGAAGATAAAAAAGAGGCTTATAAATGCCAGAGCAAAATGCGCCTGAAATAACCAGTATCTTACGCCAGGAAACACATCTCCCACGGCTTGCGGATAGAGACACAGCAGCCCCGTCAATAGTAACAACGGCAGCAATCCATACATGACACCAACATAGGCGACCTGCTGTAAGGGATTAAATTTAGACTGTGTTGTTGCCGGGAAAGGATGTTCTTCCCCCTGCATAATGCCAAACAAATAAAATCGCGTTTGTTTTGCCGCTCGCTCCAGCCAACCCTGACGACGAATGCGATAGTGGTGACCATTACCCCCAACGGCATTGATCAGAACAAAGCCGAGCCAGCATGCCAGTAACAAAAATCCGCAAACTTCATGCACCGCAACCAGACTTTTAACCGCAGTTGCTCCCACCAGCGCAAAGTGATTTATCAGCCCACTTGCCAGCAACAATACAAAGAGTAACGCATTCGACCAGTGCCATAATCTGACCGCTTTGCTGTAAAGATAAATCTTCTCACCATGATCGGTGGCTGATTTCTTCACGCCACGAGCACGAAGCAAGGCATGCAGCCCCAGCACCAACCACATCCCAACCAGCAATAGTCCGGCAATGATCAACCACACCGGCCAAAATTCGGGAGTGAACTGTGGCACATAGTTCGCCAACTGGCTCTGAAACTGTTCAGCATGTTGCGACGGGTTCATACATTTTCCTTTTTAATCAAATGTTGACCGAATCGGCGATACAGATGCGGTTTCCCGGCACCAGGTAGCTGATATTGATAATATTTATTTTCTTGCAACCACGCTTGAATTTCTGGGCTATCTTCGCGACCAAAGATCAATGCATGTTCCGGGCAGGCGCTAACGCAAATGGGCGGAAAGCCTTTTGCTAGTCGGGACTCAGCGCAGAAATCACATTTATCTGCCACTTTAGTGACAGGGTTAAGGTAGCGAACCTGATACGGGCAAGCGCCAATGCAATAACTGCAGCCGATGCACTGCGATTTTTCTACCCGCACGATCCCCTGCATATCACGCCATGACGCTCCTGTTGGGCAAACGTCGATGCAAGGAGCATCTTCACAGTGCTGGCATGACTGGCGAAAAAAGTGATACTGCGTTTCGTTGTCGTTATCGGTGACTGGAATGTGTGCTATCGATAAACGGCTTCCCTGAGCGGGGACGTGGTTTGTTTTACGGCATGCGCGGGCGCAAATATTACAGCCATTGCACCGTGACTCGTCATGAATCATGGCATACCGAACTTCCTTTTCTTGCCTCGTGTTCGCTAACAGAGAAGACGCAGAACCAGTAAAAAAGATTACTGTTCCCATCCCCAGAACAAATTTGCGTCGAGTGAAGGACATCTGATTATCCCCTAATGCAGTGGCTGCAACTGTCCACCCTATCCATGACATCTCCCTGAAATTTCAGGGGTTCTGAAACTGCTCTACCTCGAACCATTCGCATAAGCCATAAGCTTTGCCATAGGTCATAAATCGCTCGCTAAACAAGTACAACACCGCCGTCGATGACTCCACCTGCCGTATATCGGCATATTCAGGTGCAACATCCATCGCGGCGATCGCGGCTTCAATCTGCGCTTCCTGGAAGTAATATGGCGCTTGCATCAGCATGGCGACTTTGTAAGGACGAGGATACGTCTGGCACTCAAAACGAACGGCGTGTGCAATAGCGCGACAAATGTCCTGCTCCACAACTTGCAAAGACATCGCCGCGTAGTTTTCACTCATGGCCTGCGTTGAGTAATAGTAATCATCCTGGCTTCCCGTCATACACGCGATATCCGCGTAGTCTCCGTTCTGCTTAATGTTTTCCAGCAAAACTGACAGTTCCTCTTCTGCAACCGAATAGGGTGGCGAGAGAAACACGGCGCGCGCCACCAGCTGCCCAGCCGCAGAATGCTGGCGAATGAACTCTGCCAGGATTTCAGCAGGTTCTGGTTCTGTGATGTCTTCACTTACCGTATCAACGGGGTGGCGCATCCCCTGCAACCATTGCCGCTTCGCCTCGTCAATTTCGCTGACTTCCGCTAACGGCAAGACATCCTGATGGTTCATCTCACCCATTCCTTACGCAGGCAGTAGATTGTGTGCTGCCAGATCGGCGGCAATATCTTCCAGCCCCAGACGCTGCAATGTTTCGCGGGTCGGACAACCAAGCTGTGGGTCCCAGCCCATTTCTTTGTAGAACATCGTGAGCGAAGCATGCATATCGTCACGATCCATTTTGTCAGTACCTTCAGTAAAGACCGGGATCTGCGGATCCTTGTCGAATACCCAGGAACAGATAAGATCGTGTTCATTACGCATATCTTTGGTTTGCATCAGTTTTACCGTGTAGGCGCGATGCAACGTAAAGATACGCTCTGCAGCTAAATCTAATTTTTCCTGAGTCATATCTTCGCCAGTGATCGCTTTGAAGAATTTGGCTTCAAGCGCCAGATCGCCCCGATAATTACGGCTTTTCAGCGGCGAAACGGTCATTGGCCAGACCCAGTTGCACAGGGTGACGGCGTTATGCAAACAGACCCGCAACAGCGACCACTTAGCATATTTAATTTTTGCGTCATTGATTGGCGTGTAGTTTTTGGTTTCATCGTAAGCATCTTCAGAACCAAAAAGCTCTTTCGCCACTTCACGTTGCAGTTTCAATGGCAAACCGGAACCAATGAAGTTGATATGGGTATGCGTCATGCAGTCACGGTTGAACATACAGTTAACAATGGAGCCGACCTGCGCTGACGCTTCATTGGCGTGGTGAACTGGATAGCCAAACGGCGACCAGAGTTTATTTTTCGCGTAGCCCCAGTACTCTTCACCCAAATTCCAGCGTTCTGCGATAGCATATGAACCATCAGCCAGGTGACTCAGCTCACCCACACGATGCGCCAGACGGTAGTAAAAATCTTTAATGAAGTTAACGTCACCCGCTTCCAGTTGATCCCAGCGAATTTCCGCATACTCTTCAGCAGGCAGAACACGCTTGAACACCCCTTTGCTGTAACAATAGGTAAAGTCGCGATGCAGCTGACCATAGTTACACCATAGGCCGTAGTCATCGAACAGATTCAAACCAACCAGGTTACCAATCACACGACCATCGTCTTTATCTTCAAAATCTTTCGGACCGTTCGGGAAGATGGTGGTATGGACAAAGTTTGCAACACAAGTGTTACCACCTGTGCTAGGCACGCCAAACTCTTTCACCCGAGGAATATTCATTTGGGTCATACAACGGATCGGGCAAGAGTGGCAGCCGCTCATTTTTACTGTGTATTTCTCTGCCGCCGGACCTAAGTCAAAAACGGATTTATAGGTACGAAAGCCGACCGTGTTCTGATTGCCTGGCGGAATTTCCCCCGTTTCAATCGGACCACCTTCAGCCGCGCCCCAAAACAGCCCTTTACGTGCTGTCCAACGTGATTTGGGATCTGAATACTCTGCCCACGATTGCGGCGTACTTGGCACGACATGGTTGTTATTCGCACCGATAAGTTCAGTCATCATGTAATCGTTGAGACGCTTCATCTCCTGACGATCGGCAATGTTGACCCCTTTCGTCCCTTCAACCGCAATCGCTTTCAGGTTTTTCGAACCCATTATTGCGCCAGTTCCCGCACCACCGCTGTGATTACGGCTATTCAACATGCCAGAGAGAGGTACAAGGTTTTCCCCAGCCTGACCAATAGCCGCCACACAGGTTTCAGGGCTGGTCAATCGACAAATCTCTTCCGTAGTTGCGCGCGTCCCTTTTCCCCATAAGAAATCGGCTTTTTCCAGGCTAACTTTGTCATCTTTAATATTCAGCCATACCGGTGCTTTCGCTTTCCCTTCGATAATAATGACGTCGTATCCAGCGAATTTCATTTGCGCTGCAAAAAAGCCCCCCATATGGGCATCGACGACTAAATTTCCTTTGGTAAAAGTAGAAAGTGAGGTGATATTTACGCGAGAACTGCAGGGTGCACCAGATCCAGTTAATGGGCCGGTAGCAAAGACTAATTTATTCGCTTCATCGAAAGGTTTCGTGCCTGGCGGTACTTCGTCATACATAATTTTGTAGCCGAAGCCCATACCACCGACAAAACTTTTAAACTTACTGGAATCTTCGAGGGTAATATTTCCTGTCGTGAGATTGACTCTTAATATATTACCTGTCCAACCGTTAGCCATGATTTTTTCCTTTGCAAGATTCACACAGTAATATCTTTCCACTCGATAATTTTTAACGCCCCTGTTGGGCAGGCGTTTGCGCATTCACCGCATAACACACATTTCGAGGACTTTTTACTTTCGGTATTTACGGTGGCCATCATCCACGGGCATGCCGTAGTACAGGCGCTACAGCCAATACAACGTTTATGATCGACGGTAATACAGCCTTCTTCCTGTTGCCAGGTAATCGCACCAATCGGACAGACGTTCATGCATTGCGGTTCTTTACATTGACGGCAGGTGTCCGCGGTATAGTTGAGATCGCCATACAGGCCACCGCCAGAGCCAACCCCGTTGTCGCCAAAGAAATAATTGCGATGGATTTTGATGCGGGAGAAAAATGTACCTACTGAGCCATCGTTGAAGGTGGTACAAGAGATTTCACAGCGGTGGCAACCCGTGCATCGCGCACGTTGGGTCACCAGCACCCCTTTGGGTGTATTTATCAACCCTACTGTGCCGCTATCAATATCTTCCTGTTTGCAACCCAAAAGTGACAGTAACGCAGGGGCAATTGTTAGACCAGCAAGGCCTTTTCCTGATATACGCAAGAATTCTAATCGCGTTAAGCCAATATCTAATAGTGGACGATCAACCGGGTTCATTTATTTCGCATCCTCTTCGCAAACACAGTGCTGACAATTCAGCAGCCTGATATTAAGCATTCAACTAATACGCTGCTGACTCTGTCCCCAACACCAGATATTTTCCCTAACCCGATAGTGTATGAGAAAAGATTTAACGCTGATAAACTAATCCTTTATGGTTAGGAGGAAAAATAATGTGATTATTCTGAGCTCTTAACATTGATCGTTATCAATTAAAATCACAAAGCAAGAAATTATAAGTGAACTGATATTTATTATCATTTGAAATAAATTTAACTTAAGCGACAATTATTTGTGACGTTCACTACAGAAAATAAAAATAACATTATCGCTATAAATTAAAATACATACCGAATTTGTATAATTTCAGCAGTTGTTATTTAGAATGATTAACTGGACTGCAACTGAACTAAGAATATCAGGATGAAGCTTACCGCCTCATCCTGAATGGTCATTTAACCAGTGCGTTAATGACGGTTTCCATCGCCTGCTTTTCCAGCTCACTGCGCTGAATGCGTTTATTGGCTAATGCTGTACGTAATACGCCTGCGATAACAATATGCTTTGGTTCCTGCCCCAGATCGCGCATTTCCAGCACAACTTTACCGACAACTCTGCACATCTCTCGGTACAGTTCATCCTCTTTTGTCCGATTTCCCATTATTTATACCTATTTATCATGCCAGCTATCAGCATATATCAATCTAATCAATTAAACAAAAACCAAAGAAAATCAGACAAATAACGCGATAAATTATTTTCACTGTAGCAATTGAGCGATGATGTATTTATGCACCGGATGAACTCTCACTTATCCTCACACTGACAACCCAGGCACCAGACGTTGCGCAAACAGCGAAGTTTTTGCGTAACGTTTTCCCTGGAACGTTAAATCTTTGATAACAATTTATTGTCTAACGAGTTGTATATTTTTTGAAACGCTGTTTTTGTTTTCCTTTTGGATTAATTTCAGCGTATAATGCGCGCCAATTGACTCTTGAATGGTTTCAGCACTTTGGACTGTAGAACTCAACGACTCAAAAACAGGCACTCACGTTGGGCTGAGACACAAGCACACATTCCTCTGCACGCTTTTTCGATGTCACCTATCCTTAGAGCGAGGCACCACCACTTTCGTAATACCGGATTCGCTTTCCGGCAGTGCGCCCAGAAAGCAAGTTTCTCCCATCCTTCTCAACTTAAAGACTAAGACTGTCATGAAAAAGACCAAAATTGTTTGCACCATCGGACCGAAAACCGAATCTGAAGAGATGTTAGCTAAAATGCTGGACGCTGGCATGAACGTTATGCGTCTAAACTTCTCTCATGGTGACTATGCAGAACACGGTCAGCGCATTCAGAATCTGCGCAACGTGATGAGCAAAACTGGTAAAACCGCCGCTATCCTGCTTGATACCAAAGGTCCGGAAATCCGCACCATGAAACTGGAAGGCGGTAACGACGTTTCTCTGAAAGCGGGTCAGACCTTTACTTTCACCACTGATAAATCTGTTATCGGCAACAGCGAAATGGTTGCGGTAACGTATGAAGGTTTCACTACTGACCTGTCTGTTGGCAACACCGTACTGGTTGACGATGGTCTGATCGGTATGGAAGTTACCGCCATTGAAGGTAACAAAGTTATCTGTAAAGTGCTGAACAACGGCGACCTGGGCGAAAACAAAGGTGTGAACCTGCCAGGCGTTTCCATTGCCCTGCCAGCACTGGCTGAAAAAGACAAACAGGACCTGATCTTTGGTTGCGAACAAGGCGTAGACTTTGTTGCTGCTTCCTTTATTCGTAAGCGTTCTGACGTTATCGAAATCCGTGAGCACCTGAAAGCGCACGGCGGCGAAAACATCCAAATCATCTCCAAAATCGAAAACCAGGAAGGCCTCAACAACTTCGACGAAATCCTCGAAGCCTCTGACGGCATCATGGTTGCGCGTGGCGACCTGGGTGTAGAAATCCCGGTAGAAGAAGTTATCTTCGCCCAGAAGATGATGATCGAAAAATGTATCCGTGCACGTAAAGTCGTTATCACTGCGACCCAGATGCTCGATTCAATGATCAAAAACCCACGCCCGACTCGCGCAGAAGCCGGTGACGTTGCGAACGCCATCCTCGACGGTACTGACGCAGTAATGCTGTCTGGTGAATCCGCAAAAGGTAAATACCCGTTGGAAGCAGTTTCTATCATGGCGACCATCTGCGAACGTACCGACCGCGTTATGAACAGCCGTCTCGAGTTCAACAATGACAACCGTAAACTGCGCATTACCGAAGCAGTATGCCGTGGCGCGGTTGAAACTGCTGAAAAACTGGATGCTCCGCTGATCGTGGTTGCTACCCAGGGCGGTAAATCTGCTCGTGCAGTACGTAAATACTTCCCGGATGCCACCATCCTGGCACTGACCACCAACGAAAAAACGGCTCATCAGTTGGTACTGAGCAAAGGCGTTGTGCCGCAGCTGGTTAAAGAAATCACTTCTACTGATGATTTCTACCGTCTGGGTAAAGAACTGGCTCTGCAGAGCGGTCTGGCACACAAAGGTGACGTCGTAGTTATGGTTTCTGGTGCACTGGTACCGAGCGGCACTACTAACACCGCATCTGTTCACGTCCTGTAATATTGCTTTTGTGAATTAATTTGTATATCGAAGCGCCCTGATGGGCGCTTTTTTTATTTAATCGATAACCAGAAGCAATAAAAAATCAAATCGGATTTCACTATATAATCCCACTTTATCTAAGATGAATCCGATGGAAGCATCCTGTTTTCTCTCAATTTTTTTATCTAAAACCCAGCGTTCGATGCTTCTTTGAGCGAACGATCAAAAATAAGTGCCTTCCCATCAAAAAAATATTCTCAACATAAAAAACTTTGTGTAATACTTGTAACGCTACATGGAGATTAACTCAATCTAGAGGGTATTAATAATGAAAGCTACTAAACTGGTACTGGGCGCGGTAATCCTGGGTTCTACTCTGCTGGCAGGTTGCTCCAGCAACGCTAAAATCGATCAGCTGTCTTCTGACGTTCAGACTCTGAACGCTAAAGTTGACCAGCTGAGCAACGACGTGAACGCAATGCGTTCCGACGTTCAGGCTGCTAAAGATGACGCAGCTCGTGCTAACCAGCGTCTGGACAACATGGCTACTAAATACCGCAAGTAATAGTACCTGTGAAGTGAAAAATGGCGCACATTGTGCGCCATTTTTTTTGCCTGCCATTTACCGCTACTGCGTCGCGCGTAACATATTCCCTTGTTCTGGTTCACCATTCTGCGCTGACTCTACTGAAGGCGCATTGCTGGCTACAGGCGTTGCGCCAGTGCTCACGGCAACTGGATACCCTGCCCGACGATACAACGCTTTATCGACTAACTTCTGGTCTACAGCCTTATTATCTTTAAATTGCGTGAAGCCTGCTGGCAGTGTGTAAGGCATTGTCTGAACGTTCTGCTGTTCTTCTGCTGATAGTGGTCGATGTACTTCCACATAACGCATCCCGTTCGGTTCCACGGAATATTTCACCGGTTCGTTGATCACTTTCACCGGCGTTCCCGTCCGCACGCTGGAGAACAAGGCTTTAATATCCGGTGCATTCATGCGAATACACCCTGAACTGACGCGCAAACCGACGCTGTCCGGCGCACTGGTGCCATGAATGAGGTATTCGCCATTACCATGCGCGAGGCGCAGTGCGTAACGTCCTAGCGGGTTATTTGGCCCAGCAGGAACGACGGGCGGTAATTTAATGCCACGCTCCAGCGAACGCTGACGAATGCCCGCCGTTGGCGTCCAGGTTGGATTAGGGATTTTCTGCCCCACACGCGTTTCCATCACCGGCGTTTCCAGCCCTTGCAATCCAATACCTATCGGATAGACCTGCACGATATTTTCTCCCGGCGGATAATAATAAAGGCGCAGCTCTGCAAGGTTAACGATAATCCCCTGACGCGACGCATCAGGCAATAACAGTTGCGAAGGAATCGTTATCGTCGTACCGGGTTTTGGCACCGGAGCGATAGTGTTATTGGCTTCAAGTATCAACATTGCCGCAGTATCAAAACGTCGGGCGATGGCCTGAAGGTTTTTATCCCCTTCTTGCACCGTATACGTTTGATTTTGCCCAACCAGTCGGCTTCCGGTTGGAGGTAGCGGATAATCAACCGCCCAGGCAGCCTGAATGGCGCTAAAAGCGCCGATAAGCGTGAGTGTAAGCAAAGACGCGCGTTTCATTGTAAACCTCCTGTATTTGCCGGAGACTCACGCTGAAACGTCGGATGGCGCTTATGTTCACCTGAAACCAAAACACTCCTGTGCAGGCCAGTGTAAACATTGACCACCCGGCAATGTGAGTCCACCGGATGAAAGCTGTCCCTTTAGTTTAGCTAAGTGCAGCGGCTTTGGCGCGAATTGCGCGAATCATCGCTTCCAGACCTTGTGAGCGTGATGGGGTGAGATGTTGGGTGAGTGCCATTTTTTCAAACCACGGGCGCACATCGAAATTGACAATATCCTGCGGTGTCATTTGATCGTAAAGAATAAAGACGACCGCAATAAGCCCTTTCACAATGGCCGCATCGCTGTCGCCCTGTAATTCAATAATTCCCTGCGCATTTTGACGCATCACAATCCATACCTGACTCTGGCAGCCCTGGATGCTATTTTGCGGGCTTCTGTCTTCGTCGTGTAATTCTGGCAGACGCTGGCCCAGCTCAATAATGTAGAGATATTTCTCTTCCCAATTGGCGCAGCGTAAAAAATTACGCAGCAATTTTTCTTTATCCGGCAATACAGCCATAGTGCCTCCCTGTTATCCCAGCAAACGATGAATACGTTGCAATCCGGTCACCAGACGATCCACTTCTTCATGGGTGTTATACATGGCCAGCGACGCCCGACACATAGCAGGGACGTTGTAATAGGCCATTAATGGCATAGCGCAGTGATGTCCGGTACGCACAGCAATGCCGTAGTTATCGAGAAAACTGCCAACATCATAGGCGTGGTGTTTACCAAGATTAAAAGCAATAACGCCAAGTCTGTTCTGGGGACCATAGAGAGTGAGATCCGGTACAGATTCCAGCTGTGATAGCGCGTAGTGCATCAGATTCTGTTCATACTCGGCTATGTTATTAAGCCCCAGCCCCGAAACATACTCGAGTGCCGCGCCAAGACCAATGATGCCTCCGGTATTGGGTGTGCCGGCTTCAAACCGCCACGGTGCTTTAGTCCAGGTAGTCCCTTCACTCAGGCTGACGGTGGCGATCATAGAACCGCCCCCTTCCCACGGCGGCATCTCCTGCAACAAGGCTTCTTTGACATAAAGAATGCCAATTCCAGTGGGGCCATACAGTTTATGCCCGGAGAACACGTAAAAATCGCAATCCAGCGCCTGAACGTCCACCGGATGATGCATCACCGCCTGAGCGCCATCCACCAGTACTTTTGCGCCATGTTGATGCGCAAGCGTGATCATCTCCACCAGCGGATTTTCTGTCCCAAGCACGTTGGAGACATGGGTAATTGCCAGCAGGCGAGTTTTCTCATCAAACAGCGTAGGCAGCGTCTCCAGTTGCAGCGTACCGTCGGGGTTGAGAGGGATCACACGCAGCTCTGCACCCACTCGCGCGCAAAGCATTTGCCAGGGAACAATGTTAGCGTGGTGCTCCATCTGGCTGATGATGATGTTATCGCCCGCTCGCACGTTGCTGTTGCCCCAGCTATTGGCGACCAGATTGATCCCTTCCGTCGTGCCGCGGACGAACACCAGCTCTTCCGCCGAACGGGCGTTGATAAACAACGATGCCCGCTTGCGCACGTTCTCCATTTTCTCGGTCGCCTGGGCGCTTAAGGTATGAATACCGCGATGCACCGCCGCGTAGCCATGACGATAAAACTCGGCCTCGGCGTCAATCACCTGGCTTGGTTTCTGCGCACTGGCGGCGCTGTCGAGATAAGCCAGCGGCAAACCGTTTACCTCACGAGAAAGCACCGGAAAGTCGGCCCGCACTTTGTCGACGGAAAAAGTCATCTTGCACCTCCTGGCAGCCGTTGACCGATTCGGGCCAGCACCTGCTGTTTAAGCCCCTCATCACGCAGTGCTTCCGTCAGTTCGGCAGCAAAGGCGTAAATGATCATCTGCTGGGCATCCTGCTGATTGATCCCACGCGAGCGCAGATAGAACATCTGTTCATCATCAATACGCCCCACCGTCGCGCCGTGGCTGCATTTCACATCATCTGCATAGATTTCCAGCTGCGGTTTCGTATCCACTTCTGCCAGTTTGCCCATCAGCAGATTATTGTTGGTCATCTGACCATCCGTTTTGATGGCGTGCTGCGCGACGTTGATCAAACCGTTAAATACCGCGCGGCCTTTGTCGCTGACGATAGTTTTGTGCAACTGTCGGCTGTTACAAAAACCTTTATTGTGTTCCAGCCAGGTACGGGTATCACACACCTCGTTTTTCACCGGCATCACCAGACTATTGATCCGCAGCGTGCTGTTTTCGCCATTGAGTTGCGTACTGGTGTTGTGTCGTAACACTGCGCCACCAAGCAGGAAACTGTGGCTAAATGCGGTAGCATCGTCAGCCAGCAACAAATCGTTATGGGCAAAGTGGTGACTGACGGGGTTTTCAAACGCCAGCTTGATATGCTGCAAGTGGGCGTTCGCTGCGACATTGATGGTAAAGCGCGCTCCGGTGAAATGACGAGCATCATTAAGGCTGACAAAATGCTCAATCACCGTCGCTTCGGCACCTTCCGCCAGATCCAGATGATGCCGGTAATGAGCTGTGTTCACCTCTTCACCTGCCACGCCCTGGGTGATATGCATTAACAGCAATGGCTTTGCCGGTCGTTGACCGCGCTTCACAGCAATATGCGTCACGCTTTGCGCCAGGCTTTCCGTCAAATGCAGAAACACTTCCGCCTGAATAGCGTCGGGTAATCCCTGACGGTCGTCGTTAATGCTCACTTCATACCCGCTGCCTTCAGTCGCATCGCTCAGTACGGGCACGTAACGTCCATCGACAAACACCAGCCGCACGGCGTCTAACGTTAACGCTAAGGCATCACGCTGCTGTGGGGATATCTCCCCCGCAATGCTGACAAACTGGCTATTGGTCAGCCCTTCCAGCGGCGTATATTTCCAGTGCTCATGTTTGCGTGTCGGCAGTCCGGTACGCAGCAATTGTTGTAAATGCTGCTGTGCTTGCGGGGAGCGTTTTGCACCCTCGGCTTCAAACAAATGATGCCACTGTTGCAGCACGTTACTGCTGTTCGGTAAGCCAGCCATAACCCTGCTCCTCCAGTTGTTTGACCAACGTGAAATCGCCGGATTTCACAATTCGTCCCTGATACAGCACATGGACGTAATCAGGCTTGATGTAGTCGAGAATGCGTTGGTAGTGCGTAACAATGATGAATGAACGCTTGCCGTCACGCAGCGAGTTCACGCCATCGGCAACCACTTTTAATGCGTCAATATCCAGCCCGGAGTCCGACTCATCAAGAATGCATAACTCCGGTTCCAGCACCGCCATTTGCAAAATATCGTTGCGCTTTTTCTCGCCGCCGGAAAAACCAACATTTACCGAACGGGTTAATAAATCCTCCGGCATCTTCAGGAGAGCGATTTTCTCTTCCATCAAATCCTGAAAATCAAAGCGGTCGAGCGTTTCCTGGCCGCGATAGCTGCGCACCGCATTAAGTGCCGTTTGCAGGAAAAACTGGTTACTGACGCCGGGAATTTCCACCGGATACTGGAAGGCCATAAAGATGCCTTCACCTGCACGATCTTCCGGCAACAGCGCAAGCAAATCTTTGCCTTTAAACTCAACCGTGCCAGCCGTCACTTCATAATCTTCGCGTCCGGCAAGCGTTGCCGATAAGGTACTTTTGCCAGAACCGTTTGGCCCCATAATGGCGTGAACTTCGCCGGGACGAACGTCGAGGCTTAATCCGCGCAGGATAGTTTTATCTTCCACGCTGACGTGTAAATCTTTAATACTTAACATGTTTATTCCTTATCCGACGCTGTGTTCAAGACTGATGGCGAGGAGTTTTTGTGCTTCAACGGCAAATTCCAGCGGCAGTTCCGAGAACACGTCTTTGCAAAAGCCGTTAACAATCATCGAGATGGCGTCTTCTTCGCTGATCCCGCGTTGCAGGCAGTAAAACAGTTGATCTTCACCAATACGTGATGTCGTTGCCTCGTGCTCCAGTTGCGCGCTGTTATTGCGACATTCGACATACGGGAAAGTATGCGCCCCACAATTAGCGCCTATCAGCATTGAGTCGCACTGGGTGAAGTTACGTGCATTGGTTGCCGTCGGCATGATTTTCACTAAGCCGCGATAACTGTTCTGGCTGTGTCCGGCAGAGATCCCTTTCGAGATAATGGTCGATTTGGTGTTTTTACCGATGTGGATCATCTTGGTGCCGGTATCCGCTTGCTGATGACCGCTGGTCAGTGCCACCGAGTAAAACTCACCAATGGAGTTATCGCCGCGCAAAATGCAGCTGGGATATTTCCACGTAATCGCTGACCCGGTTTCTGATTGCGTCCATGACATTTTGCTGTTTTCGCCTTCGCACAAAGCACGCTTGGTGACGAAATTGAGAATACCGCCGGTGTTGTTATCGCCAGGGAACCAGTTTTGTACCGTGGAATATTTCACCTCGGCGTTTTTATGGATGATGACTTCCACCACCGCCGCGTGTAACTGATAGCTGTCACGCACCGGAGCGGAACAGCCTTCAATGTAGCTGACGTAGCTGTCTTCGTCGGCCACCAGAATGGTGCGCTCAAACTGCCCGGTTTTTTCCGCGTTAATGCGAAAATAGGTGGAAAGTTCCATCGGGCAGCGCACGCCTTTAGGCACATAAATAAACGTACCGTCAGAGGCTACCGCCGCATTAAGCGCGGCAAAGAAGTTGTCATTCCCCGGCACCACGGTGCCGAGATATTTACGCACCAGTTCCGGGTGATCGTGGATCGCCTCACCAAAGGAGCAAAAAATAATTCCCTGCTCCGCCAGTTTTTCGCGATAAGTGGTGGCAACCGAAACAGAGTCGAAAATGGCATCCACCGCCACCTCTTTGCCTTCCCGCACGGGAACGCCCAACTGCTCAAACGCCGCCTCCACCTCTTTACTTAAAAAGGCGTTCGCGCCAGTTTGCTGCACCGCGCCGGGTTCAGACGCGCAGTTGTCGTCACAATTACCGCACGATGGTGCTGAGTAGTAGCTGTAATCCTGATAATTCAGCTTGTCGTAGTGCGCTTTCAGCCAGTGCGGCTCTTCCATCTCCAGCCATGCGCGATAGGCATTGAGACGAAACTCCAGCATCCACTCCGGCTCATTACGCTTCGCCGATATTGCGCGCACCACCTCTTCGTTTATCCCCTTTGCCAGCTCATCAGTGGCTAACTGGGTGAAGAATCCTTCTTTATAATTCAGCGGGCCGCCGGTCCAGGTTTTGACATCGTCAGTTGCTTCAGTATTACGAGACATAGTACCGCCTATACCCCAAAGCTTTCGCCACAGCCACATTCATTCTGGGCTTTCGGGTTGTGAAATTTGAATATCTGATTAAGTCCTTCACGAACGAAATCGACTTCCGTGCCATCAATAAACGGCATCGCTTGCAGCGGGACAAACAGCTTCGCGCCGTCATGTTCAAACAGCAGATCGTCTTTGTCTGGCTCGCTAACACTGTCGAGCACATAGCCAAATCCCGCGCAGCCCGTTTGCTTCACGCCTAAGCGCACGCCGACCATACCTGGTTGCTTTGCCACCAGCTCACGGATGTGGACAGCGGCTGCGGGTGTCAGCGTTAAGCCCTGCCAGGCGAAATCCTGTGGATTAAAGGTTCCTGAATGCATGTCCATCGATTTACCTCACTTCATCGCTTTCAGCGTATAACAGCATGTTAGTGATAATGATTATCAGTTCAACCCAGCAAACGCAGGGGCTTTACCGTAAAACATGCTTTTTGCCTGCTTTAAATAAGCATAGACCCTGATGTGTGGGTTAACAGGCACGCTAAGAATTAGGTATCTCATTGTTAGATAATGATTATTATCTAAGGAGCATTAAGGCTGTGATGAAAAAGAAAAAGTTGTATTGAAAATGACTATTTAAGAGATAGGTAAAAAAGTGCAGCGTTCAGAAATTAGAAAACCCTTAAGTCTGTGCGACACAGGCTTAAGGGTTTCTACCCCATCCGGCGCTTATCTCCGGCACTCTCAGTGGCTTAGCTCTTGAAGGGGCGATAAGAATAATCTCATAAAGCTAACCCGCCGTTTTAACACAAACTGCGATTAGTATTATTTTTGAACAATATCAGGCGGGTAGATAAGCAGTATTAAGAAGGTCATCGAACCTGGACGGAGGTTAATCCAGGTCGATTTTGCGAAATTGCGGCATTAAGTCAGGATCAATGCACGCCCAGACGCCAGGCAAAGTAGATTTCTTCTTTTAATTCAGCAGAAGAGAGAGTAAGCAGGTCAGCAAATTCAAGTTCTAGTTGTTTCAGACGTTTGAGATATTGGGCAGGTGAAAGATTGCTCTGGTCACGGCGTAAAAATTCAATGGCCAGCTGGGTGGGATCAAGTTGAGTAGACATAGCATCCTCGCTTTTAGACAAGACCTGCACAGTATACCACCGTTTACTGTGCAGATAATGACCAAAAGCAATATGCGTCACACTTTTCTGGTGACAACGTCACAAAATAGCGGTCGTCAATCGTGACGAACAGCACAAACGCCCTTTCTCATCGAAGATTTCAATCTGCCAGACCTGATGACGTGAACCGAGATGCAACGGTTTACATACGCCGCGTACCCGCCCTTCTCGTGCCGAGCGGACGTGGTTAGCATTGATTTCCAGACCAACCACCTTTTGCTCACCTTCGGTACATAAATAACCGGCAACGGAACCGATACTTTCAGCCAGTACCACGGATGCCCCTCCATGCAGCAACCCGAAAGGCTGCTTTGTCCGCGAGTCTACTGGCATTGTCGCTTCAAGGGTGTCATCACCAATATGTTCAAAGCGAATATCCAGCAACCCCACCATGTTTCCTTCACCCATTGCATTCAGTGCTTCCAGGGTGATTTTTCGTTTCCATATCATTTAATAATCTCCAGTAAAGCCTGCACAGGATGGCGTACCCCCGTGCCTTCAACCCGTTTTACCTGGCTGCGACAGGAATATCCGGTCGCCAGACAGCGGTTACGCGGCAGTCGCTGCATCGCCTGATGCCAGGATAACTCATAGATCCCGAGCGAGTTTTTATGATTTTTCGCTTCATGTCCGTAAGTCCCTGCCATGCCGCAGCAACCCACGCTGACATTTTCAAGTTTCGCGCCAAAACGGGCAAATATTGCCGCCCATTGTGCTGGAGCGCCCGGCAAGGCGGTAACTTCGGTACAGTGACCAAAGAAATACCATGATTCACCGCTGACTGTAGCCACTGGCTGTGACTCAAGTATGCTTGCCAACCATTCATTCGCCAGTAAGACCTTAAACTCGCCACGCTCCTCGCCCAGAGCCAGTTTATATTCATCGCGATAACAAAGTACCAGCGCTGGATCGACGCCCACCATTGGCATTCCCAATTTCGCCATTCGGTTGAGAAAATCCGCCGTTTTTTTCGCCGTCTTCGCAAAACGATTAAGAAAGCCTTTGATATGCTGGGCTTTGCCATTCGGCGAAAATGGCAGTAACACGGGCTGGAAACCTAATTTTTCGACCAGACGGACAAAATCCGCCACCACTTGCGCATCGTAATAGCTGGTAAAGGGGTCCTGCACCACCAACACCGTGCGCGCTTTCTGCTCTGCATTGAGAACTTCAAGCTGTTCCAGCGTCATGTTTGCCGAGCGATGCCCCACCATTTGTTGTTGCAGCGAGGGAACCGACAGCAGTGGCAAATCAACCATGCCGATATGTTTTTCCGAGAGTTTGCGCACCAGCGGCTGGTTAATGAAGAAGTTAAAGGTTTTCGGCGCGCGTGCCATCAGCGGTGCGTAGCTCTCGACCGTAGCAACGAGGTGGTCGCGAAGCGGGCGTAAATAACGGGTGTGATAGAGTTGCAGAAAGCGAGAACGAAACTCAGGCACGTCAATTTTGATGGGGCACTGAGTCGAACACGCTTTACAGGCCAGGCAGCCCGACATCGCCTCTTTCACTTCGTGCGAGAAATCATATTCGCCTTTATTCGCATGCCAGCTATTACGCGTACGGGCAATTAACGTCCGCAGACTGACACCGGATTCAGGCAGTTCCTGTTCCAGTTTGAGTGGGTCAACGCCGCGATCTGCCAACAAACGCAGCCATTCACGCACCAGCGTTGCGCGCCCTTTCGGTGAATGAATCCGGTTCTGGGTAATCTTCATCGACGGGCACATCGGACTGCGGGCATCAAAGTTGAAGCATAAACCGTTGCCGTTACACTCCATTGCACCACGCCACTGCTGGCGTACCGCGATGGGGATCTGCCGGTCATATGTGCCACGCTTCACCGCGTCCACTTTCATCATAGGCGCGTCGATACCTTCCGGTGGGCAAATTTTCCCTGGGTTGAGCCGGTTTTGTGGATCAAATGCCGCTTTGACTTTACGTAATTCGCCGTAAAGTTCCTCTCCAAAAAACGCCGGGCTGTATTCGGCACGAAAACCTTTACCATGTTCGCCCCACAACAAACCACCGTATTTCGCAGTCAACGCCACTACATCATCAGAGATTTGCTTCATCAAAATCTCTTGTTGTGGATCGCACATATCCAGCGCCGGACGGACGTGCAAGACACCTGCATCGACGTGACCGAACATACCGTAACTTAAGCCGTGGCTGTCGAGCAGCGCGCGAAATTCAGCAATATAATCCGCCAGATGTTCCGGCGGTACGCAGGTATCTTCGGCAAATGGAATCGGTTTGGCTGCTCCTTTGGCATTACCGAGCAGGCCGACGGCTTTTTTGCGCATGGCATAAATACGCTCAACACCTGCCAGTTCACTGCATACCTGCCAGCCGATCACACCTGCTTGCTGGCTGGCGATAAGTTCATCCAGCCGCGCACAGAGCGCATTCACCTGCTGATCGATAAGTGCTTCATCGTCTCCGGCAAATTCAACAATGTTTAGCCCGAGCATCTGTTTGTCAGGTACATCGGTAATCAGCTCACTGACGGAATGCCAGACGATATCTTCCCGCGCCAGATTCAGCACTTTTGAGTCCACCGTCTCTACCGAAAGCGCCCGCGCCTCAACCATAAACGGCGCGTTACGCAGCGCGGAGTCAAAAGAGTCATATTTGACGTTCACCAGACGGCGCACTTTAGGCAAGGGCGTAATATCCAGCCGCGCTTCGGTAATAAAGGCCAGCGTCCCTTCTGAACCCGTTAGAATGCGCGTCAGGTCGAACTCGGTCATCTCATCGTTAAAGACATGACGCAGATCGTAACCGGTAAGAAAGCGGTTAAGTTTGGGGAAGTTGTCGATAATTAACTGGCGTTGCTGACGGCAACGTTGATAAACCGTGTTATAAATTCGCCCGATTGCGGTATTGGTTTTACCCAGCGTTTCCGCCAGTTCGACGGGTAAAGGTTGCGTATCGAGAATATCGCCCCCCAACAACACCGCGCGTACGCCAAGTACGTGATCTGACGTTTTGCCATAGACCAGCGATCCCTGACCGGATGCATCGGTATTGATCATCCCACCGAGCGTTGCCCGGTTGCTGGTCGAAAGTTCCGGCGCAAAAAAGTAGCCGAACGGTTTCAGGTACTGATTGAGTTGATCTTTTATCACCCCGGCCTCAACGCGCACCCAGCCCTCTTCAGGGTTAATTTCGATGATGCGGTTCATATGGCGGGACATATCAACAATAATCCCCTGGTTGAGCGCCTGACCGTTAGTGCCGGTGCCGCCGCCGCGGGGGGTAAAGATCAGCGATGAATAGCGTTCCTGCGCGGCAAGACGGGCGATCAGCGCCACATCTGCGGTTGAACGCGGAAATACCACCGCATCGGGGAGAAGTTGGTAAATACTGTTGTCGGTCGACATTGTCAGACGATCGGCATAACTTGTCGCCGTATCGCCGGTAAACCCCTGTTGCTCCAGCTCTTGCAAAAAATTAAGCACCAGTTGAACGACGCCGGGTGCCTGGGAAATCTGTGGAATCATTATATTGACCCTTTCCTGCGGTCTGTGATGTAGGTCGATACACTATTCTTTCAGGCGGCTGCAATAGCGCACTGAAAGGTGATGTTTATTTACTCTATGGATTTCGAGTTGCAGGAAGGCGGCAAGCGAGTGAACTCCAGGAGCTTACAAAAGTAAGTGACTGGGGTGAACGAACGTAGCCGCAGCACATGCAACTTGAAATACGACGAGTAAATCGTTTGCGTGTTGCCTGAGTTGTTGTACCACATTTTTTTCTAACACGCCCATCAGAATTAAGGGCAGAATCGGCCTGTTAAAAACCGCTGAAATTGCTCATCATTATGCAGGTGAGTTTCGCGTGTTCACGTCGCGTCGACGATTTGACGCACAAAAAAGGTGAAAAGTAGTTATGGTAAATGTTCGTCAGCCCAGGGATGTCGCACAAATTCTGCTTTCGGTGCTGTTTTTAGCCATCATGATTGTGGCATGTCTGTGGATTGTTCAACCCTTTATTCTCGGCTTCGCATGGGCCGGTACGGTGGTTATCGCTACCTGGCCGGTATTATTACGTTTGCAAAAGATCATGTTTGGCCGCCGCTCTCTCGCCGTTCTGGTGATGACGCTGTTATTAGTGATGGTGTTTATCATCCCTATTGCCTTGTTGGTTAACAGTATTGTCGATGGCAGCGGTCCGCTAATTAAAGCTATTTCCAGCGGTGACATGACGTTACCCGATCTGGCGTGGCTTAATACCATTCCGGTGATTGGCGCGAAGCTGTATGCAGGCTGGCACAACTTGCTGGATATGGGGGGGACTGCGATCATGGCGAAAGTCCGCCCTTATATTGGCACCACCACCACCTGGTTCGTTGGGCAGGCGGCGCATATCGGGCGCTTTATGGTGCATTGTGCGCTGATGCTTCTCTTCAGTGCCCTGCTGTACTGGCGCGGTGAACAGGTGGCACAAGGCATTCGCCATTTTGCAACCCGTCTGGCAGGCGTTCGCGGAGATGCCGCCGTACTGCTGGCGGCACAGGCTATCCGCGCGGTGGCGCTGGGTGTGGTGGTGACGGCGTTAGTACAGGCTGTGCTTGGCGGTATCGGCCTCGCCGTATCCGGCGTACCTTATGCAACGTTGCTCACGGTGTTAATGATCCTCTCCTGCCTTGTCCAGCTTGGCCCATTGCCGGTACTGATTCCGGCGATTATCTGGCTCTACTGGACCGGCGATACCACCTGGGGAACGGTATTGTTAGTGTGGAGCGGTGTGGTTGGCACGCTGGATAACGTCATCCGCCCAATGTTAATTCGCATGGGTGCCGATTTACCGCTGATCCTGATCCTCTCTGGCGTTATTGGTGGTTTGATTGCTTTCGGGATGATCGGTCTGTTTATTGGTCCGGTTCTGTTAGCCGTTTCCTGGCGTCTGTTTGCCGCGTGGGTGGAAGAAGTCCCGCCGCCGACGGACCAACCGGAAGAAATTCTCGAAGAACTTGGCGAAATCGAGAAACCGAATAAGTAATTTCTCATCAGGCGGCTCTGCCGCCTGATTGTTAACCACCGCTAATTGATATTTGCTTGCTCTTCCCCATATTTTCCTGCTTACCGCCATTCAGCTGGTAGTACCTGTCGCAAATTCTTTACAGTTTTTAAACTAATGAGACGAATCTGATCGACGCAAAAAGTCCGTATGCCTACTATTAGCTCACGGTTATAAATCAACATATTGATTTATAAGCATGGAAATCCCCTGAGTGAAACAACGAATTGCTGTGTGTAGTCTTTGCCCATCTCCCACGATGGGCTTTTTTTTAACATTTTTCCGCTTCGCTACCTCGCCCCCTCACTCTTTCCAATAATGTTGCACAAGATACTGTGACTCTCTTCAAGCCGTCGGCAGGCTGATAATGTTATTTATATTTTATTGTTTATTTCATGCAGCCATTACACGATGAACGCTTATGAACTCCAGGCTCTTCGCCATATTTTTGCCATGACTACTGATGAATGCGCGACCTGGATTGCCCAGACCGGTGACAGTGAAAGCTGGCGTCAGTGGGAAAATGACAAATGCGCCATTCCTGATCGTGTGGTCGAGCAACTGTTGGCTATGCGACAGCAACGAAAAAAACATCTTCATGCCATCATAGAGAAAATAAATAACCGCATCGGCAACAACACCATGCGTTTTTTCCCTGACTTAACCGCGTTTCAACGTGTCTACCCTGATGGCAATTTTATTGACTGGAAGATCTATCAATCGGTAGCCGCTGAATTATATGCACACGATCTGGAGCGCCTTTGTTAATTTTCCAAAGAAAGGAATTGTCGTTGTTACAACAATAATGAACGGATGCTGACACAACATCGCTTCACTTTTTAAAGCACCTTTGCTAAGTAGAACCTATGAAAAATCCCTATTTCCCTACCGCACTTGGGTTGTATTTTAATTACCTGGTGCATGGTATGGGCGTCATTTTGATGAGCCTGAATATGGCCTCGCTGGAGACGCTTTGGCAGACTAATGCCGCAGGCGTCTCAATAGTTATCTCATCGCTGGGTATTGGTCGATTAAGTGTCTTGCTTTTTGCAGGATTATTATCCGATCGCTTTGGTCGCCGCCCTTTTATCATGCTCGGGATGTGCTGCTATATGGCCTTCTTTTTTGGCATCCTGCACACCAATAACATCATTATCGCTTATGGTTTGGGCTTTCTGGCGGGAATGGCAAACAGTTTTCTCGATGCAGGCACCTATCCCAGTTTGATGGAAGCTTTTCCACGTTCACCGGGTACAGCTAATATTTTAATTAAAGCATTTGTTTCCAGCGGGCAATTTTTATTACCGCTAATCATCAGCCTGTTAGTGTGGGCTGAACTGTGGTTCGGCTGGTCCTTTATGATTGCCGCAGGCATTATGTTTATTAATGCTCTGTTTTTATACCGTTGTACGTTCCCACCCCATCCGGGTCGTCGCTTACCTGTCATAGAGAAAGCCACCAACTCTACGGAACATCGCTGTTCAATTATCGATTTAGCCAGTTATACCTTATATGGCTATATCTCAATGGCAACCTTTTATCTGGTTAGCCAGTGGCTGGCACAGTACGGACAATTTGTTGCAGGCATGTCATACACTATGTCGATCAAACTACTCAGTATCTACACCGTGGGTTCGCTGCTTTGTGTATTTATTACCGCTCCACTCATTCGTAATACCGTTAGCCCAACAACATTACTGATGCTGTACACCTTTATCTCATTTATTGCTCTGTTTACCGTCTGTCTGCATCCCACATTTTATGTGGTGATAATATTTGCTTTTGTCATTGGTTTTACCTCTGCTGGAGGTGTTGTGCAAATTGGCCTGACATTAATGGCTGAACGTTTCCCCTACGCTAAAGGTAAAGCTACAGGGATCTATTACAGTGCGGGCAGTATTGCGACCTTTACTATTCCGTTGATTACGGCTCATCTGTCCCAAAGAAGTATTGCCGATATTATGTGGTTCGATACCGCCATCGCTGCCATCGGCTTTTTACTGGCACTGTTTATCGGCTTACGCAGCCGCAAAGAAACGTGGCATCACTCGCTAAAGGAAAATGTCGCTCCGGGTGGGTAATGCAATATTCTTTTCAGGTCATGCAAGATCTTACGGATAAATAACTCTTTCTGCGCCAACTAAGGAAAATCGCGATCAAAAACAAACTATGACATGCAATATTCCTGGAAACATAAACTTTATGCCATGTACCCAGGGAAAATCATCTTCAGTATAGTAATTATGTAAACCGTCGGAGAACAATACGTACGGTAACGAAATTATCTTTCAGCAAGGAGCTGTGAAAATGTCTCAAAATAAGGCTTTCAGCACGCCATTTATCCTGGCTGTTCTTTGTATTTACTTCAGCTATTTCCTGCACGGCATTAGTGTTATTACGCTTGCCCAAAATATGTCATCTCTGGCAGAAAAGTTTTCCACTGACAACGCGGGCATTGCCTATTTAATTTCCGGTATCGGTTTGGGCCGATTGATCAGTATTTTATTCTTCGGTGTGATCTCCGATAAGTTTGGTCGTCGGGCGGTGATATTAATGGCAGTAATAATGTATCTGCTATTCTTCTTTGGTATTCCCGCTTGCCCGAATTTAACTCTCGCCTACTGTCTGGCAGTGTGCGTAGGTATCGCTAACTCAGCGCTGGATACGGGTGGCTATCCTGCGCTCATGGAATGCTTTCCGAAAGCCTCTGGTTCGGCGGTCATACTGGTTAAAGCGATGGTGTCATTCGGGCAAATGTTCTACCCAATGCTGGTGAGCTATATGTTGCTCAATAATATCTGGTACGGCTATGGGCTGATTATTCCTGGTATTCTGTTTGTACTGATCACGCTGATGCTGTTAAAAAGCAAATTCCCCAGCCAGTTGGTGGACGCCAGCGTAGCTAATGAATTACCGCAAATGAACAGCAAACCGTTAGTCTGGCTGGAAGGTGTTTCATCGGTACTGTTCGGTGTAGCCGCATTCTCGACCTTTTATGTGATTGTGGTGTGGATGCCCAAATATGCGATGGCTTTTGCTGGTATGTCAGAAGCTGAGGCATTAAAAACCATCTCTTATTACAGTATGGGTTCGCTGGTCTGTGTCTTTATTTTTGCCGCACTGCTGAAAAAAATGGTCCGGCCCATCTGGGCTAATGTATTTAACTCTGCACTGGCAACAATAACAGCTGCCATTATCTACCTGTACCCTTCTCCACTGGTGTGCAATGCCGGAGCCTTTGTTATCGGTTTCTCAGCGGCTGGCGGCATTTTACAGCTCGGCGTTTCGGTCATGTCAGAGTTTTTTCCCAAAAGCAAAGCCAAAGTCACCAGTATTTATATGATGATGGGTGGACTGGCTAACTTTGTTATTCCGCTGATTACCGGTTATCTGTCGAACATCGGCCTGCAATATATCATTGTTCTCGATTTTACTTTCGCGCTGCTGGCCCTGATTACCGCAATTATTGTTTTTATCCGTTATTACCGCGTTTTCATTATTCCTGAAAATGATGTGCGGTTTGGCGAGCATAAATTTAGCACCCGGTTAAACACAATTAAGCATAGAGGTTAAAGGAGTTAATTATGGATGTTACCGCAAAATACGAATTGATTGGGTTGATGGCCTATCCCATCCGCCACAGTTTATCGCCCGAAATGCAGAACAAAGCCTTAGAAAAAGCGGGATTGCCATTTACCTATATGGCCTTTGAAGTGGATAACGATAGTTTTCCCGGAGCAATTGAAGGATTAAAAGCCCTCAAAATGCGCGGAACTGGTGTATCAATGCCGAACAAACAACTGGCGTGTGAATATGTTGATGAATTAACGCCAGCAGCCAAACTGGTGGGTGCCATCAACACCATCGTAAATGATGATGGCTATCTGCGTGGCTATAACACCGACGGCACGGGCCATATTCGCGCCATTAAAGAGAGCGGTTTTGATATCAAAGGCAAAACGATGGTGCTGTTAGGGGCCGGAGGTGCCTCAACGGCAATTGGCGCGCAGGGGGCAATTGAAGGTTTAAAAGAAATTAAACTCTTTAACCGTCGGGATGAGTTCTTCGATAAAGCCCTCGCCTTCGCGCAGCGGGTTAACGAAAACACCGATTGTGTCGTCACGGTTACCGATCTCGCCGATCAGCAAGCCTTTGCTGAAGCCCTGGCTTCCGCCGACATTTTAACCAATGGCACAAAAGTGGGCATGAAACCCCTTGAGAATGAATCATTGGTTAATGATATCAGTCTGTTACATCCGGGACTTCTGGTCACTGAATGCGTGTATAACCCGCATATGACGAAGTTATTGCAGCAGGCGCAACAAGCTGGTTGCAAAACGATTGATGGATACGGCATGTTGTTGTGGCAAGGGGCTGAACAGTTCACGTTATGGACTGGCAAAGATTTCCCTCTGGAATATGTTAAACAGGTCATGGGGTTCGGTGCCTGACAGGCTGACCGCGTGCAGAAAGGGTAAAAAATGAAAACCGTAACTGTAAAAGATCTCGTCATTGGTACGGGCGCACCTAAAATCATCGTCTCGCTGATGGCGAAAGATATCGCCAGCGTGAAATCCGAAGCTCTCGCCTATCGTGAAGCGGACTTTGATATTCTGGAATGGCGTGTTGACCACTATGCCGACCTCTCCAATGTGGAGTCTGTCATGGCGGCAGCAAAAATTCTCCGTGAAACCATGCCAGAAAAACCACTGCTGTTTACCTTCCGCAGTGCCAAAGAAGGCGGCGAGCAGGCGATTTCCACCGAGGCTTATATTGCACTCAATCGTGCAGCCATCGATAGTGGCCTGGTTGATATGATCGATCTGGAGTTATTTACCGGTGATGATCAAGTTAAAGAAACCGTCGCCTACGCCCACGCGCATGATGTGAAAGTTGTCATGTCCAACCATGACTTCCATAAAACGCCGGAAGCCGAAGAAATCATTGCCCGTCTGCGCAAAATGCAGTCCTTCGATGCCGATATTCCTAAGATTGCGCTGATGCCGCAAAGTACCAGCGATGTGCTGACGTTGCTTGCCGCGACCCTGGAGATGCAGGAGCAGTATGCCGATCGTCCAATCATCACGATGTCGATGGCAAAAACTGGCGTAATTTCTCGTCTGGCTGGTGAAGTATTTGGGTCGGCGGCAACTTTTGGTGCGGTAAAAAAAGCCTCTGCGCCAGGGCAAATCTCGGTAAATGATTTGCGCACGGTATTAACTATTTTACATCAGGCATAAGCAATAATATTTCGGCGGGAATACCCTCCCCCGCCGAACTAAAAAAATATATTCAACCGTATTTAATAAAAATATTTCGTGAGTCTCTGCGCTCTAATTCTCCATCTGGCGTAGGGAAAATTACACCTGAATCAGGAATTAACAATGAAACCTGTAAAACCACCTCGTATTAATGGACGAGTGCCGGTCCTGTCGGCACAGGAAGCGGTGAATTATATTCCCGACGAAGCAACGCTTTGTGTATTAGGCGCTGGCGGCGGTATTCTGGAAGCCACCACGTTAATTACTGCTCTTGCTGATAAATATAAACAGACTCAAACACCACGTAATTTATCTATTATTAGTCCAACAGGGCTTGGCGATCGCGCCGACCGTGGTATTAGTCCGCTGGCGCAAGAAGGTCTGGTGAAATGGGCATTATGCGGTCACTGGGGACAATCGCCGCGTATTTCTGATCTCGCAGAACAAAATAAAATTATTGCTTATAACTATCCACAAGGTGTACTTACACAAACCTTACGCGCCGCCGCAGCCCACCAGCCTGGTATTATTAGTGATATTGGCATCGGAACATTTGTCGATCCACGCCAGCAAGGCGGCAAACTGAATGAAGTCACTAAAGAAGACCTGATTAAACTGGTCGAGTTTGATAACAAAGAATATCTCTATTACAAAGCGATTGCGCCGGATATCGCCTTCATTCGCGCTACCACCTGCGACAGTGAAGGCTACGCCACTTTTGAAGATGAGGTGATGTATCTCGACGCATTGGTTATTGCTCAGGCGGTGCACAATAACGGCGGTATTGTGATGATGCAGGTGCAGAAAATGGTTAAGAAAGCCACGCTGCATCCTAAATCTGTCCGTATTCCGGGTTATCTGGTGGATATTGTGGTGGTCGATCCGGATCAAACCCAACTGTATGGCGGTGCGCCGGTTAACCGCTTTATTTCTGGTGACTTCACCCTTGATGACAGTACCAAACTTAGCCTGCCCCTAAACCAACGTAAATTAGTTGCGCGGCGCGCATTATTCGAAATGCGTAAAGGCGCGGTGGGGAATGTCGGCGTCGGTATTGCTGACGGCATTGGCCTGGTCGCCCGAGAAGAAGGTTGTGCTGATGACTTTATTCTGACGGTAGAAACAGGTCCGATTGGCGGAATTACTTCACAGGGGATCGCCTTTGGCGCGAACGTGAATACCCGTGCCATTCTGGATATGACGTCCCAGTTTGATTTTTATCACGGTGGCGGTCTGGATGTTTGTTATTTGAGTTTTGCTGAAGTCGACCAGCACGGTAACGTCGGCGTGCATAAATTCAATGGTAAAATCATGGGCACCGGTGGATTTATTGATATCAGTGCCACTTCGAAGAAAATCATTTTCTGCGGCACATTAACTGCGGGCAGTTTAAAAACAGAAATTGCCGACGGCAAATTAAATATAGTCCAGGAAGGACGGGTGAAGAAATTTATTCGGGAACTACCGGAAATTACTTTCAGCGGAAAAATCGCTCTCGAGCGAGGACTGGATGTTCGTTATATCACTGAGCGCGCCGTATTCACGCTAAAAGAAGACGGCCTGCATTTAATCGAAATCGCCCCTGGCGTCGATTTACAAAAAGATATTCTCGACAAAATGGATTTCACCCCAGTGATTTCGCCAGAACTCAAACTGATGGACGAAAGATTATTTATCGATGCGGCGATGGGTTTTGTCCTGCCTGAAGCGGCTCATTAACAGGAGTATAATGATGGATTTTTCTTTAACTGAAGAACAAGAACTGCTGCTGGCCAGTATTCGCGAGTTGATTACGACCAACTTCCCGGAAGAGTATTTCCGCACCTGCGATCAAAACGGGACATACCCGCGTGAGTTTATGCGGGCACTGGCGGATAACGGCATTTCTATGCTTGGCGTGCCGGAAGAATTTGGTGGCATCCCTGCGGATTACGTCACCCAGATGTTGGCGCTGATGGAAGTGTCAAAATGCGGTGCTCCGGCATTTTTGATTACCAACGGTCAATGTATTCACAGCATGCGCCGTTTCGGTTCTGCTGAGCAGCTACGTAAAACGGCAGAGAGCACCCTGGAAACGGGTGATCCCGCCTATGCCCTGGCGTTGACGGAACCAGGCGCAGGCTCAGACAATAACAGTGCCACTACCACTTACACGCGTAAAAATGGCAAGGTTTACATCAACGGCCAGAAAACCTTTATTACCGGCGCGAAAGAGTACCCATATATGCTGGTGCTGGCGCGCGATCCAGAACCGAAAGATCCCAAAAAAGCCTTCACCCTGTGGTGGGTCGACTCCAGTAAGCCCGGCATTAAGATTAACCCGCTGCATAAAATCGGCTGGCATATGCTCAGCACCTGCGAAGTCTATCTCGACAACGTAGAGGTTGAAGAGAGCGACATGGTGGGCGAAGAAGGTATGGGTTTCCTCAATGTGATGTACAACTTTGAGATGGAGCGCCTGATCAACGCCGCGCGCAGCACCGGCTTTGCCGAGTGTGCCTTTGAAGATGCCGCCCGCTATGCCAACCAGCGTATCGCTTTTGGTAAGCCCATTGGTCATAACCAGATGATCCAGGAAAAACTGGCGCTGATGGCGATTAAGATCGACAACATGCGCAACATGGTGTTGAAAGTGGCATGGCAAGCCGATCAGCATCAGTCACTGCGCACCAGCGCGGCGCTGGCAAAACTGTACTGCGCACGTACCGCACTGGAAGTTATTGATGATGCGATTCAAATCATGGGCGGTCTGGGCTATACCGATGAGGCGCGCGTCTCCCGCTTCTGGCGTGATGTCCGTTGTGAACGTATCGGCGGCGGTACAGACGAAATTATGATTTACGTAGCAGGTCGGCAGATCCTGAAAGATTATCAGAACAAATAATCTGCAGGCGGCGCAGCTTCTTAACAAACTGCGCCGCCAGATTTATCCGGCAAGACTTACTGGTTGAGGAAATTCAGATAAGATTTCTTGTTCCGCAAAACAGTTTTTAAATTGCCTGCGGTAATCGCTGGGCGAACAGCCGACATGGCGCAAAAACAGTTTGGCAAAGTGATCGACATTTTCATAACCCACACGCCAGGAGATCTCTGCCTGTGATAATTCAGTATTAGTGAGTGACCATTTCGCTTCCGTCATACGCCGTTGAATAACATAGTTAATAGGGGAAATACGATACTCTTTGGTAAATTCATGGCAGATATAACTGACGCTGGCACGAAATTTTTTCGATAACTGCTCTAAAGTGATTTTTTCGCGATAATTATTATTCAGATAGAAAAGAATATCTTTTATCAGAACATCTTTTTTAATATACCCCTGCTCCGAACGATAAGCATTTTTAAAGTTTTCGTAGTAAAGAATTGCTAACGTATAGGCAAATGCGTCCCATAACGAAGATGTTTGGCTATTTTTACTTTGCGGCAAAATCACACTTAGCTCATTAAATAAGGTTTTAATGACTTCTTTTCCCTGCCCTGCGGCAATTACCGGGCAAGAATGCGGTTGCAGTAGCTGATTTTCCTCAGTCCCCTGAAACTGAAAGCCGTACAGCGCACAGGTACACGTCGTTGCTGGATCGTTAACGTCAGAGGCCACCGCATGCAACCTGCCACGTTCTATCACCACAATGTCATCGGCATGCGCGACATATAACGAAGAATCGATGGTAAACCTTGCTACCCCTTTCTTGACGTAAATCAGCTCGGTTTCATTGTCATGAACGTGATGTCCGGACTCCCATTTTGGATCATCGCTAAATGCAAAACGTGAAAGCCGTGGCGTTTTACCGGCGACAAACAGCGTTTCGCTGGCGTTATCAAAACAGCGTTGATACATGACAACCTCCCTATTCCATGAGCAAGCAAAAACAATATATGCCGGATAAAATACGGCGTGTATTGCGGTTATACAACCGCGTTTAGCGAGAGCTAAACAAGATTATTTACACTGAATGCAAGATTGTACGGTCATGGAATAACAACATTGCCGCAAATTGCACTTTTGTTTTAGCGATCGCATTTTTTTTGCAAGATTGTTGGCAAGGAAAACAGCTTGCTCCGTCGAAAACCCCGCACCGCTATCGCACACTATTTTCAGGCCATTTTTACCTTCCATCGGAGATGGTTCCGTATGCGACTCACAGGAGAAATCATGAAAATAATAACCTGCTTTAAGCTGGTGCCTGAAGAACAGGACATTGTTGTCACTCCAGAATATACCCTGAATTTCGACAATGCCGACGCCAAAATCAGCCAGTTCGATCTCAATGCCATTGAAGCTGCAAGCCAGATTGCAACAGATGACGATGAGATAGCCGCGCTGACCATTGGCGGCTCATTGTTGCAGAACTCGAAAGTGCGCAAAGACGTGCTATCCCGCGGGCCGCATAGCCTGTATTTGGTGCAGGATGCGCAACTTGAACATGCACTGCCTCTCGATACCGCAAAGGCGCTGGCGGCAGCAGTTGAAAAGATCGGCTTCGATTTACTGATCTTTGGTGAAGGTTCCGGCGACCTTTATGCCCAGCAGGTTGGCTTGCTGGTCGGAGAAATTCTGCAACTTCCGGTGATTAATGCAGTAAGTGCTATTCAGCGTCAGGGCAATACACTGGTGATTGAACGCACGCTTGAAGATGATGTTGAAGTTATTGAACTCTCTGTTCCAGCCGTGCTCTGCGTCACCTCCGATATTAACGTGCCACGTATTCCTTCGATGAAAGCCATTCTCGGCGCGGGTAAAAAACCGGTAAATCAGTGGCAGGCAAGTGATATTGGCTGGAGCCAGAGCACGCCACTTGCTGAACTGACCGGCATTCGCGTACCGCCGCAAACAGAACGTAAGCACATCATTCTCGATAACGATTCGCCGGAGGCCATTGCCGAGCTGGCGGAACATCTGAAGAAAGCCCTGAACTGAAGCCTACGGAGAAGAAACGATGAGTCAATTAAACAGCGTCTGGGTCTTTAGCGATAATCCTGAACGTTATGCTGAACTGTTTGGCGGCGCTCAGCAATGGGGCCAACAGGTGTATGCCATTGTACAAAATACCGACCAGGCGCAGGCAGTTATGCCTTATGGGCCAAAATGTATTTATGTTCTTGAGCAAAACGACGCGCTGCAACGTACTGAAAATTACGCCGAAAGCATTGCTGCCCTGCTGAAAGATAAACACCCCGCTATGTTGCTGTTGGCCGCGACGAAACGTGGTAAAGCTCTGGCAGCACGGTTAAGTGTGCAACTGAATGCGGCGCTGGTGAACGATGCCACGGCGGTGGATATTGTCGATGGTCACATTTGCGCCGAACACCGGATGTATGGCGGGTTAGCGTTCGCTCAGGAAAAGATCAACAGCCCGCTGGCGATCATTACCCTTGCACCCGGTGTTCAGGAACCGTGCACCAGTGATATCTCTCATCAGTGCCCGACAGAAACGGTACCTTATGTTGCCCCGCGTCATGAAATTCTCTGTCGCGAACGCCGTGCGAAAGCGGCAAGCAGCGTGGACCTGAGCAAAGCAAAACGTGTGGTTGGCGTCGGTCGTGGTCTGGCGGCGCAGGATGACCTGAAAATGGTCCACGAACTGGCGGCGGTGCTGAATGCTGAAGTCGGCTGTTCACGTCCAATTGCCGAAGGCGAGAACTGGATGGAGCGTGAACGTTATATCGGTGTCTCCGGCGTGTTGCTGAAATCCGATCTCTACCTGACGCTGGGGATCTCCGGGCAGATCCAGCATATGGTTGGCGGCAACGGTGCAAAAGTGATTGTCGCCATTAATAAAGATAAAAATGCGCCAATCTTCAACTATGCCGACTACGGTCTGGTGGGCGATATCTACAAAGTCGTCCCTGCCCTGATTAGTCAGTTGAGTCGCTAATTCCCTTTCAACCACATCTCCCGCTGTAAACGCAGCGGGAAGGGAGCATAACGCATGTCGGATGACAAATTTGATGCCATTGTGGTCGGTGCGGGCGTTGCCGGTAGCGTTGCTGCACTGGTCATGGCGCGCGCCGGGCTGGATGTCCTGGTGATAGAACGCGGCGACAGTGCCGGATGCAAAAATATGACCGGCGGGCGTCTTTATGCCCACACACTTGAAGCGATCATTCCGGGCTTTGCTGCATCAGCACCGGTAGAACGCAAGGTCACACGCGAGAAAATCTCCTTCTTAACCGAAGAGAGTGCCGTTACCCTCGATTTTCACCGCGAGCAACCAGATGTTCCGCAACACGCGTCTTATACCGTATTGCGTAATCGTCTGGACCCGTGGTTGATGGAACAAGCCGAACAGGCTGGCGCGCAGTTTATCCCGGGCGTTCGTGTCGATGCGCTGGTTCGTGAAGGAAATAAGGTCACTGGCGTTCAGGCCGGGGATGATGTTCTTGAAGCGAATGTGGTGATTCTGGCTGATGGCGTTAACTCGATGCTTGGCCGCTCGCTGGGAATGGTTCCCGCTTCCGATCCGCATCATTACGCTGTTGGTGTTAAAGAGGTTATTGGCCTCACACCAGAACAGATCAACGATCGCTTTAATGTTACGGGCGAGGAAGGTGCCGCCTGGCTGTTTGCCGGTTCCCCTTCTGACGGCTTGATGGGCGGCGGATTCCTCTATACCAACAAGGATTCCGTATCGTTGGGGCTGGTTTGTGGATTGGGTGATATCGCCCATGCAAAAAAAAGCGTGCCGCAAATGCTGGAAGATTTTAAACAACACCCCGCAATTCGCCCGCTGATTAGCGGCGGCAAACTGCTTGAATATTCCGCGCATATGGTGCCGGAGGGCGGTCTGGCAATGGTACCGCAGCTGGTTAACGATGGTGTGATGATCGTCGGTGACGCCGCAGGTTTCTGCCTCAATCTGGGCTTTACGGTTCGCGGAATGGATTTAGCCATCGCATCGGCCCAGGCTGCCGCCACAACAGTGATTGCCGCTAAAGAACGCGCTGACTTCTCCGCCAGCAGCCTGGCGCAATACAAACGTGAGCTGGAACAAAGCTGCGTCATGCGTGATATGCAGCATTTTCGCAAGATCCCGGCGCTGATGGAAAACCCGCGCCTGTTTAGCCAATACCCACGAATGGTCGCCGACATCATGAACGAAATGTTCACTATCGACGGTAAGCCTAACCAACCGGTACGCAAAATGATCATGGGACATGCGAAGAAAATTGGGCTGATCAACTTGCTGAAAGATGGCATTAAGGGAGCAACCGCGCTATGAGCCAGAACGCTACGGTTAACGTCGACATCAAATTAGGTGTCAATAAATTCCATGTTGATGAGGGTCACCCGCATATCATTCTGGCGGCAAATCCCGATATCAATGAATTCCGTAAATTAATGAAAGCTTGCCCTGCCGGACTGTATAAGCAGGATGACGCAGGAAACATACATTTTGATTCCGCCGGTTGTCTCGAATGCGGCACCTGTCGGGTGTTGTGTGGCAATACGATTCTCGAACAGTGGCAATATCCCGCAGGCACCTTCGGTATTGATTTTCGCTACGGCTAATCATGCATCCCACAGGCCCGTATCTCGGGCCTGATGTTCTGTTTCGAGAGTCCAAAATGAAAGTGACATTAACGTTTAACGAACAACGTCGTGCGGCGTATCGTCAGCAAGGGTTATGGGGCGATGCTTCACTGGCCGATTACTGGCAGCAGACCGCTCGTGCGATGCCAGATAAAATTGCCGTAGTCGATAATCATGGTGCATCGTACACCTATAGCGAGCTCGATCATGCCGCGAGCTGTCTGGCAAACTGGATGCTCGCGAAGGGTATTGAATCAGGGGATCGCATTGCTTTTCAACTGCCTGGCTGGTGTGAATTTACCGTTATCTATCTTGCCTGCCTGAAAACCGGTGCGGTTTCCGTGCCGCTGTTGCCTTCCTGGCGGGAGGCTGAACTGGTGTGGGTGCTCAATAAGTGTCAGGCAAAAATGTTCTTTGCACCGACGTTGTTTAAACAAACGCGTCCGGTAGATTTAATCCTGCCGCTGCAAAATCAGCTTCCACAACTACAGCAAATCGTCGGCGTCGACAAACTGGCCCCCGCCACCTCGTCCCTCTCGTTAAGTCATCTTATCGCCGACAATACCCCACTGACTAAGGCAATAACGGTCCACGGCGATGAATTAGCAGCAGTGCTATTTACCTCCGGAACTGAGGGGCAGCCAAAGGGCGTGATGCTAACGCATAACAATATTCTCGCCAGTGAGCGGGCATATTGCGCGCGGCTGAACCTGACCTGGCAGGATGTCTTTATGATGCCTGCGCCACTTGGTCACGCAACGGGCTTTCTGCATGGCGTAACGGCACCTTTTTTGATTGGTGCTCGCAGCGTGTTGTTAGATATTTTCACTCCTGATGCGTGTCTCGCGCTGCTTGAGCAGCAGCGTTGCACCTGTATGCTCGGCGCCACGCCATTTGTCTATGATTTGCTGAACTTACTGGAAAAACAGCCTGCGGACCTTTCAGCACTCCGCTTCTTTCTTTGCGGCGGCACCACGATCCCCAAAAAGGTGGCGCGTGAATGCCAACAACGCGGCATTAAATTATTAAGTGTTTATGGTTCCACAGAAAGTTCGCCGCATGCGGTGGTAAATCTCGACGATCCTTTGTCGCGCTTTATGAACACCGATGGTTACGCTGCCGCAGGCGTAGAGATTAAAGTGGTCGATGATGCACGCAAGACCTTACCGCCTGGTTGTGTAGGTGAAGAGGCTTCGCGTGGCCCCAATGTGTTTATGGGGTATTTTGATGAACCTGAATTAACCGCCCGTGCGCTGGATGAAGAAGGCTGGTATTACAGCGGCGATCTCTGCCGAATGGATGAGGCTGGCTATATAAAAATAACCGGGCGCAAGAAAGATATTATTGTCCGCGGCGGCGAAAATATTAGCAGCCGTGAAGTAGAAGATATTTTATTGCAGCATCCTAAAATTCACGATGCCTGTGTGGTTGCGATGCCCGATGAACGTTTAGGTGAACGCTCATGCGCTTATGTCGTGCTGAAAGCGCCGCATCATTCATTATCGCTGGAAGACGTGGTGACTTTTTTTAGCCGTAAACGGGTCGCGAAATATAAATATCCTGAACATATCGTGGTAATCGAAAAACTACCGCGCACTGCCTCAGGTAAAATACAAAAGTTTTTGTTAAGGAGAGATATTATGCGGCGATTAACTCAGGATGTCTGTGAAGAGATTGAATAAGTTTCATCTCGGGGATCACATAAACCCGGCGACAAAACGCCGCCGGGGATTTATTTTATTTCTTCAGTTCAGCCAGGCTTAACCAGGTTTGCACCACGGTATCCGGGTTCAGAGACAGGCTATCGATCCCCTCTTCCATCAACCATGCGGCAAAGTCTTCGTGGTCGGACGGACCCTGACCGCAAATCCCGACATATTTGCCCTGTTTCTTCGCGGCACGAATCGCCATCGACAGCAGTGCTTTCACCGCATCGTTGCGCTCATCGAACAGTTCAGACACCACGCCGGAGTCACGATCCAGACCGAGCGCCAGCTGCGTCATGTCGTTTGAGCCAATTGAGAAGCCGTCGAAATATTCGAGGAACTGCTCTGCCAGCAAGGCGTTGGACGGAATCTCACACATCATGATGATTTTCAGCCCGTTCTCACCACGCTTCAGCCCCTGACGCGCCAGTTCCTCAACCACCGCTTTCGCCTGATCTACGGTACGCACGAACGGGATCATGATCTCAACATTGGTCAGCCCCATGTCGTTGCGCACACGTTTCACTGCTTCACACTCCAGCGCGAAGCAGTCGCGGAAGCTGTCGGAAACATAGCGGCCCGCGCCACGGAAGCCGAGCATCGGGTTCTCTTCATCTGGCTCGTAACGCTCACCACCGACCAGGTTGGCATATTCGTTCGATTTAAAATCAGAGAGACGGACAATGACGCGCTTCGGATAAAACGCAGCACCCAACGTCGCGATCCCTTCAGTCAGACGACCAACGTAAAACTCACGCGGAGAATCAAAACCTTTCATCATCTCGCGGATTTCGTTTTGCAACTGCGGTTCCTGATCGTCAAACTCAAGCAGTGCGCGTGGGTGGACGCCAATCATACGGTTGATGATAAATTCCAGACGCGCAAGGCCCACGCCTTCGTTCGGCAGGCAGGCGAAATCGAAAGCACGGTCCGGGTTACCGACGTTCATCATCACTTTCAACGGCAGATCCGGCATCGTTTCCACGCTGGAGCTTTTCACGCTAAATTCCAGCAACTCAGCATAGACGTAACCGGTATCACCCTCTGCACAAGAAACAGTGACGTTCTCACCGTCTTTCATCCGTTCTGTTGCATCACCACAGCCCACTACCGCCGGAATGCCCAGTTCACGAGCGATGATCGCCGCGTGACAGGTACGTCCGCCACGGTTAGTGACGATAGCCGATGCTTTCTTCATGATCGGTTCCCAATCCGGGTCGGTCATGTCAGTAACCAGCACGTCGCCAGGTTCGATGCGGTTCATTTCGCTGATGTCATGGATGACTTTCACCGGACCCGCGCCGATGCGATGACCGATAGCACGGCCTTCGGCGATAATCTTACCCTGTGAATGCAACGTATAACGCTCCATGACCTGACCGCGTGAGCGCACGGTTTCCGGACGCGCCTGCACAATGAACAGTTTGCCGGTGTGGCCATCTTTCGCCCACTCAATATCCATTGGGCGACCGTAGTGTTTCTCAATTTGTACGGCCTGTTTTGCCAGTTCCTGCACTTCTTCGTTGGTCAGCGAGAAGATGTCACGCTGTTCCTGCGGTACGTCTTCGA
This sequence comes from Escherichia sp. MOD1-EC4550, assembly GCF_963876935.1. NCBI lineage: Bacteria > Pseudomonadati > Pseudomonadota > Gammaproteobacteria > Enterobacterales > Enterobacteriaceae > Escherichia > Escherichia sp. MOD1-EC4550. The sequence continues at coordinate 171,444 of NZ_CAWNSE010000009.1, forward strand.
TTTTAACCTGCTTGCCGTGCTCCTGGGTCGGTGCGTAAACCATGCGGATTTTTTTTGACCCCATGGTGCGGCGCACGATAGCCGGGCGATTTGCCGCCAGTGTCGGTTTATGTACGTAAAACTCATCCGGGTTAACCGCGCCCTGCACGACCATTTCACCAAGGCCCCAAGCGGAAGTGATAAACACCACCTGGTCAAAGCCGGATTCGGTATCAATGGAGAACATCACGCCAGAAGACGCGAGGTCGGAACGCACCATCCGCTGAACACCGGCGGAGAGCGCCACGCCACGGTGATCGTAACCCTGGTGCACACGATAAGAAATGGCGCGGTCGTTAAACAGAGAAGCAAAGACATGTTTCACTGCCACGAGAACGGCGTCAAAACCCTGAACGTTAAGGAAAGTTTCCTGCTGACCGGCAAACGAAGCGTCCGGCATATCTTCTGCAGTAGCAGAGGAACGCACCGCAAACGAGGCGTTTTCGTCATCGGCGGAAAGCTGTGCATAGGCTTCGCGGATGGCGTTTTCCAGCTCAGGCTGGAAGGGAGTGTCGATAATCCACTGGCGGATTTGCGCGCCCGCTTTCGCAAGCTGGGTAACATCGTCAATATCCGTTTTATCCAGCAGTTCATAAATGCGCTGGTTTACGCCGCTTTGGTCCAGAAACTGGTTAAACGCGTCGGCGGTTGTGGCGAAACCATTCGGAACGGAAACACCCATTCCGGAAAGGTTAGTAATCATTTCACCCAGGGAGGCATTTTTGCCCCCAACCCTGTCTACATCATTCATGCCGAGTTGGTTATACCAAAGCACCAGCGGTGACGAGCCATTGTTGGACATCGAACAATCCTTTTGTGATAAATGAACGGTTTGAGAAACACATTTCTGCGCATTTATCTTTGCATATTTAACCGGATGAAAAAAACGGTGAATCGTTCAAGCAAATATATTTTTTTACTTTTTAAGACTGATCCCAGCGTTGCGCAAATCTGCTCTCTTCGACAATTTCCACATAAACCATCGGTATAAACAAAACCGTAAAAATGAAATGCTGTTTTCATAAAAAATAAAATTGAAGGTTCATTTTATAAACCAGACATAACGTTCTACGCTTCTGTGCGTTTTTAATTTATGCTTTCATAGAATTATGTCTGCATTACGGGAAGAACAAAATGGATAATGCTGTTGATCGCCACGTTTTTTATATTTCTGATGGTACGGCAATAACTGCGGAGGTATTAGGACACGCAGTAATGTCACAATTTCCCGTCACTATCAGCAGCATTACGCTGCCGTTTGTCGAAAATGAGAGCCGTGCACGGGCAGTGAAGGATCAGATTGACGCAATTTATCACCAGACAGGTGTGCGCCCACTGGTCTTCTACTCCATCGTGTTGCCGGAGATTCGCGCCATCATCTTGCAAAGTGAAGGCTTTTGCCAGGATATCGTTCAGGCGCTGGTTGCCCCGCTACAACAAGAGATGAAACTGGATCCAACGCCGATTGCTCATCGTACCCATGGCCTTAACCCTAATAATCTCAATAAATACGATGCGCGCATTGCGGCGATTGATTACACCCTTGCCCATGACGACGGCATTTCGTTGCGCAATCTGGACCAGGCTCAGGTGATCCTGCTCGGCGTTTCTCGCTGTGGTAAAACCCCCACCAGTCTGTATCTGGCAATGCAATTTGGTATCCGCGCGGCAAACTACCCCTTTATTGCCGACGATATGGATAATCTGGTGCTACCCGCGTCGCTCAAACCGCTTCAGCATAAATTGTTCGGCCTGACTATCGACCCGGAACGTCTGGCGGCGATTCGCGAGGAACGTCGGGAGAACAGTCGCTATGCCTCGCTTCGTCAGTGCAGGATGGAAGTCGCGGAAGTGGAAGCGTTGTACCGTAAAAATCAGATCCCATGGATTAACAGTACCAATTATTCGGTAGAAGAGATTGCCACCAAGATCCTTGATATCATGGGCCTTAGTCGTCGAATGTACTAGAGAACTAGTGCATTAACTTGTTTTTTTGTTATCATGCTAACCACCCGGCGAGGTGTGACACACCTCGCACTTGAAATCAGCTGCGATTGGTTTATCGTGATGCGCATCACTTCCCGGTAGTCCTGCCGTAGAAGCAACAAATTTCTGAGACTTGTAATGAACAGAACTGACGAACTCCGTACTGCGCGTATTGAGAGCCTGGTAACGCCCGCCGAACTCGCGCTACGGTATCCCGTAACGCCTGGCGTCGCCACCCATGTCACCGACTCCCGCCGCAGAATTGAAAAAATACTGAATGGTGAAGATAAGCGACTGTTGGTCATTATTGGCCCCTGCTCGATCCACGATCTCACCGCTGCAATGGAGTACGCCACCCGTCTGCAGTCGCTGCGCAACCAGTACCAGTCACGGCTGGAAATCGTAATGCGCACCTATTTTGAAAAACCACGAACTGTTGTCGGCTGGAAAGGGCTAATCTCCGATCCGGATTTAAACGGCAGCTATCGGGTAAATCACGGTCTGGAGCTGGCGCGCAAATTACTTTTACAGGTAAATGAGCTGGGCGTCCCTACCGCGACTGAGTTCCTCGATATGGTGACCGGTCAGTTTATTGCTGATTTAATCAGTTGGGGCGCGATTGGCGCACGTACTACCGAAAGTCAGATCCACCGTGAAATGGCTTCGGCACTCTCCTGTCCGGTAGGTTTTAAAAATGGTACCGATGGCAACACGCGGATTGCCGTGGATGCTATCCGCGCAGCCCGCGCCAGCCATATGTTCCTCTCGCCAGACAAAAATGGTCAGATGACCATCTATCAGACCAGTGGCAACCCGTATGGCCATATTATTATGCGTGGCGGCAAAAAACCGAATTACCATGCCGATGATATCGCCGCAGCCTGCGATACGCTGCACGAGTTTGATTTACCTGAACATCTGGTGGTGGATTTCAGCCACGGTAACTGCCAGAAGCAGCACCGTCGCCAGTTAGAAGTTTGTGAGGATATTTGTCAGCAAATCCGCAATGGCTCTACGGCGATTGCTGGAATTATGGCGGAAAGTTTCCTGCGCGAAGGAACGCAAAAAATCGTCGGCGGTCAGCCGCTCACTTACGGTCAATCGATTACCGACCCGTGTCTGGGCTGGGAAGATACCGAACGCCTGGTCGAAAAACTCGCCTCTGCGGTTGATACCCGCTTCTGAATGCGTGCCCATTCCTGACGGAATGGGCATTTCTGCGCAACTTGTTGTCTTCTCAACACATTACTGCTTGCTCTGGCCCGCCAGAATATTGATAATAAGAATCATTGTTATATCAATTATTATTAATTTTTATGCGTTATACGGATAGCAGAAAACTCACGCCTGAAACGGATGCCAATCACAAGACCGCTTCCCCGCAGCCCATTCGGCGAATTACCAGCCAGACACTGTTAGGTCCGGATGGCAAACTGATTATCGATCATGACGGGCAAGAATATCTGCTTCGTAAAACTCAGGCTGGCAAGCTGCTGTTGACCAAGTAGCCTTTAACTCGAGCAGCTGACTTCCAGCCGTTTACCCCAGTCAGGTGGACGACTGACGTAGTCATCATCTCTGTCGCTGAAAGGATTTCGCAACGCCTCATGCAGGCGGTGCAATTCCGTCATATCACCCTTTTCTGCCGCTTCAATCGCCCGTTGCGCCAACCAGTTGCGCAACACCAGAGCTGGGTTAACGCTTTGCATCAGCTGCTGACGCTCACTATCGGTAACCTCGTCTTGTTGCAAACGTACCCGATAACGGGCAAACCAGTCATCAAATGCCGCACGATCGATAAACTCATCACGTAGCGGTGACGCCGCGCTGTACTGCTCGGTCAGACTCAGCATGCGGAATGTTCGGGTATAATCGCTGCGCTCTCGCGCCATCAGACTGAATAATTCATTCAGTAGCGCGTTATCCTCTTTTTGCTCCGTCATGAAGCCCAGTTTCTGCCGCATCCGTTGTCCATAATGCGTCAACAAAACCTGCTGATAGCTGTCCAGGGCCTCATTCAGGGCATCTACGGTAACAAATGGTGACAATGTCTGCGCCAGACGCTGTAAATTCCACAACGCGACGGCAGGTTGATTATCAAAGCTATAACGCCCCTGGTGATCCGAGTGATTACAAATAAAACCGGGTTCGTAATCATCAAGAAAACCAAACGGCCCGTAATCAAGCGTCAGCCCCAGCAGCGACATGTTGTCGGTATTCATCACCCCATGAGCAAAGCCGACCGTCTGCCATTGGGCAATTAACGATGCGGTACGTGCGACAACATCGGTAAACCAGAGACGGTATTTGTCCTCATCATCTGCAAGATGTGACCAGTAATGACGAATAGCAAATTCAGCTAACTGACGAACCTTTTCCGGCTCGCGGCGATAGTAAAAATGTTCGAAATGACCAAAGCGAAGATGACTTGGTGCCACACGCATCAGCATCGCGCCTGGCTCCACCGTTTCCCGATACACTGGCGAATCGCTGGTGACGATACTTAACGCGCGGGTCGTCGGAATACCCAGATAATGCATCGCCTCACTGGCGAGACTTTCTCGTATCGTCGAACGTAAAACCGCCCGTCCATCACCCATTCGCGAATAAGGCGTCAGGCCAGCACCTTTCAGATGCCAGTCCATTGTAGTGCCATCAGCAAGCCGTTGTTCGCCGAGTAAAATGCCGCGCCCATCACCCAGTTGGCCCGCCCAGACGCCGAACTGATGACCACTGTAAACCTGCGCCAGTGGTGACATACCAGGCAGTAGGGTTTCGCCACCCCAGACACCTGCGCCATTTTTAAACAGTGACGATGGAATACCCAGCGTGTTAGCCAGTTCGGCATTATGCCAAATCAGCCGGGCATTATTTAAAGGCGTAGGGGAAAGTGTTGTATAGGTTGCTGGCAATTCATCGCGCCAACGGGTAATAAAAGACAGGGTCATAGATCCTCCTGTTTGATAGTGTAGACGGTTACTCTCGTCTTAAACACCAGCAAACAGGAGGGTTATCGCTGAACCAACGTCGTTATCTGATTTACAGGAACGGCAGGCCACAGGCATCCCTGGAGAGCATGGAAATCAAAGGGGGTAATCTGTGCCATTATTTCTGGCGTATCAATGCCCCCCGCGATGATGCAATTGCAACATGGGGAAATTTGCGCCTGGATCGCACGAATAAACGGTTCGAAGGAGCGATGCGTGATTTGTTGCTGAATAAAACTTTTATCCAGCATGACGCGGGTGAAAAGACCATCAAAAACCGCTTTCATTGTGCTATTGCCTGCGCCCAAATTACCTAACACAAGGGGATACATTTGCGATAAGGACAAAAGATCGCGATTATCTTTTCCTTCATCGAGATGCGGGTAATTCTCATTAATCAACAGTTCAATAAACGGATATTTTAATAGTTCGCCCGCGTAATTATCCCTGTCTAATAATAAAGTAGCCACTTGTGGGGTTAAATTAAGCCAGGCAAAGAGTTTATGTTGAATAAAAAAGTGTTGGCATGATTTTAGCAATTCCAACTGCTCAGAAAATAATTGCCAATGTTGCTCCTCGGTAAGTTGCGCTATAACCCGACTCGTCGGTATACGAACCGTACCATCTTCACTGGAGAAATGGGTAATTAACTCAACGCCGACAAGGGCTTGCTGGTTATCTCTTATCGGCAGGAAATAGCAATCAGAATGATAAAGATTCTCCAAAAAAATCTTCATGGTAACCGTCCCTCTCGAAGGATGTTTTTCAGTATCCGGCTAAAAGGGATGAGGCCATAAGACATAACAATTACAGAAGGAGTAACTTTCATTTGTTCCATGTTAACCACTTTTTCAGGGGTCCTTTTATTAGATTATCCTGATTATAAACGAATAATCCATCTACGGTATTTTTGTCTGTAAAATACTACTGTATTCAGGAGTAAATGGACGGAGATGTATCATCGCCGTCCATTTTTCGACATACTAGATTCGTCTCGCCTGCCAGAAATTTTTCTGCCAATAGACATTATCGAGTGAGGAACGCATCACACCCTTGCTGGTAGAGGCGTGGATAAATTGGTTGTTGGTATCGTAAATACCTACATGCAAACCATTTTGTCCGGAGCCCGTTTTGAAAAAGACCAGGTCACCAGGCAGCAACTCGTCTTTATCAATTTGCGTGCCGATAGAGGCTTGTTGTTTGGTTTCACGGGGCAGCTGCAAATCGAAACGATCGCGCATCGTCACAACCACAAACCCCGAACAGTCCACACCGCGCCGCGTCATGCCACCATAACGATACGGCGTGCCATGCCAGCTCTGTAGCTGGTCGTTCAAACCGGCAATAACGGTAATCGAATCAGAAAGTCTGGCATTTGGCGGCGGTGCTTTATGGTGGCTACACCCGGCCAGAAACAGTGCTGTGATCAAAATAAGGCAGAAACGCATTCCGTACGGTTCCTCTGTTTTTTATTCTTGCATTAATTTAGCGTCGTAATTACCCGATTTTCAAGATACTAATGAAATCAGATGGTCGAAATCAGCATTCTGTGACCTTCGATATCCAGACGGCGAAAATTCATCCCATAGGCCTGCGCCAGATTTGGCGGCGTGAGCACCTCTTCTCTGCGTCCACTGGCCAGCATTTTTCCACCTTTTAGCAACCACGCCCGATGCGCATGACGCAAGGTGTGGTTGAGATCGTGACTGCTCATCACAATCGCCAGTCCTTGCTGACACAGTGCGCTCAGAATTTTGTCTAACGCACTTTGTTGCGCAACGTCAAGACTGTTCATAGGCTCATCAAGAAGCAGCAATTGACCTGCGGGATTGGCTTGGGGTGTGATTTGCAGCACCACCGCAGCAAGACGTACGCGTTGCCATTCGCCGCCGGAAAGTTGATTGGTGCTACGTCCGAGTTTGTCATCAAGAGCCAGCGCCCCTGCGACATCATTCAGTAGTTCGGTACGCGTTTTATCGTGCTGATGCAGTGTCAGGTAGTGCCAGACCGGCATTGCAAACGGTGGCGTCTGTTGTTGTGAAAGATAGGCGCGATGCAGCGCGAGTTTTGTTGCGGACCATGCTTTCAGTGGTTGCCCCGCGAACTGAATGCTTCCCTTACCGCTGGTCATTCCGGCCATTCGCGCCAGTAAGGTACTCTTACCCGCGCCATTCGGCCCCACCAGATGCAGGATCTCCCCAGCCCGAACCTCGCCAGAAAGCGGCCCAAGGCGGGTTGATTCCGCAACATCCTGTAGCTGCATCACAATAGACATTATTTCGCCAACGCCAGTTTAATGCTTTCCATCACAATGGGATCTTCCGGCGTCATATCCGGGGAAAAACGCTGGATGACCAATCCGTCCCTGCCAACTAAAAATTTCTCAAAATTCCATAAAATATCATCAGGGTACAGAGGTGCACGACCTTTGCTGACCATACGGGCATAGAATCCGCTCTCTTCCGGCGCGACTGCCGTCGGCGCTGCGGCAATCAATTTTTGATACAGCGGATGGCGTCCTTCGCCATTAACTTCAATCTTACTGAACATCGGGAACGTCACCCCCCATGTAGTGGTGCAGTAAGTTTTAATCTCTTCATCGCTGCCCGGTTCTTGCTCCAGAAACTGGTTGCACGGGAATCCCAGCACCACAAAACCACGATCGGCCCAGGCTTTCTGAATATTCTCCAACTGCTCATATTGCGGCGTTAAGCCACACTTTGAGGCGACATTGACAATCAACAGCACATTACCGGCGTACTTCTCCAGCGTGGTCACTTCACCGTCGATATCTTTCACTACGGTCGTCAGAATGGAATCTTGCATCGTTTCTCCTGGGTGGTCAGTAAAAATCTTAGCTTTTAATCATAGACCGTCTTTTTGCGGCTAACGTCCTGCTTTTAACAATAACCAGATAAACACCGGCGCACCCAACGTTGCGGTGACCACGCCAATAGGCAGCTCTGCGGCAGCTAATGCCAGGCGCGCCACAACATCGGCCAGCAGCAATGCGCTCGCCCCTGCCAGCGCGCAGCCGGGAAGTAATACGCGATGATCGGTCAAACCACATAACCGGAGAATATGTGGGATCACCAGACCAATAAAGCCGATAGCACCCGCCAACGCCACACTGACGCCAACCATCCAGCCGGTCGCTGCCACCAGCACATTGCGCCAGAACCACAGGGGTAAACCCAGTTGCCGCGCCGAGATCTCGCCAAGTGCTAACATATTCATCGGTCTGGACTGACAACAGATCCATAACAACACGGGGATCAATGCCAGCATCAGCCAACTTTGCCGCCAGTCTACGCCGCCAAAACCGCCCATCATCCAGTACATCAGCTGACGTAAATCAACAGAGGTGGAAAAATAGATAGCCCACGTCATTAGTGCGCTACAGATAATCCCTAATGCAACACCGGCCAGCAATAACCGACTGGTCGAAAGATGACGACGGGCAAAACGTAAGAGTATTAAAGTGATGATAAGCGCGCCAGCAATCGCACACAGCCCTAGTGCCCAGTTTGGGAGTTGCCCTTGCCCAAGCAATACCGCGGCGATAAGCCCTACGCCTGCGCCGTTAGAGACGCCAAGTAGTCCAGGTTCTGCCAGAGGATTTTCAAACAATGCCTGCATTACAGCGCCGGATATAGCCAGCGCCGCACCAACCAGCAATACAGCCAGCGTACGTGGCAGGCGAATTTGCCAGACGAACAGTTCGCCACGAGGAGTAAACCAGTCACCTGGCGAAATCCATTGTTCACCGGCGCAAAGGCTTAAGAAAAGCGCCAGCAGCATCAAAACTGACAGGCATAATAACCAGCGAATATTTTGTCGCTGTTGTTGGCGGGCAAGTGTCAGCATGGTATCCGTTCTGCTGAAGTGTCATGGCGTTGATTTTACGGTGACTCTTCGACAGTGAAAAGAAAAAAGGCCGCAGAGCGGCCTTTTTAGTTAGATCAGATTACTCGTCTTTGGGCGAAGCGTTTTCGACCCGGCTTTTTAACTTCTGCCCGGGTCTGAAGGTCACCACGCGCCGTGCTGTAATGGGAATATCCTCGCCCGTTTTCGGGTTACGTCCCGGGCGTTGATTCTTATCACGCAGATCGAAGTTACCAAAACCAGAGAGTTTCACCTGTTCGCCGTTTTCCAGAGCTCGACGGATCTCTTCGAAAAACAGTTCAACCAGTTCTTTGGCATCCCGCTTGCTAAGCCCAAGCTTATCAAACAGATATTCTGACATTTCAGCTTTTGTAAGCGCCATAGGTTCAATCCCTCAATGATGCCTGGAATCGCTCTTTTAATGCCTCTACACATTTGGCGACGGTAGCGGCAATCTCCTCTTCTTCGAGTGTACGGCTGGTATCTTGCAGGATCAGGCTTATGGCGAGGCTCTTATACCCCTCCGCAACACCCTTACCGCGGTACACGTCAAATAAGTTTACGCCAACTACCTGATTTACGCCAACTTTCTTACATTCGGATAAAATATCCGCTGCGGGAACGTTTTCTGCGACCACCACCGCGATGTCACGACGGTTCGCCGGGAAGCGAGAAATCTCGCGCGCCTGAGGCACCACGCGGTCTGCGAGCTTGTTCCACTCCAGTTCGAACACCAGAGTGCGACCGTTAAGATCCAGTTTACGTTCCAGTTCAGGATGAACAACCCCAACAAAACCAATACGTTCACCTTTCAGATAAATCGCTGCGGATTGCCCCGGATGCAGTGCCGGATTCGCTTCTGCACGGAACTCAACCTCATTAAGTTTACCGGTCAGGTCGAGAACGGATTCAAGATCGCCTTTCAAATCATAGAAATCAACGGTCTCTTTTGCCAGGTTCCAGTGCTCTTCGTAACGGTTACCGCAAATCACACCGGCTAACATCAGATCCTGACGAATGCCCAACGGTGCCTGAGTATCTGGCACGAAACGCAGACCACTTTCGAAAATGCGCACACGGTTCTGCTGACGGTTCTGGTTGTACACCACGGTTGCCAGCAGGCCGGTCCACAGGGAAAGACGCATTGCTGACATTTCAACGGAAATAGGGCTTGGCAGCAGTAAGGCTTCAACGCCTGGATGGATCATCTGCTGCACTTTCGGATCAACGAAGCTGTAGGTGATCACTTCCTGATAGCCTTTGTCGTTGAGCAGCGTTTTCACGCGCTTGAGCGACAGATCGGCTTCGCGGTGAGTACCCATAATCAGGTTTGCCTGCACCGGCTCATCAGGGATGTTGTTGTAGCCGTAAACACGCGCGACTTCTTCGACCAGATCTTCTTCAATCTCCATGTCGAAACGCCAGCTCGGCGCAACTGCCTGCCACTCGTCTTTGCCTTCGGTCACTTCGCAGCCGAGACGACGCAGAATGTCAGTAACCTGCTCATCGGCAATATGATGACCAATCAGGCGATCCAGTTTGCTGCGACGCAAAGTGATGGTTGCACGCTTCGGCAGCGTTGCTTCGTTGGTGATATCAATTACCGGACCAGCCTCACCACCGCAGATGTCGATCAGCAGACGGGTCGCACGTTCCATCGCTTTGTACTGCAGTGCCGGATCAACGCCACGCTCATAACGGTGAGACGCATCAGTATGCAGACCATGACGACGAGCACGACCGGTGATAGACAGCGGGCTGAAGAAAGCGCATTCCAACAGGACGTTTTGCGTTTCGTCATTCACGCCAGAGTGTTCGCCACCAAAGATGCCGCCCATCGCCAGCGCCTTGTTGTGGTCGGCGATGACCAGGGTGTCAGCGTTCAGCTTCGCTTCGGTACCGTCGAGCAGTACCAGCGTTTCGCCCTCTTTCGCCATCCGCACCACAATGCCGCCTTCAATGCGATCTTTATCGAAAGCGTGCATCGGCTGGCCCAGTTCGAGCAGCACATAGTTGGTGACGTCAACAACTGCATCGATAGAACGGATCCCGCAACGACGCAGTTTTTCTTTCATCCACAGCGGAGTTGGCGCTTTAACGTTAATGCCTTTTACCACACGGCCAAGATAACGCGGGCAGGCTTCCGGCGCTTCTACTGCAATCGGCAGCGTGTCGTCGATGGTCGCACCAACCGGAACGATTTCCGGTTCAACCAGCGGCAGCTGGTTCAGCACGGCAACATCACGCGCCACGCCGATAATGCCTAAGCAATCGGCACGGTTTGGTGTCACGCTGATTTCGATGGTGTTGTCATCGAGTTTCAGGTATTCGCGGATGTCGGTGCCAATCGGCGCATCCGCTGGCAGTTCGATAATGCCGCTGTGATCGTCAGAAATTCCCAGCTCAGAAAAGGAGCACAGCATCCCTTCAGACGGTTCGCCGCGCAGTTTTGCCGCTTTAATTTTGAAATCACCCGGCAGAACAGCACCAATGGTCGCTACCGCCACACGCAGGCCCTGACGGCAGTTTGGCGCACCGCAGACAATGTCCAGCAGGCGATCGCCGCCGATATTCACTTTTGTCACTCGCAGTTTGTCAGCGTTCGGATGCTGCGCACACTCAACCACTTCACCCACAACCACGCCGTGGAAGCTACCGGCAACCGGTTCTACACCGTCAACTTCCAGGCCAGCCATGGTGATTTGATTTGCCAACGCATCACTATCAATCGCCGGGTTCACCCATTCGCGTAACCACAGTTCACTGAATTTCATAATCTATTCCTGCCTTATTTAAACTGTTTGAGGAAACGCAGATCGTTTTCGAAGAATGAACGCAGGTCGGTGACGCCGTAACGCAACATAGTCAGACGCTCCATCCCCATCCCGAAGGCGAAACCAGAGTAAACTTCCGGATCGATGCCAACATTACGCAGCACGTTCGGATGCACCATCCCGCAGCCCAGTACTTCCAGCCATTTACCGTTTTTCCCCATGACGTCCACTTCTGCAGAAGGTTCGGTAAACGGGAAGTAGGAAGGACGGAAGCGGATCTGCAAATCTTCCTCAAAGAAGTTACGCAGGAAGTCGTGCAGCGTGCCTTTCAGGTTGGTAAAGCTGATGTTGGTATCAACAATCAGACCTTCCATCTGATGGAACATCGGCGTGTGAGTCTGGTCGTAGTCGTTACGATAAACGCGGCCAGGCGCGATGATACGAATCGGTGGCTGCTGAGCTTTCATGGTGCGGATCTGTACGCCAGAGGTCTGGGTACGCAGCAGGCGGGTAGCGTCAAACCAGAAAGTGTCGTGGTCAGCGCGCGCCGGGTGGTGACCAGGAATGTTCAGAGCATCGAAGTTATGATAATCGTCTTCGATTTCCGGCCCGGTTGCCACGGTAAAGCCAAGCTCACCGAAGAAACTTTCGATACGGTCGATGGTACGGGTCACCGGATGCAGACCGCCGTTTTCAATACGACGACCCGGCAGGGAGACATCAATCGTTTCCGCAGCCAGACGCGCATTCAGCGCTGCGCTTTCCAGTTCCGCTTTACGTGCATTCAGCGCCTGCTGAACCTGCTCTTTCGCTTCGTTGATAACCGCACCGGCTGCCGGGCGTTCTTCTGGCGGCAGCTCACGCAGGGTCGTCATCTGAAGGGTTAAGTGCCCTTTTTTACCCAAATATTCGACGCGCACATTGTCTAACGCGGCAACATCTGACGCCTGGCTAATGGCCGCCTTCGCACTGGCAACCAGTTCTGCGAGATGTGACATGGTTTTCCTCATTGTGTCAGTGGTGACACTGGTTCGTTGGACTTAGAGCCTATCCCATCAGGCTATTTTACTTGCCATTTTGGTCCCGGGCAGTGCTCGAAATCCTCACGTACTTAAGTACGCTCCGGTTTCTCCGCGCTGGCCGTGCCCAGACTGGCTGCGACAATTACGCCTGATGAGACTGGCTTTTTATTTTTCAAAACGCGCATACAAAAAAAGCCTCCACTGGGAGGCTTTCAGGCGCTGTTTTCCGTTTCTCTTCTCACGCGCTAGCCTCCTGGAGTCAGGTGCTAAAGTAAAAAAAGAAGCGGAAAATAGCAGCATTCATTGCTTGCGTTACCTTTTGGTACTTTTCAAAAGACCTTTATTGAAAAGGCTACGGCGATAAAAGTCAATGTTTTGATGGCGTTGAAACGAAAAGAGGGAGACTAGCTCCCTCTTTCAACTGGCTTATGCCAGAGCTGCTTTCGCTTTTTCAACCAGAGCGGTGAACGCTACTTTGTCGAATACTGCGATATCAGCCAGGATCTTACGGTCGATTTCAACAGAGGCTTTTTTCAGGCCATTGATGAATTTGCTGTAAGAAATACCGTTCTGACGTGCTGCTGCGTTGATACGCGCAATCCACAGTTGACGGAACTGACGCTTACGTTGACGACGGTCACGGTAAGCATACTGACCAGCTTTGATAACAGCCTGGAAGGCAACGCGGTATACGCGAGAACGCGCACCGTAGTAGCCTTTAGCTTGTTTCAAAATTTTCTTGTGACGTGCGCGTGCAATAACACCACGTTTTACGCGAGCCATATGTGCTCTCCTGTATCTATATTCTAATTAAAAAGTTAAAAAACGTTAACGGCTTATGCGTACGGCAGGCACGCGATTACCAGGCCCAGATCGCCTTTGGAAACCATGGCTTTCGGACGCAGGTGACGTTTACGTTTGGTCGCTTTTTTGGTCAGAATGTGACGCAGGTTAGCGTGCTTGTGCTTAAAACCACCTTTACCGGTTTTTTTGAAGCGCTTAGCAGCACCGCGTACGGTCTTAATTTTTGGCATTTTAATAACTTCCACTTCGCATTGTTAATAAACGAAACAAAGGCGAACAATGCCTGTGAAGCCCAAAGGCTCCACAGACAGTGCTACTTGAAGGCCTTACTGTTTCTTCTTAGGAGCGAGCACCATGATCATCTGGCGGCCTTCGATCTTCGTTGGGAAGGATTCGACCACTGCCAGTTCTTGCAAATCGTCTTTCACGCGATTAAGCACTTCCATACCGATTTGCTGGTGCGCCATCTCACGACCGCGGAAACGCAGCGTGATTTTGGCTTTATCACCCTCTTCGAGAAAGCGAATCAGGCTGCGGAGTTTTACCTGATAGTCGCCTTCATCTGTACCAGGACGGAATTTAATTTCCTTAACCTGGATAACTTTTTGCTTTTTCTTCTGTTCCTTAGAAGACTTGCTCTTTTCATAGAGGAATTTGCCGTAATCCATTATACGACAAACCGGCGGCTCGGCGTTAGGGCTGATCTCGACTAAGTCTACTCCGGCTTCTTCTGCTTTCTCCAGAGCTTCTCTCAGACTCACAATACCAAGCTGCTCGCCTTCCAGACCTGTTAAGCGAACTTCCTGGGCGCGAATTTCGCCATTGATACGGTTAGGGCGCGCCGTTTGAACTCGTTTTCCGCCTTTAATACCTTATTCCTCCAATTGTTTAAGACTGCGGCTGCGAATCTCTTGTTGCAGCTTCTCGATCACTTCATTTACGTCCATGCTTCCCAGGTCTTTACCACGGCGGGTGCGAACGGCAACTTTGCCTGATTCCACCTCTTTATCACCACAGACCAGCATATATGGGACGCGACGCAAAGTGTGCTCGCGGATTTTAAAGCCAATCTTCTCATTTCTCAAGTCTGCTTTAACACGAATGCCCGCATTTGATAGTTTTTGCGTCAATTCGTTAACGTATTCAGACTGTGAATCGGTAATATTCATGATAACAACCTGAACCGGCGCAAGCCAGGTCGGGAAGAAACCAGCGAATTCTTCGGTCAGGATACCGATGAAACGTTCCATCGACCCCAGAATTGCGCGGTGAATCATTACCGGTACCTTACGCTCGTTGTCTTCACCCACATAGGAGGCGCTCAGACGAGACGGCAAGGAGAAGTCCAGCTGTACTGTACCGCACTGCCATGCACGATCGAGGCAGTCATACAGGGTAAATTCAATTTTCGGACCGTAGAAAGCGCCTTCACCCAGTTGATATTCAAACGGGATGTTGTTTTCTTCCAGCGCAACTGCCAGGTCCGCCTCAGCACGATCCCACATTTCGTCGCTGCCAATACGTTTTTCAGGACGAGTGGAGAGTTTGACGACGATCTTCTCGAAGCCAAAAGTGCTGTACATATCATAGACTAAACGGATACATCCGTTAACTTCATCGCGAATTTGTTCTTCAGTACAGAAGATATGCGCGTCATCCTGGGTAAAACCACGTACACGCATCAGGCCATGCAGCGAACCTGACGGCTCGTTACGGTGGCAGCTACCAAACTCGGCCATACGCAGCGGCAGATCGCGATAAGACTTCAGCCCCTGGTTGAAAATTTGTACGTGACCCGGGCAGTTCATCGGCTTAATGCAGTATTCACGGTTCTCAGAAGACGTGGTGAACATTGCATCTTTGTAGTTGTCCCAGTGACCGGTTTTTTCCCACAGAACACGGTCCATCATGAACGGACCTTTAACTTCCTGATACTGGTACTCTTTCAGTTTAGAACGAACAAACACTTCCAGTTCACGGAAGATGGTCCAACCGTCGTTGTGCCAGAAGACCATACCCGGCGCTTCTTCCTGCATATGGTACAGGTCGAGCTGTTTACCGATTTTACGGTGGTCGCGTTTCGCGGCTTCTTCCAGGCGCTGCAGGTAAGCGTTTAGCGCTTTTTTGTCTGCCCACGCCGTACCGTAAATACGTTGCAACATTTTGTTGTTGCTGTCGCCACGCCAGTAAGCCCCTGCCGTTTTCATCAGTTTGAAATGATGGCAGAAACGCATGTTCGGTACGTGCGGACCGCGGCACATGTCGACATATTCTTCATGGAAGTACAGACCTGGCTTGTCATCATGGGCGATGTTTTCGTCAAGAATGGAGACTTTGTAGCTCTCCCCACGGTTGGCGAAAGTTTCACGCGCTTCGTGCCAGCTGACTTTCTTTTTAATGACGTCGTAGTTTTTCTCAGCAAGCTCATGCATCCGCTTCTCGAGTGCTTCGACATCTTCCTGGGTTAACGTGCGGTCAAGATCAACGTCGTAATAAAAACCGTTGTCAATAACCGGGCCGATTGCCATTTTGGTATGCGGCCAAAGTTGTTTAATCGCGTGCCCTAACAGGTGCGCACAGGAGTGACGAATGATCTCCAGACCTTCTTCGTCTTTGGCGGTAATGATCGACAGTTGTGCGTCGTTTTCAATCAGATCGCAAGCATCAACCAGTTCACCATTAACGCGCCCTGCGATACAGGCTTTCGCCAGACCTGGACCAATGTCCAGCGCAACATCCATGGGGCTTACAGCGTGGTCGTAATGGCGTTGGCTGCCATCAGGAAGAGTTATAACAGGCATTTTATATCCTTATTTGCAGTGGTGACCCACACGAAAGATCACATACAAAGAAAAATTTGTTTATTAACAGTTCATTGCGAAACCATCTAGCCAACAAATGCTAAATTGGTTCGCAATCAGGTACACAAATGAAAGACATTAACCTCTCACCTTCCACCCGGTTGAACGATGTTAACACTAAAAAAAGGGAGATTGTACCTTTCCGTTTCACATTGATTCGATTCGCAATTCGTTTGTAGTGAGTACACCAGCAAAACGCTTAAAGAACCACTGATAACATCACGCAGCGTCTGAAAGGTTTACTGCGAGCGGATTTATGCAGATAAACTGAATCCAGCAAAGTTCGTTGCGCTATTTGGCGGTGGTATTTAAACGATCATGAGATTAATGACGAACTGGTCATATCGCAATGATAAAAGTGACACAATTCTTATAGCAATTTTTCGTGCACATTTCGTTCTGGCGATAATAATTAATCATCATACTCAAAACCTCCAGACATATATAAGGCGAATAGATTATGAGTGAAAACGATATCATTATCAGAACTCATTATAAGTCTCCTCATAGAGTGCACATCGATAGCGACATTCCAACGCCTTCAGCAGAGCCTATTAATCAATTTGCGCGCCAGCTCATCACCCTACTTGATAGCTCTGATTTAAGTTCGATGCTGTCATACTGTGTTACTCAGGAATTTACCGCAAGCTGTCGAAAAATATCACAAAATTGTTATTCCACTGCCCTTTTTATCATTAGCTTTGCCACTTCCCCCATCCATGCAGAAAATATACTCATTACATTACACTATAAAAAAGAAATCATTTCCTTACTTCTGGAAACCACGCCCATTAAAGCTAACCATTTGCGAAGCATACTGGATTATATTGAACAGGAACAGTCAACTGCCGAAAAACGTAACCATTGCATGAAGCTGTCAAAAAACATCCATAGAGAAAAAACTATACAACCAACAGTAAATCTCAATGGTAGTGCATTTTTTTTGCAATCTCCTTCTGACGCTATTTTTTGTCGCCATCTGTCATTACAATACGCCCTTGATTCATTGGGAAATGGAAAAGGCAAAGTCAACCTGATTAAACATTACTCCTCCGTTGAATCCATACAACAGCATGTCCCTATAGTCCGGGACGCGGAGTTCAGAGCATTACTTCGCCATCCTCCTGCAGGGAGTCGCGTTATCGCGAGTAAGGATTTTGGCTTCGCTTTAGATATTTTCTTCTGTCGAATGATGGCAAACAATGTCAGTCATATGTCCGCGATTTTATATATAGACAATCATACTTTATCAGTAAGGCTACGAATAAAGCTGGCAGCGGATGGACAGTTAAATTATGTTGTGTCCGTTTACGATCCGAACGACACCAATGTTGCCGTCAGAGGCACCCACAGGACAGCACGAGGCTTTGTCTCGCTTGATAAGTTCATCAGTTCAGGTCCCGATGCTCAGACCTGGGCTGATATGTATGTTCGCAACTGTGCAATTGCTATTCTGCCTCTATTACCTGAGGGAGTTCCAGGGGCAATTTTCGCGGGTGTTGCGACACGAATGCCATTTGCCCCTATACATCCATCGGCAATGTTGTTAATAATGGCCACAGGCCAGACTCAACAGCTTATTACATTATTCAAACAGTTGCGCATACTCCCTGAAAAAGAAATCATTGAAATAATAACTGCGCAGAATAGCGTTGGTACACCTGCTTTATTTCTGGCTATGATGAACGGACATGCTGACAACGTAAAAATATTTATGCAAGAAATTCAGTCACTGGTATACAATCATATCATTCATGAAGATAACCTGGTTAAATTACTGCAAACTAAAAGTGCTAACGAAACACCTGGACTCTATATCTCCATGTTGTATGGATTCGATGAAATAATCGATATCTTTCTGAATGCATTAACCACTCCAATAGCACAAGAGCTTTTAAACAAAAAAATGGTGATGGATATTTTAGCAATGAAAACACGTGATGGTGAACCAGGGTTATTTGCTGCAATGGAAAACAATCACCCTTTGTGTGTCACACGGTTCCTCTCTAAAGTTTATGGAATCGCTGTTAAATATAACCTCAGCAAAATTAACATCATGGATTTATTAAAAGGCGCAACAGCACATGGAACCCCTGCTTTATACATCGCCATGAGCAAGGGTAATGAAGACGTCGTGCTATCTTATATATCGACGCTGTGTACTTTTGCAAAAAAATATTCTTTTAGTCAACATCAGTTATTCACACTGTTGGCCGCTAAAAATTATGACAACATATCAGCTGTTCATATAGCCATTCATCATAATCATTATAAAACGGTAGAAACATATTATGCAGCTATAAATGTAATCAGCCAAAGCCTGAGCTTTAGTCCAGATGAACTACAGGCGTATTTATAACTAAATATTTACGATGTATATGTTGATACATATACATTAAACTCAATAACAGTGACCGGGTGCACAACGCCACCCGACGGCTGCAATTGCAAAAAATCCCTTGTTGCCTGTCCCTTTTGTTACACTCCGTTATCACGCACAAGAGATATGCAGGACACTGGTATGCCGACTAAACGCTTTGATAAAAAACACTGGAAGATGGTGGTGGTGCTACTGGCAATCTGTGGCGCTATGTTGTTGCTACGTTGGGCAGCAATGATTTGGGGCTGAGCAGTGACAAACGAAAACAGCCAGACCGCATACTACGGTCCGGCAGATAATGTTACATGCTGTAGCCCAGCGATAAGGTTGTCCGACGATCGGTATGTTCCGGTGCAGACTCTGGAGGTTCAGAGTTCCATGTGACGTTGTAAGCCACCTTCAGTCCAAAATGTTCATTAATAGCAACATTTAATGCGCTTTCAGAGTTCAGCGTTGTGTCTTCCGCGCCAAAGACGGAAACACCCTGCGTAAATTTAGCGTTGTCAGTCAACTGCCATGCATAAGCCCCGGAGGCATAACCCAGCGGCTGGGTTTCACTGGCATTGTCGGTATATTTGTCGTAACGCACACCTGGACCGAATTCAAAGCGGAAACTGTGTACCGGGCCATTCAAAAACTGGCGACCATAACCCGCGGTCAACACATCGCGCTCTCGATAGCCGTTATAACGGTCTGTCAGCCAGCTTGCCTGCCCAAATAAATAGTCATAATCAGTTAAATTAAAACGGCTACGCCCGCCCGCCGCATATTTTTCTGAAGAACGCTCATCATTAGAAGAAGTATTACTGGCGTTCCCCCACAGCGACCAGGCAGTGGTTTGTCCATACCAGGTCATGGTGGTGTCAGCCGTAAGTGAGGAGCTTTTCGTATTGCCTGATTGTGCAAGATATCCTGCGTTCAGATTACCTTCGAAAGGTTTTTTAGCGCTGGCAGGATCGTCCATGACAGTAAAAACGGAATCATCGGCAGCTGCATTCAGTGACGCAAACATGCCCCCCGCCAACATAACGATGGCAGGAACTGTCTTCAAAAGCTTCATTTATCAAGAGTCCGTACAACAAAAAAAGAGACCTTCGCGGTCCCGGAAACTTTCTTAAGGATCAAAGATTAGCGTCCCTGGAAAGGTAACGAATTATAAAAAGGCGCGAATAACTTAGCAATGTATTCTTATTTCATTTTTTGAATAAGCATGTGGCGAAAACAGATTTTTATTTATATATATTTATCTGCAAAATTTTAAATAAAGCTCTAATAAATCATATTGTTAATTTCTTCACTTTCCGCTGATTCGGTGCCAGACTGAAATCAGCCTATAGGAGGAAATGATGGTACGTATCTATACGTTGACACTTGCGCCCTCTCTCGATAGCGCAACAATTACCCCGCAAATTTATCCCGAAGGAAAGCTGCGCTGTACCGCACCGGTATTCGAACCCGGAGGCGGCGGCATCAACGTCGCCCGCGCCATTGCCCATCTTGGAGGCAGTGCCACAGCGATCTTCCCGGCGGGTGGTGCGACCGGCGAACATCTGGTTTCACTGTTGGCAGATGAAAATGTCCCCGTCGCTACTGTAGAAGCCAAAGACTGGACCCGGCAGAATTTACACGTACATGTGGAAGCAAGCGGTGAGCAGTATCGTTTTGTCATGCCAGGCGCGGCATTAAGTGAAGATGAGTTTCGCCAGCTTGAAGAGCAAGTTCTGGAAATTGAATCCGGTGCTATCCTGGTCATAAGCGGAAGCCTGCCGCCAGGTGTGAAGCTAGAAAAATTAACCCAACTGATTTCCGCTGCGCAAAACCAAGGGATCCGCTGTATCGTCGACAGTTCTGGCGAAGCGTTAAGTGCAGCACTGGCGATTGGTAACATCGAGTTGGTTAAGCCTAACCAAAAAGAACTCAGTGCGCTGGTGAATCGCGAACTCACCCAGCCAGACGATGTCCGCAAAGCCGCGCAGGAAATCGTTAATAGCGGCAAGGCCAAACGAGTTGTCGTTTCCCTGGGTCCACAAGGGGCGCTGGGCGTTGATAGTGAAAACTGCATTCAGGTTGTGCCACCACCGGTGAAAAGCCAGAGCACCGTTGGCGCTGGTGACAGCATGGTCGGCGCGATGACACTGAAACTGGCAGAAAATGCCTCTCTTGAAGAGATGGTCCGTTTTGGCGTAGCTGCGGGGAGTGCAGCCACACTCAATCAGGGAACACGCCTGTGCTCCCATGACGATACACAAAAAATTTACGCTTACCTTTCCCGCTAACTGAAACATTCCCCCTGCATTGGGGGAATCACCACCAACCTGTCGGCAACGCGTTTCTCCGACTATGCTCAAAAGTCATGTGATAACAAAGGGGTGAACTATGGCCAGTGGCGATCTTGTCCGTTATGTCATAACCGTCATGTTGCACGAGGATACATTGACTGAAATTAACGAGTTGAATAATTACCTGACTCGCGACGGTTTTTTGCTCACCATGACGGATGATGATGGAAATATCCATGAGCTGGGGACTAACACTTTTGGACTTATCAGTACCCAAAGTGAAGAAGAAATTAGAGAACTGGTTTCGGGGCTTACCCAAAGTGCAACCGGCAAAGATCCTGAAATCACCATCACGACCTGGGAGGAATGGAATAGCAACAGAAAATAAATGGTTTTTGGGCAATAATCAGTCTGTGGTGTGCGTTAGCTCGTGTTTTTACACCGCATTCTTGCGCTAACCTTATGATCTGGCAGACAACATGGGAGAGACATCATGTGGCAGGCAATCAGTCGTCTTTTGAGCGAGCAGTTAGGTGAAGGCGAAATCGAACTGCGTAATGAACTGCCTGGCGGAGAAGTCCATGCCGCATGGCATTTGCGCTATGCAGGACGTGACTTTTTCGTCAAATGTGATGAAAGGGAACTGCTTCCCGGTTTTACCGCCGAAGCCGACCAACTGGAGTTACTGTCGCGTAGTAAAACCGTCACCGTGCCTAAGGTTTGGGCAGTTGGCGCTGACCGTGACTACAGTTTTCTGGTGATGGATTATCTCCCACCTCGCCCGCTGGATGCGCATAGCGCATTTATTCTTGGTCAGCAAATTGCGCGTTTACATCAATGGAGCGACCAACCGCAATTTGGCCTCGATTTCGATAACGCGCTCTCCACAACTCCCCAGCCCAACACCTGGCAACGTCGCTGGTCAACTTTTTTTGCTGAACAACGGATTGGCTGGCAGCTGGAACTGGCGGCAGAAAAAGGGATCGCTTTCGGCAATATCGATGCCATCGTCGAGCATATTCAGCAGCGTCTGGCCTCGCATCAACCGCAGCCTTCTCTGTTGCACGGCGATTTATGGTCCGGCAACTGTGCGCTGGGTCCGGATGGCCCGTACATTTTCGACCCGGCCTGCTACTGGGGTGACCGAGAGTGCGACCTGGCGATGTTACCGCTGCATACTGAACAGCCGCCACAAATCTATGACGGCTATCAGTCAGTATCCCCGCTACCTGCCGATTTCCTTGAACGTCAACCGGTTTACCAACTCTACACGCTGTTAAATCGTGCAAGGTTATTTGGCGGTCAGCATTTGGTTATTGCTCAGCAGTCACTGGATAGATTATTAGCAGCATAATATGGGGTGAGGATAATGGCCGCTCCGTGCGGCCTTTTGATTAAATAAACCCCAGCAGAGAAAAGAACACATAACCTGCAGCAATACAAATAACCGGCAGGATATACAGCGAGAAAAACTGCAGGAAAATAGTATGGTGCGGGACAACAATACGTGACTCAATCTGTTCGCGTGTTAGCCCCTCTTCCCCTTTGGCTTTTTCCAGAATGAGTTGATCTTCAACACCTTCCCGCAAGAAACGCGCCTGGCGACTCATCCGGGCACCGGAGTCCTGCAACGCCAGTCCGACAAAAATCAGGATGAATACCACCCAGAACATAACGTTCACGCCACCATTAAAATTGGGCGTCGGGGAGTTAAACCAGAACAGATTCAAAAAAGGCGTATTCGCCTGCATCATATCGATCATGACATGAGTAAAGTCGAGCATGACCGCATTAATGCCTTCCTGGTTTTCCTGCCGGGTATTCATAAATTTCAGCAAAGAAATCAATGTAGAGATCAATGCAGGTATAAAAATCACCCAACCTAAAATCCTTTTCAAAACAGCAATGCGTCCAGCTTGTTGATACGTCATGAGTTCTCCTTGATTAAGACGCGTCGTTTCACTTAGTTTACCTGTAGATATCTGTTTTCGCCCATTCTTTAAAGGCGATATGATAGGCGCTTAATCATAAGCACGGCTTAATACCTTACACATAATGCTCTAAAGGAGAGGTTGTAATGTCAACCCCGCGTCAGATTCTTGCTGCAATTTTTGATATGGATGGATTACTTATCGACTCAGAACCTTTATGGGATCGGGCCGAACTGGATGTGATGGCAAGCCTGGGGGTGGATATCTCCCGTCGTAACGAGCTGCCGGACACCTTAGGTTTACGCATCGATATGGTGGTCGATCTTTGGTACGCCCGGCAACCCTGGAATGGTCCAAGCCGTCAGGAAGTAGTAGAACGGGTTATTGCTCGTGCCATTTCACTGGTTGAAGAGACACGCCCATTATTGCCAGGCGTGCGTGAAGCCGTTGCGTTATGCAAAGAACAAGGTTTATTGGTGGGACTGGCCTCCGCGTCACCACTACATATGCTGGAAAAAGTGTTGACCATGTTTGACTTACGCGACAGTTTCGATGCCCTCGCCTCGGCTGAAAAATTGCCTTACAGCAAGCCGCATCCGCAAGTATATCTCGACTGCGCAGCAAAACTGGGCGTTGACCCACTGACCTGCGTAGCGCTGGAAGATTCGGTAAATGGCATGATCGCCTCTAAAGCAGCCCGCATGCGTTCCATCGTCGTTCCTGCGCCAGAAGCGCAAAATGATCCACGTTTTGTATTAGCAAACGTCAAACTCTCATCGCTGACAGAACTCACCGCAAAAGACCTTCTCGGTTAATAACCAAGGGCAGTTATCACGCTGCCCCTGGTTCTTTATCTGAATTTGCATTCAACTGGCGGATTAATCGTCAATTTAAGAGAAAGAGTTACACCGTCACTACTTCCGTGCACTGTATAAAAATCCTATACTGTACGTATCGACAGTTTAGTGAGTTTTATCATGACGGCGGAAGGTCACCTTCTCTTTTCTATTGCTTGTGCGGTATTTGCCAAAAATGCCGAGCTGACGCCCGTGCTGGCACAGGGTGACTGGTGGCATATTGTCCCTTCCGCAATCCTGACGTGTTTGTTACCGGACATCGATCACCCAAAGTCGTTTCTTGGGCAGCGATTAAAGTGGATATCAAAACCGATCGCCCGCGCTTTTGGGCATCGTGGTTTTACCCACAGTCTGCTGGCGGTATTTGCGCTGCTGGCAACCTTTTACCTTAAGGTTCCTGAAAGCTGGTTTATTCCTGCTGATGCGTTGCAGGGAATGGTACTGGGTTATTTGAGCCACATACTTGCCGATATGCTGACACCCGCCGGTGTTCCCCTGCTCTGGCCATGCCGCTGGCGTTTCCGCTTGCCTATCCTGGTTCCCCAAAAGGGCAACCAACTGGAACGTTTTATCTGCATGGCATTATTTGTCTGGTCGGTATGGATGCCCCATTCATTACCCGAAAACAGCGCTGTTCGTTGGTCATCGCAAATGATCAATACCTTGCAGATCCAGTTTCATCGGCTTATTAAGCATCAGGTTGAATACTAAAAAGGCAAAAATCGCCTTTCTGGAATAAGCAATTCCATTTGAATATAAGAGCCAGCTCACAGTTCTGTTAATCTTGCGCCAACACTATGACTGCTACGCAGTGATAGAAATAATAAGATCAGGAGAACGGGGATGAACTTTCCATTAATTGCGAACATCGTGGTGTTCGTTGTACTGCTGTTTGCGCTGGCTCAGACCCGCCATAAACAGTGGAGTCTGGCGAAAAAAGTGCTGGTGGGTCTGGTGATGGGTGTGGTTTTTGGCCTCGCCCTGCATACCATTTATGGTTCTGACAGCCAGGTACTTAAAGATTCTGTACAGTGGTTTAACATCGTTGGTAACGGCTATGTTCAACTGCTGCAAATGATCGTTATGCCGTTAGTCTTCGCCTCTATTCTGAGCGCGGTTGCCCGTCTGCATAACGCATCACAGTTAGGCAAAATCAGTTTTCTGACCATCGGAACGCTTTTGTTTACCACGCTGATTGCGGCGCTGGTCGGTGTGCTGGTCACCAACCTGTTTGGTTTGACGGCTGAAGGTCTGGTTCAGGGTGGTGCAGAAACTGCACGTTTGAACGCCATCGAAAGTAACTATGTTGGTAAAGTCTCTGACCTGAGCGTTCCGCAGCTGGTCTTGTCCTTTATCCCGAAAAACCCGTTTGCCGATCTGACCGGAGCCAATCCGACGTCAATTATCAGCGTGGTAATTTTTGCCGCATTCCTCGGTGTAGCTGCGCTGAAACTGCTGAAGGATGATGCGCCGAAAGGTGAACGCGTCTTAACCGCTATCGATACCCTGCAAAGCTGGGTGATGAAACTGGTTCGCCTGGTCATGCAGCTGACCCCTTACGGCGTTCTGGCGCTGATGACCAAAGTTGTTGCAGGTTCTAACCTGCAAGACATCATCAAACTGGGTAGTTTCGTTGTCGCGTCCTACCTCGGTCTTCTGATTATGTTTGCAGTGCATGGCCTTCTGCTGGGCATTAATGGCGTGAGCCCGCTGAAGTACTTCCGTAAGGTATGGCCAGTACTGACGTTTGCCTTTACCAGCCGTTCCAGTGCTGCGTCTATCCCGCTTAATGTGGAAGCACAAACGCGTCGACTCGGTGTTCCTGAATCCATCGCCAGTTTCGCCGCCTCTTTCGGTGCGACCATTGGTCAGAACGGCTGTGCCGGTTTGTATCCGGCAATGCTGGCGGTGATGGTTGCGCCTACGGTTGGCATTAACCCGCTGGACCCGATGTGGATTGCGACGCTGGTCGGTATTGTTACCGTTAGTTCCGCAGGCGTTGCCGGTGTCGGTGGTGGCGCAACTTTCGCCGCACTGATTGTGCTGCCTGCGATGGGCCTGCCTGTAACGCTGGTGGCATTGTTAATCTCCGTTGAACCGCTTATCGACATGGGCCGTACGGCGCTAAACGTTAGTGGCTCGATGACCGCTGGCACGCTGACCAGCCAGTGGCTGAAGCAAACCGATAAAGCCATTCTGGATAGCGAAGACGACGCCGAACTGGCACACCGTTAATTCTTATGCTGGCAACGGTCCGTTTTGTATAGGGGCCGTTGCCTTACTTTTTAAATGTTCCATCGCGGCGATGCATACTGACTCATATTTAAACAGATCGTCAGCGAAAAAAATGGCTAACTTATCAATACATTCCTGACTCAATGAATGTGCTTGTAGCGAGAAGCTTAAAACCTCATACCCAAGACGTTTTCTAAGTGAACTATCTGAAATACTCATAATCTCTTCAAGCACACCACTTCCCATTCCCGGAAGATTCAGTGGATTAAAAAGAAGATTGACATTAAGCATTGATATTACCGAAGGAAACTTTAGGAGACTCTCATTTTTTTGAATCGCAGCAAAAATGCTCCCAACAGGATGTATATAATTTTGTTCATAGTATATCGTTCTTAAATACTGAATAACCAACCTGTTTTTTATATTGATCAAATTGGTCATTTTTTCTGGTCGGAATTCACAGGTAAAATCCATCCCAACAAAATTCTCATTAATACCTCTTATCCTAATTTCACTACCATAAAGATTATTAATTATCACTCTATATTTAACATTGTCCTGCAGATATGTATCAAAACTAAGTGCTGGCGCTCCTGGCTTTGAGGCATCATAGTTAATGTTAGACATATAGGTAATCATATAATTGAAGTTTGATTCTGCTATTTCATCGCAGGCACATTGACCCGTTGATATAAAGAAAGTGAGTGCTGTCATGGTAGACTGCAGCCTTTCTTTAAAAGAGTTGAAGGCAAGGTTTTTAATATTTAAATTACCATAATCACTCTGTATTAAGTTTGTAGAAAACATCTCCCACCTCGTATTTCAACAAAATTATTATCTCATTTGAATCTAAGCAATTTACAATATAAGTTTAATGGCAACGCCACAGGATGAACTATCAAAAATAGCTCATTCTGATTAGCTAAACTTAACTATTATAAAATAAATAAACAATTAAAGAAAAAAGATCACTTATTTATAGCAATAGATCGTCAAAGGCAGCTTTTTGTTACAGGTGATTTGAATGAATGTAGCATCGAAATACAGAATTTCAGTCCATGTAACTCCCGGCAAAACCGGGAGGTACGTAATCCTTACTCAGTCACTTCCCCTTCCTGGCGGATCTGATTTGCCCAACGCTGGGCGGATTCAGGCACAGTAAACGCCGGTGAGCGCAGAAATGACTCTCCCATCAGTACAAACGCAACATATTTGCCACGCAGCATCCAGACATCACGAAACGAATCCATCTTTATCGCATGTTCTGGCGGCGCGGGTTCCGTGCGTGGGACATAGCTAATAATCTGGCGGTTTTGCTGACGGAGCGGTTTCTTCATTACTGGCTTCACTAAACGCATATTAAAAATCAGAAAAACTGTAGTTTAGCCGATTTAGCCCCTGTACGTCCCGCTTTGCGTGTATTTCATAACACCGTTTCCAGAATAGTCTCCGAAGCGGGATCTGGCTGGTGGTCTATAGTTAGAGAGTTTTTTGACCAAAACAGCGGCCCTTTCAGTAATACATTAAGGAGACGAGTTCAATGTCGCAACATAACGAAAAGAACCCACATCAGCACCAGTCACCACTACACGATTCCAGCGAAGCGAAACCGGGGATGGACTCACTGGCACCTGAGGACGGTTCCCATCGTCCAGCGGCTGAACCGACGCCACCGGGAGCGCAGCCAACCGCGCCAGGGAGTCTGAAAGCCCCTGATACACGTAATGAAAAGCTGAACTCCCTGGAGGACGTGCGTAAAGGCAGTGAAAATTATGCACTTACCACCAACCAGGGTGTACGCATCGCCGATGATCAAAACTCCCTACGCGCCGGTAGCCGTGGCCCAACACTGCTGGAAGATTTTATTCTGCGCGAGAAAATCACTCACTTTGACCATGAGCGCATCCCGGAACGAATTGTTCATGCGCGCGGCTCAGCCGCTCACGGTTATTTCCAGCCATATAAAAGCTTAAGCGATATCACCAAAGCGGATTTTCTGTCAGACCCCAACAAAATTACCCCGGTCTTTGTCCGATTCTCCACCGTTCAGGGTGGTGCTGGCTCGGCGGATACGGTGCGAGATATCCGTGGCTTCGCGACCAAGTTCTACACTGAAGAGGGTATTTTTGACCTTGTTGGTAACAACACACCGATCTTCTTTATTCAGGATGCGCATAAATTCCCTGATTTTGTTCATGCGGTAAAACCAGAACCGCACTGGGCAATCCCACAAGGGCAAAGCGCCCACGATACTTTCTGGGATTATGTTTCTCTGCAACCTGAAACTCTGCACAACGTGATGTGGGCGATGTCGGATCGCGGGATCCCGCGCAGTTACCGCACCATGGAAGGCTTCGGTA
The DNA here is from genome assembly GCF_963876935.1 of Escherichia sp. MOD1-EC4550. NCBI lineage: Bacteria > Pseudomonadati > Pseudomonadota > Gammaproteobacteria > Enterobacterales > Enterobacteriaceae > Escherichia > Escherichia sp. MOD1-EC4550. The sequence continues at coordinate 199,844 of NZ_CAWNSE010000009.1, forward strand.
TTCACACCTTCCGCCTGATTAATGCCGAAGGGAAGGCAACGTTCGTACGTTTCCACTGGAAACCACTGGCAGGCAAAGCCTCACTCGTTTGGGATGAAGCACAAAAACTAACCGGACGTGACCCGGACTTCCACCGCCGCGAGTTGTGGGAAGCGATTGAAGCAGGCGATTTTCCGGAATACGAACTGGGCTTCCAGTTGATTCCTGAGGAAGATGAATTTAAGTTCGACTTCGACCTTCTTGATCCAACTAAACTTATCCCGGAAGAACTGGTACCCGTTCAGCGTGTTGGCAAAATGGTGCTCAATCGCAACCCGGATAACTTCTTTGCCGAAAACGAACAGGCGGCTTTCCATCCTGGGCATATTGTCCCCGGTCTGGATTTCACCAACGATCCGCTGTTGCAGGGGCGTTTGTTCTCTTATACCGATACACAAATCAGTCGTCTTGGCGGACCAAATTTCCATGAGATTCCGATTAACCGCCCGACCTGCCCTTACCATAATTTCCAGCGTGACGGCATGCATCGTATGGGGATCGACACTAACCCAGCGAATTACGAACCGAACTCGATCAACGATAACTGGCCGCGCGAAACACCGCCGGGGCCGAAACGTGGCGGTTTTGAATCATACCAGGAACGCGTGGAAGGAAATAAAGTTCGCGAGCGCAGTCCATCGTTTGGCGAATATTATTCCCATCCGCGCCTGTTCTGGCTAAGTCAGACGCCATTCGAGCAGCGCCATATTGTCGATGGTTTCAGTTTTGAGTTAAGCAAAGTCGTTCGTCCGTATATTCGTGAGCGCGTTGTTGACCAGCTGGCGCATATTGATCTCACTCTGGCCCAGGCGGTGGCGAAAAATCTCGGTATCGAGCTGACGGACGACCAGCTGAATATCACCCCGCCTCCGGACGTCAACGGTCTGAAAAAGGATCCATCCTTAAGTTTGTACGCCATTCCTGACGGTGATGTGAAAGGTCGCGTGGTAGCGATTTTACTTAATGATGAAGTGAGATCGGCAGACCTTCTGGCCATTCTCAAGGCGCTGAAGGCCAAAGGCGTTCATGCCAAACTGCTCTACTCCCGAATGGGTGAAGTGACTGCGGATGACGGTACGGTGCTGCCTATAGCCGCTACCTTTGCCGGAGCGCCTTCGCTGACGGTCGATGCAGTTATTGTCCCTTGCGGCAATATCGCGGATATCGCTGACAACGGCGATGCCAACTACTACCTGATGGAAGCCTACAAACACCTTAAACCGATTGCGCTGGCGGGAGACGCGCGCAAGTTTAAAGCAACAATCAAGGTCGCTGACCAGGGTGAAGAAGGGATTGTGGAAGCTGACAGCGCCGATGGTAGTTTTATGGATGAACTGTTAACGCTGATGGCAGCACACCGCGTGTGGTCACGCATTCCTAAGATTGACAAAATCCCGGCGTAAATATGGATAAGGTCACGCCCCCTGGGGAGTGACCTTACCACCTTACTTACACATCAAGATAACTACCCAACCGATAACCACGCTCAGCAATCGCATATTTCAACGACGCTGAAGTCAGCACATCCAGTTCCGTTAACCGAGGGAAGCAATAAGCACTCTGGCGAATCGTATTATCGATAAACGCCGGGTGGCACATCACTTCCAGAGAGCGCTCGCCGCGATGACTGGAGTCATCAAGCACTTGCAGGAACAGTGTCTCGCTAATCTCTTCACCATAAAACGCGCTACTGAATCCCTGCGAACTGCGCAGATTAGCCGGTAAATCACCAACGTTAGATAGCGGCTGACGGTCGATGCGCAACGCTATCCCCTCTTCAGCCGCAAACCTGGCAACAATCGGGAAAATCTGCGGGAACATATGCACATGATGATGGCTATCAAGATGCGTAGGTTTGCGTCCAAATAGCTCAATGAAACGCAAATACTGACTGGCAAGCTCCTGAGTAATTTCTTCCAGCGGTAAAGCATCTTCTTCTGCCAACTGCCAGATCCATTTTCCCAGCACACCATCGCGGGTTAACCCCGGCATAGCTGTCAGTGCCTTGCCCATAGTAAGGACAAAGTGCATCCCTATGGCCAGACTCGGTTCATCACGACTCAACTGCACTGCATGGTCAATAGCCTGCCCATTCACCAGCGCCGTCGTCGACGTGACAATCCCATTGCGACAGGCCTCGATAATGCCGTAGTTCTGACCTTTGCTTAAGCCAAAATCATCGGCATTAACAATCAGTAAGCGTTCCATAATCAGCCTCGGTTAATGTGCTTTTTTAAGCTCTGCGATGCAGTCGGCAAAATTTGGCAGCCATTTCTCGTGCGCCAGAATCATCTCGCGTGCCAGCAGCTCAGCATCGCGATCGGAATGCACCAACGGACTAAGGTTTAGCGCCAGTAACACATCGTTAAATTCCCCGCTAAGTGCGGCGTTGCTGGCAGCAATCTCGAAACCTTTGATGGTGTGAATCAGCCCCATCACTTTATCATCGAAATGCGTAATGCGCGGATGTGGCGTCGCGCCATCGCGCCCCAGCGTACAGGTCATTTCTACCGCCCAGTCTGCCGGAATATTATCAATATGCCCATGATGCGGGATATTAACGTAATGTTCTGCTTGCTTGTCGTTGTAGATAGCGTTGATCACTTCGCACGCTGCATCAGAGTAATAAGCCCCACCGCGCTGTTCCAGCTCTTTCGGCTTAACATTCAACTCCGGGTTTTTATATAGCTCAAAAAGTTGTTTCTCGACTTTCTGTACTACCTGCGCACGTGCGCCGCCTTTGTAGTATTCGCCCATTTCAATAGCCAGCATCTCTTTTTGCTTGAAGTAATAAAGCAAATAAGAACACGGCAACAGATTCAGAGAACGAATTAAGCCTTCGCTAAATGGCAGATCGAAAATATTTTTAACGCCAGATGCTTTTAACTGCCCGGATGCCACACCATCAAGCAATTCGGCAAAGCGTGATTTGCCATTTACCAGCACATCCTTAATGAACACCATATGGTTGAGGCCGAACAAATCGATAGATAAATCATCGCTGTCTTTCAGCATCAGAACATCGCGAATAAACATCTTCATGCCGATCGGAATATTACACACGCCGATAAAGCGTTTAAATCCGGTATGACGATAAACGGCTTCAGTGACCATTCCCGCCGGGTTAGTGAAGTTAATCACCCATGCATTCGGACAAAGTTCTTCGACATCTTTTACGATGTCAAAAATCACCGGAATGGTACGCAGACCTTTAAACAAACCGCCCGCACCGTTAGTTTCCTGACCAAGATAACCATGACTTAATGGAATACGTTCATCCAGTTCGCGCGCCGGTAATTGGCCTACGCGCAGTTGGGTAGTAACGAAATCAGCATCTTTCAATGCTTCGCGGCGATCCAGCGTTTTATAAAGCTTCATCGGGACGCCAGCGTTATCAATCATCCGTTGGCAGAGATCAAAAATAATATCCAGTTTAGCTTTACCACCTTCAACATCCACCAGCCATAATTCGCTGACAGGTAATTCGTGATAACGCTTAATAAATCCTTCCAGTAACTCCGGGGTATAGCTGCTCCCGCCACCAATAGTGACGACTTTTAATTTCTGGCTCATAATTTCTCCCTTCAGTACAGAATACTGATATCTGGCATATCTGCCCCCGGACATAAATAATCCAGCAACAGGACAGATATGTTAATTGTCAGGTATAACGACTTACTGATTAAATTCAGTCAATTTCTTACGATAGCTCTTAGGCGTAAAGGACGTTAATTTCTTAAACGTTTTAATAAACAAGCTCGGGCTACTATAACCGGCCTCAAACGCAATATCCGTCACAGAATAGTTGGTCATTTCCAGTTGTTTTTTGGCAAAATTAATACGGATCTCATTAATAATCTGCATTGGTGTTTTGCCATAATATCGTTGAGTCGCTCGCGTCAAATATTCCTGTGATTTGGCTGACAACGTCACCATATTCTCCAGCGCCGATTCACTAAACTGCTCTTTATCATGCATCTTTTCTACCGTACTTTTCAGCCACTGCGGTACATCATCAATCACCTGTTCTTCGCGGTAATGACGCAAACGGTTAATGACATAAAAAGTAACCATCTCAACAAACTCTTCCAGCCCTGTTTCGCGGAAATTCAATGAAGAAATCACGGTTTCCACATAGGTGAGAAAAGCGTTATTGGTCCGGTATACCTGCGAAGCGACAAAGCAATAAGGCAACAACGGCAGGTAATGCTGCTCAAAAAAGCGTTTACTGATCCCAACGTTCAATATGCGCGTGGCACCAAACTCATAAAAACTTTGATGGTGCGAACCTAACGGAATAAAAACAAAATCGCCCCGTTCCAGTAACACGCGCTTACCGTTAATCTCCTGGAAATAACGCCCGGTTAATACCAGAGTAAATTCATAATAGTCGTGCTGATGCAGTCCGCTGATACTCTCAGTTTTGTTGTAGATAAACACATGGAAGTTTTTGCCATTAAACAACTGCTGTTCTCGGGCAGTGGCAATTTCCGGCGCGTTAATCACTGGCTGCATCATCGACTCCTTATGCCTTCAGTTTTTCATGAAGCTCAATTAATTCAGTAATCAGTTCCCGCGCAAGCATGGACGTCATTAAATGATCCTGAGCGTGGACCAGCACCAGACTCACTTTCATCTTACCTTCGCCCGCATCGCCTTCAATCAGTTTCGTCTGTACCAGATGCGCTTCATTCAATGCCATCCGTGACTGATCCATCATGGCTTTTGCTGCGGCAAAATCGCCCTGCTTCGCCTGTTTCAGTGCGGCATACGCCAGGCTGCGCGCTTGTCCGGAGTTGATGATAAGTCCCATCACCACTTCTTCCAGCTCTTCAGCTTCTGTTTGCGTATCAGGAATATTGTCAAGATCCATCATATATCGTTCCTCATTTATTCCCGGTACAGCGTTACCCGTACCGGTATCGATTAAAATTTCAGGGCATTAGCAATATCTTCTTCGCTCTCTTCTTTATCAATCGCGTTTTGTGCTTTGTTAGCCACCACAACAAAGGGCAGATAAATTAACGTTGCGATACCAAGGTTGAAGAGTGCGACCAGCAATGCAGCGACGCTACCGTTGGTGTTAAAGAAGGCTCCCAAACCGGTTGGCATGGTCCACGGTGCAATATTGGTCACCGGAGGAATAATGCCCATGTAGTACGCTGCCAGAGTGATTGCCGCCAGAATCGGTTGTACCAGTACAAACGGGATAAACATCACCGGGTTCATGATAATTGGCAAACCAAACAGAATCGGTTCGTTAATCTGGAAGATGCCGGACGGCAGCGCCAGTTTTGCCACCTGACGATAATCAGCACGGCGAGAAGCGATAAAGATAGCCAGGATCAGACCCAAAGTCGCACCACTGCCACCGAGGAAAATAAAGGAGTCCAGCATCGGCTTGGCCCAGATATGGAAGGTCTTACCGGCTGCCAGCGCCGCTTCGACGGAACCATATTGCTGATAGGTCGCGATATTTTCCAGCGCCCAAGGCGTCATAATGCCGTTGTCCAGTGCGGTCAGCGCCAGCGCACCATGAATACCGAAGAACCAGAGCAGTGGAACAAAGATCACATAGGCCCAGCCCACCACGCTACCCAACGATGCCAGTGGGGTTGAGATGGTATCCATAATGATCTGATGGAAGTTGGTGCCCCAGGTATTCAACGCCCAGGCAATAATCCCCATCACGGAAAGAATAATAAAGCCGGGAATTAATGCCGAGAAGGAACGCGATACTGAAGCAGGTACGCTGTCGGGCAATTTAATGACCCAATTGCGGCGGACAATAAAGGTAAACATTTCTGCCACCACCAGGCCAATAATAATCCCGGAGATGATATTCGCCCCACCTAACCAGTTTGCGCCAACCGCATAGGCCTCACCGACACTATATGGGGTGACGGTCATAAATGCTGCAACGGATAACAACCCAGCCGCCAGCGCATCGACTTTACGCTCTTCTGCCAGCGCCATGCCAATAAAGAACGGTGCCATTAAAGACATTATCCCTAATGTTCCGTTATATACGTTGCCGCCGATACCTTTCAGACCATTAAGTGTTTCAATGGTTGAGGCATCCAGGCGAATACCTAAGGAATAAAAAAACGACCCCTCCCCAAAGCTTAGAAAAACGTTGTTAATTAATACAAACATGGCTCCCGCAAGGGTTAACGGCATTAAGCGAATAAAACCATTTTTGATTGCATTAACGTGTGGTTGCTTTCCTATTTTAACTGCAAAAGGGAGGAGTACCTTTTCAAGCGATGCAATAACATTACTCATAGAAAAATACCCTTAAAAACCGCAATTTAAATATTGCGGTATTGATTTATGAAATAACTCTTTGACGGGAAAATTTAAAATAAATTAATTTGCTGCGGCTTTTTTAATCGCTGCAACCGCAGCCTTAAGCACGCCTAAACCATCGACTTTGCCATAAAGAAGCGAGTCAATTACTTCAACCGGTTTGTTGGGTAACAAACGCTGGATTTCGGGCAACATATAAGCAATCTGCGGCCCTAATAACACGACATCGGCATTCTGACCTTTTTCACCAGCCAGTGTTTCCGGAAATGCTTCAATAATGACCGGAACTTCATATTTTTCTGCCTGTGCGCGCATTTTTGATACCAGTAAAGAGGTAGACATGCCCGCAGAACAAAACAGATAAATGTGTTTCTTTTCCATAAAACTGCCCTCATCGACGATTATCTGTCAGCCAGACACTCCGCAAGCCTTAACCTGCTTCCATGCTCTGGATAACTTGCGAAACCAACATGACTTTTTTTGTGGCTGAAAGGAGTATACGGTATAGACCTGAGCAATAGTATTTCTTTGACCTTATAAATTGTCTCTCCTTGACCTGTGGTTATGACCCTCTTCACATTTCGGGCAAATAATTCGCGAAGATAATTAAGAACACAGGCCAAAAAAAACCGGCGCAATGGCCGGTTTCCGTTGTTACTCAAGCTTTCAGACGAAGTGATTACTTCGCAGCCTGTGGATCAGTGTCGTATTCAGCACAGGTCTGATAACCGGAGTTGATGACATGTCCGGTATCATCTAACGCGACAAAGTAGGTTTCTGCTTTACCATCACGTTGACCCAGGATGTAGGTCTGGCAAGTACCACGAGCATGAATCATGCTCACTTCAGACGAAGGTTTACCCGCAATTTGTGCAACCTGCGCCCGGCTCATGCCTTTTTTGACGTCTTTCACCACAGGCTGTACAAACTGGTCTTTGGTACGATCATAAGCCGTACAACCCGCCAGCATGGTTAATACCGCCGCTGCACTCAGAATTCCTGCCATATTCTTGTTCATATTCCGTCCTCTTGTTTATCAGCGTGTTAGATAAGCCTGGAATACATTGGGCGCTTTTTCAAGCCCGTGAACGAAACGGCTCCGCTTTCAGAGGATTCCTGTATGACGTTTTAACCACCATTCAGCCCGCTGTCGCTTGTCGTTTCAGTAGCAACGGGTTAGCTTTAAGGAAGTTTTGTCTTTTCTGTCTGGAGGGGTTCAATGACATTGCAACAACAAATAATAAAGGCGCTGGGCGCAAAACCGCAGATTAATGCTGAAGAGGAAATTCGTCGTAGTGTCGATTTTCTGAAAAGCTACCTGCAAACTTATCCGTTCATTAAATCACTGGTGCTCGGGATCAGCGGCGGTCAGGACTCCACGCTTGCCGGTAAGCTGTGCCAGATGGCGATTAATGAGCTGCGCCAGGAAACCGGCAACGAATCGCTGCAATTTATTGCCGTACGCCTGCCCTATGGTGTTCAGGCCGACGAACAAGATTGTCAGGATGCCATTGCCTTTATTCAACCGGATCGCGTATTAACCGTTAATATCAAGGGCGCGGTATTGGCCAGCGAACAGGCGCTGCGCGAAGCGGGTATTGAATTAAGTGATTTTGTCCGTGGCAATGAAAAAGCGCGTGAGCGGATGAAAGCACAATATAGCATTGCGGGTATGACCAGCGGTGTCGTGGTGGGCACCGATCATGCAGCAGAAGCCATTACCGGATTCTTCACTAAATATGGTGACGGCGGTACGGACATTAATCCGCTGTATCGCCTCAACAAACGTCAGGGTAAACAGTTACTGGCGGCATTAGGTTGTCCGGAACATCTTTATAAGAAAGCCCCAACGGCCGATCTGGAAGATGATCGCCCTTCTCTGCCAGATGAAGTGGCACTCGGCGTGACCTATGACAATATCGACGACTATCTGGAAGGGAAAAACGTACCTGAACAGGTCGCCAGAACAATAGAGAACTGGTATCTGAAAACCGAACATAAACGCCGTCCGCCAATTACCGTTTTCGATGATTTCTGGAAAAAGTAATAATTTGCACATATTGGTTTGTGCGAAAAAGAGTACTTTGTTCACGCCGGATGCGGCGTGAACGCCTTATTCGACCTACAAAACTATTCAAATTCAATACATTGCAGGAGTCGAATAGGCCTGACAGGCGTAGCACGTCTCATGGTGTAACCTTTGTCATCGACCCGCCTCTTTTTTAATCGCTCCCCGCCTGTTACACTGGATAGATAACCAGCACTCGGAGTCAACAGTGGTACGGCGTTTAACTTCTCCGCGGCTCGAATTTGAAGCTGCGGCAATTTATGAATATCCCGAACATTTACGTTCATTCCTTAATGACTTACCCACCCGACCAGGGGTGTATCTGTTTCATGGCGAAAGTGACACCATGCCGCTCTATATCGGCAAAAGCATTAACATCCGCAGCCGCGTCCTTTCTCATTTACGTACCCCGGATGAAGCCGCCATGCTGCGGCAATCCCGACGCATCAGCTGGATATGTACCGCCGGTGAAATCGGCGCTCTACTCCTTGAAGCGCGATTAATCAAAGAGCAGCAGCCGCTATTTAATAAACGCTTGCGCCGCAATCGCCAGCTCTGCGCCCTGCAGCTGAATGAAAAGCGTGTTGATGTGGTGTATGCCAAAGAGGTGGATTTTTCACGAGCCCCCAACCTGTTTGGCCTGTTTGCCAATAGGCGCGCAGCTTTACAAGCATTGCAGACCATCGCTGATGAACAAAAACTTTGTTATGGCCTGTTGGGACTGGAACCGTTAAGCCGCGGTCGTGCATGTTTTCGTTCTGCATTAAAACGTTGCGCTGGAGCGTGTTGCGGTAAAGAGAGCCCTGAGGAACATGCGCTACGCTTGCGCCAGGCTCTGGCGCGTTTGCGGGTGGTGTGTTGGCCTTGGCAAGGTGCGGTGGCACTGAAAGAACAGCACCCGGAAATGACTCAATATCATATTGTTCAAAACTGGCTGTGGCTGGGGGCGGTTAATTCGCTGGAAGAAGCGACAACGTTAATTCGGACACCCGCCGGGTTTGATCACGACGGTTATAAAATTCTCTGTAAACCTTTGCTTTCTGGTAACTATGAAATTACCGAACTTGATCCGGTGAATGACCCGAAAGCCAGTTGATTTCACTGAATAACAGTTTACCTTGCGGTTGTAAAAGCCGCAGGGTGTGTTTGCCATCATACCAGCACGCTCCCTGGTCAGTAGTGAGCAGTTTGTCACCCAGTTGCCACGCCCCGTTAATGACAAACACTACCCCGCCGCGTGAGCCAAAGGTAGTAAACGTACGTTCGGCAATTCTGACTTTCGCCTTACAGATATCCAGACGTGTCATGATGTTGAAATCCATCGACATCTGCCCTGCCGTCAGTTTCGCTTTAACCACCTGGTCCGCCGCAAAGGCAAAAGGCTGTAACGGTTTTAAGGTATGTTTAAAGCGGTCTGCACTTTCAAGGAACATCTCGCCGCCTTCCAGCAACGTCACTATCCTTTCCATACCTGGAAACAAAGAAAACTCCCCATTCGCCGCGATGGATGCAATGCTGGCTCGCCAGTAAAAATCACGTTTTGCCGGTGGAAAAGTACAGATTTCGCGGGTTTCACCGGCAGCGTTTCGCCACAGATTCACCGACATTTTACGTATATCAAAGTATTCCATACTCGCTCCCGGCCCGTTCTTTTCATTGTTATCGTTCAGGTAACCGTGGATGGTTATCGGCAACTCGGGTGATTTACGTTAGTGGCGATCAGTTTTTTTTTGCATCTGTTTGAGAACAAAAAAGAAAACCGCCGACCCTGTCCACCGCATTACTGCAAGGTAGTGGACAAGACCGGCGGTCTTAAGTTTTTGGCTGAAAGATTATTCAGCAGTTGCAGGCATTTTACCTTTTGCCACTGGACGTTCTGTCAGACGCTTCTCAAAATTAGCATTAAATTGCTTTTTCTGTTCCGGCGTCAGGATGTTGTAAATCTTGTTCTGGGTTTCCATGTGCGCCAACATATTGGCTTTGCGCTGTTCTTCCATTTTTGCGATCTGCGCTTCAGCTTTTGCTTTATCGAAGGTATCGCTGGCAATGATGTCATGCATTGCGCGACGTTCTTCCAGCGGCGGACGTTTCATCTGGTCACGCTGGCCTTTCATGATTTCGCGAATCTGCTGTTTCTGCGCGTCGGTCAGGTTCAGGTCTTTGAACATCATGTCCTGATGCGGACCGAACTTGCCTTTGTGGTGCATCATTGGCTTCGCGTCAGCCGGTGCTGCGGTAGTGGTGTCTGCGGCATGGGCCAGGTTAGCCGCGCCAAGAGCCAGGGTAGAGGCAACAAACAGTGCAGTTAATTTACGCATATTCTATATCCTTCCTTTCAGTTATTTATTACGGCTTTCTTAAGTAGCGTGCCGTGTTGACGAGATTAACTTTACTGATTTTAGCGTCAATTAATCAGAGCAACGGTAAAACAATGAAAGTGTAAAAAACACTTTTGCGCCAATTATGGAGAAAAAAAGAAAATTTGATGGAGAGTGATGAGAGAATATTACAACATGATGATTTTGCAGAGATTATGAAGAACTATACCGGATGACTGGTGATAAATAAAGCAAATAACCAGGATTAATCTGTATTAATTTATAAGAAAGTAACTTAATACCCGCAGAATGATTTCTGCGGGTAAGTATTAGCTTATTTTTTCGAGCATTAATCCCGCGCGTAATCCCAACGCTACCAACGGATTAGGGAATAACACATACTCTACATCATGGGTTACGGTAAAACGTTCCTCACCGTCCTGCGCCAGCAACGTTCCTTTCTTAAACGGCATAAAATTCAGCGTGTCACTTGCCATATGCATTTCGAAGGACGGCGAGTGGCGAGTAATTTGCGAAACCACCCGATAACGTAGTGGCGGCGTTCTCACGATACCGACACTCTCACCAGATAGCAGCGCAGCAATTGCGCTGGCAGTGACTGCAAACTGGCGAAGATCGTTTTGTCCGAAGGGCAACGCTTTGCCGAGTTCCAGCGTACAGGCCAGCGCGCCAAAATGTCTGGCGCTGAAATGGGTAAACGTACCACCAGGCGCCTGATGGAACACCAGTGCCTCCAGCCCCGCCGCCCCCAGCCACGTCAGAAATTTCTCGTCCCAGGGAATGTCGCGTTGCGGTAATACACCGAACTGCGGATGCAAGGAGCCACGAATTGCGGTATGTAGATCAAGGTGCCAGCGCACAGATTCTTTGCCCTGATCATAAAAATCTTCCAGGCACTGTTCCAGTTCGCGCGCGCGACAGGTTTCCCCGCTTTCAGCAAATAGCTGCCAACGTCCGCCAAACATTCGGTTCATATCGCTATGGCAATAACGTTTCCCTTGCTTCAGCGCAGGAGGATTCCCGAGGATCACCAGCAGCCGCCAACGTAACGGGATCTCGCCGTGAGATATTGCGCCAAGCAACGCGTCCAGCATCTCCACAGGTGCCGTCTCATTACCGTGTATTCCCGCTGAAATCACCAGCGCACCTTGCGGTGGCGTTAATGGCGTCAGTTCCAGCACGCCATCGCCCAGCCAGCGCCAGCGAACGCCGTTGATTTCTCGCTCGGTGATAACCGGTTTTTTACCCGTTAAGGTCAGAGCAAGAAAATTATCCATTGCCCCCTCCCTCGCGCTGAAACGGATAAACCGAACCGAGATTCAGTAATTGGCTCAATACATCCAGTGCTTCCCGCCCTTCGCGCAGCAATTGTGGATCGGCAAGATCCGCAGCAGTAAGACGATCGCGGTAGTAACGCTCCACCCAGTCATTGAGCGCATTAAACAGCGTATCGTTCATCATCACCGCCGGATTCACCGCCCGGCGTTCTTCTTCTGTCAACACCACGCGCAACCGCAGGCACGCCGGGCCGCCGCCGTTTGCCATACTTTCACGTAAATCAAAAACTTTTAGTTCGCTAATCGGGTTGTCAGCGGCAAGGAGTTCATTGAGATAACGCCATACTCCTGCGTGTTCCTGACACTCCTGAGGCAGCACCAACATCATGGAACCATCATCGCGACTCAGTAACTGGCTGTTAAACAGATACGTAGACACCGCATCCGACACGGAAACCTGTGCCGCCGGAACTTCTATCGCCATAAAACCGTTTACCCGCGCACGCAGATTTGCCAGTAATTGCGCCTGGCGAGCGAACGCCTGCTGATGGCAAAACAGCACCTGACGGTTGCTCACGGCAATCACGTCATTATGAAAAACGCCCTGGTCGATAACGTCCGGGTTTTGCTGGGCGAAAAACACCTGTTGGGGATTCACCTGATTCAGCCTTGCCACCGCTTCGCTGGCTTCGCGGGTCTGCCGCGCCGGATAGCGGGAAGGTCGGGAAACATTGCCCTCTTCTCGCCCGTAGACAAAAAGTTGCATACCCGGCTCACCATAATGGCCGCCGAGACGATTGTGGTTTGCCGCCCCCTCGTCACCGAGCAAGGCCACCTGCGGCAACGCCGAATGGATAGCGAATTTTTTCTCCTCGTTGAAAATCGCTTTTAACAGCGATTCGGTCACAGGCGCTTCCAGCGAGCGGTGAAATTTATTGTTCAGGTTGGCAACGGTGAGATGCACTTTGCCATCCAGCGTATCGGCAGATGGCGCTACCGTGGCTGCATTGGCTACCCACATTGGCGAAGCAGAACTGACGCTGGAAAGCCAATGCGGTGCCTGGCGTGCAACCTTTTCCAGTACCTGCTCATCGCTACCACTGAATCCCAACTGACGTAAAACCGGAATAAACGGGCGCTCGTGCGGTGGGATCACCGCCTGGGGAAATCCCAAATCGGCAAGGGCTTTCATTTTCAGTAAGCCCTGTTTCGCCGCCAGTCGTGGGTTAGACACCTGAAAACGGTGACTGGTAGAAGCTTCATTACCAAACGACAGGCCCGCGTAATGATGCGTCAGCCCTACCAGCCCGTCGAAATTGACTTCCCAGGCGTTCATCGCACCACCTCATCGGAAAAATCCAGCCCAGGGTTAAGCGTGGCGGGCAATGTTAACGAGTCCGACTCCAGGCTCGCCATCGGCCAGGCGCAGTAATCTGCGGCATACCAGGCGCTGGGGCGATGGTTACCGGAAGCGCCAATACCGCCGAATGGCGCGGTACTGGCAGCGCCGGTAAGCGGTTTGTTCCAGTTAACAATCCCCGCCCGCGCCTCCAGCAACAGTTGATCGAATTTTTCCCGCTCGGGGGAAACCAGACCGCAAGAGAGTCCGAAGCGAGTGTTATTCGCCATTCGAATCGCTTCATCGAAATTGTCATAACGCCAGACGCGCAATAGTGGCCCGAACACTTCTTCATCCGGCACGCCAGCAACGCCCGTCATTTCAACGATCCCCGGCGTAAGCAACGATGTTCCTGCGCGCAGTAAACGTGGCGCAAGTAGGGTTCGTCCACCCATCGCTTCCAGCTCCTGCCAGGCAGTAACCACCTGCTGTGCGGCCTGCTCTGATATCAGCCCGCCAATAAACGGCTGCGGTTCGTCATCCCAGTTGCCCGGCGTTAATCGCTGGCTGACGGCAACCAGACGAGCAAGAAACGCATCGCCCTGCGCCCCGCTTTTCAGCAATAAACGGCGGGCGCAGGTGCAGCGTTGCCCGGCTGTGACAAATGCCGACTGAATGGTCAGATGGACAGCCGCGTCGATATCCGCCACGTCATCGATTATTAGCGGGTTATTACCACCCATCTCAAGGGCGAGAATTTTCTCCGGCTGACCAGAGAGCTGGCGATGTAGCTGGTAACCGGTATTGGCGCTGCCGGTAAACAGCAAGCCGTCGAGATCCTCCAGCGCACTCAGCGCCTGACCGGTTTCGCGCCCGCCCTGCACCAGGTTCAGCACGCCAGACGGCAAGCCAGCCTGCTGCCATAAACGCATGACTGCCTCACCGCTCCAGGGGGTCAGTTCGCTGGGTTTAAAGATTACCGTGTTGCCAGCCAGTAACGCCGGAACGATGTGCCCGTTAGGCAGATGTCCGGGGAAATTGTACGGTCCAAACACCGCCAGCACACCGTGTGGACGATGACGCAAGCTCGCCGCGCCGTCCGGCATTTCGCTACGCTGCTCGCCGGTACGAACGTGATACGCCTTAATTGATATCGCGATTTTATTGATCATCGCCGTCACTTCGGTTGCCGCTTCCCAGCGCGGCTTACCGGTTTCTCTGGCAATAATCGCGGTTAATTCGGCTTTATTGCTTTCCAGCAATCCGGCAAAGCGTTCAACTCTTACCTGACGATCGCCAAAGGAGAGTCGCGCCCAGCGCGGAAACGCCGCTCGGGCAGCCCGACAAGCCTGCTCGACCTGAGCGGCATCGGCATCATTGCCTTGCCATAACACCTCGCCCGATACCGGATTACGCTTCACACGCAATGCACCCTGGCCGGTCACCCAGTCACCGTTGATCCATAAAGTCATGCTGTTTTCTCCTCTGCGCACAGGCGCACCAGACGAACGCGATCCCCTGCGTGGCATTTGAGGGCATCCAGTTGTGCGGCGGTTAAAATCAAACGCTCGGTCGCTGGATCGGTACGCACCAGCACCACGCGGAAATGGTGATAATTTTCATTGGCGACCAGGCAGGCCGGGAATTCGCCCTGCGCAGGCTGACCTTCTGCCACTTCCACCAGCCGACTTTTGCGAATGGCGCGCACGCGGTCGATGTCACACTCAAGCGTCGGTCCGCCGTCAAAAATGTCGATATAGTTACGGTAGCGAAAACCTTCTTTCTCCAGCACCGCGCGGGCAGGCGCGGTCTGCGGATGTACCTGACCGATGACGTCCTGCGCTTCCTGGGATAAAAAGTGGGTATAGATCGGATGTTTCGGCATCAGTTCTGCAATAAACGCCTTTTGCCCGGTGCCGCAGAGAAAATCGGCGCGGCTAAAATCCATCGAAAAGAAGCGTTTACCGAGGCTTTGCCAGAACGGTGAATAGCCGTGTTCGTCTATCACCCCGCGCATTTCGGCGACCACTTTGTCATTAAACTTGTCGCGAAAAGCCGCCATAAACATAAAGCGCGATTTCGACAGCAAATAGCCGTTGCCCTCTTTGCGCCACTCCGGATCGAGAAATAGCGTGCACAACTCGCTGCTGCCGGTGTGATCGTTACTGAGAAACAGCGTCGGTAACGCGTTATAGACATTTAGCTCTTTTGAGGCGTGAACCAGCGTGCCGACGCGATAGTTATACCAGGGATCATTCAGACCAACCGCTACCTCTATAGCGCAAATTCCCGCCACAGTGCCTGTCTCACTATCCTCCAGTACAAACACATAGCCCTGCTCACTTTTGGGCAGTTCGCCTTGCCAGGTTTTGATTGCCCTTTCGATACGCGCCGAAAGCGTGGCTTCATTGGCGGGAAGCGACGTCAGGCCGCCGCCCGTTTTGCTGGCAAGCTGCATCAGCGCCGAGACATCTGAGCGCTCAACGGGACGGATGACCATCATGATGAACCTCGGCTAACAAAGTGTTCGCAAGCAGCTGCAAAGCGATCCAGTCCGGTCGTCACCTCTTCTTCGCTGACATTGAGCGCTGGTGCAAAACGCACCACGTTGCCACCCGCAATCAGTACCATCACGCCTGCTTTCGCCGCTTCCTGAGAAATTTGTTTCGCTTGCCCGGCGTAATCAGCATTCAGTACACAGCCAATTAAAAGACCTAAGCCGCGAACTTCACTGAACAAACCATAGCGGTGATTAATGGTATTAAGACGCTCAACAAACCAGTCGTGACGCTGTTTAACGCCAATAAGCATCTCTGGCGTGTTGATGAGATCCAGCACTTTGCCTGCCACCGCCGAGGCCAGCGGATTACCGCCATAAGTGGTGCCATGAGTGCCCACGGTCATCACGCTGGCGCATTCTTCGGTTGCCAACAGAGCGCCAACGGGGAAACCGCCGCCCAGTGCTTTTGCGGTAGTTAACAGATCGGGCGTCACGCCGTAGTGCATATAGGCATACAGTTCCCCGGTACGCCCGACGCCCGTTTGTACTTCATCAAAAATCAGCAATGCGTTGTGGCGGTCACACAGTTCGCGAAGCTCCTGTAAAAATGCGTTGCTGGCAGGCACCACACCACCTTCTCCCTGGATGGGTTCGACAATCACCGCACAGGTGGAGTCGTCAATCAGCGCACTGGCAGAGTTAATATCGTTATATGCAGCATGACGAATATCCGGCGGCAGTGGCGCAAAATCCTGTGAATAGGCTGGCTGCCCGCCCGCGCTGACGGTAAACAGCGTGCGCCCGTGGAACGCATTTTTAAACGCCACGATGCCGCTCTTATGGCTGCCGAAGCGGTCGTGAGCGAATTTACGTGCCAGTTTGAGCGCCGCTTCATTGGCTTCCGCACCAGAGTTACAGAAGAACACGCGATCGGCAAAAGTGGCGTCGATCAATTTTTTCGCCAGTCGCAGTACCGGCTCGTTGGTGTAACCATTACCGGTATGCCAGAACTTACTCGCCTGTTCGTTCAGCGCCTCGCGCAGTTCCGGGTGCGCATGGCCCAGTGCGTTCACCGCAATGCCACCCGCGAAGTCGATATACTCTTTCCCCTGCTGATCCCACAAGCGCGAACCTTCGCCACGTACCGGAATAAATGGTGCCGGAGCGTAAACAGGTATCATCCATTCATCAAAGTTTTCACGCGTAATTGGCTGAGACATAGCGACCTCTACAGTAAATGATTCGTTATTTATATGTTAATAATAAGTAATGTTTGCGCTGTAAATGTAGATTGCAGGGTTCGTGCCAGCCAGTGATAAAAGTGCATAAAAGGGGGCGATTAACTGATAATCAAGGAGTTATAACCAAACCATATGCATTTAAAGTGCATATAAAGTGAATACGTTTGCGATGTAGGTGAATAAAAAGAATAAAAAACGCAATGTTATGCAGAAGTAAAATATAATTCTGGAATTGTGATCATTGACGAAATTTACTGGAAATTACTGCGCCATTCTGACGCAGCGCGCACCAAAAGCGGGCATTTTTTGCGCCATCGTTGACATCATTAACAACCATCGATCAAATCACTTAACAACAGGCGGTAAGCAAAGCGAAATTCTGCTACCATCCACGCACTCTTTATCTGAATAAATGGCAGCGACTATGAAATTTGTCTCTTTTAATATCAACGGCCTGCGCGCCAGACCTCACCAGCTTGAAGCCATCGTCGAAAAGCACCAACCAGATGTGATTGGCCTGCAGGAGACAAAAGTTCATGACGATATGTTTCCGCTCGAAGAGGTGGCAAAGCTCGGCTACAACGTGTTTTATCACGGGCAGAAAGGCCATTACGGCGTGGCATTGTTGACCAAAGAGACGCCGATTGCTGTGCGTCGCGGCTTCCCTGACGACGGCGAAGAGGCACAACGGCGAATTATTATGGCGGAAATCCCCTCGCCGCTGGGTAATGTCACCGTGATCAACGGTTACTTCCCACAGGGCGAAAGTCGCGACCATCCGATTAAATTCCCGGCGAAAGCGCAGTTTTATCAGAACCTGCAAAACTATCTCGAAACCGAACTTAAGCGCGAAAATCCGGTGCTGATTATGGGCGATATGAATATCAGCCCCACCGACCTGGATATCGGCATTGGCGAAGAGAACCGCAAACGCTGGCTGCGTACTGGTAAATGTTCTTTCCTGCCTGAAGAACGTGAATGGATGGACAGGCTGATAAGTTGGGGGCTGGTGGATACCTTCCGCCATGCGAATCCGGAAACAGCAGATCGTTTCTCATGGTTTGATTACCGCTCAAAAGGTTTTGACGATAACCGTGGTCTGCGTATCGACCTGCTGCTCGCCAGCCAACCGCTGGCAGACTGTTGCGTAGAAACCGGCATCGACTATGAAATCCGCAGCATGGAAAAACCGTCCGATCACGCGCCTGTGTGGGCGACCTTCCGCCGCTAATTTAGCTGCTCTCCTGGCTCAAACGGAGTCAGGAGAATTAACCTTGAGAAAAATCAACAAACTGTCAGTAATGATTTGTTGCTTGTCGTCCTTTGTTATACCGTCACAGCGTTTTTAGTTGTCTGACCACTTCTCTATTATCAAGTTTGATATAGGAAACTCCACAATGAACGCTGAGCGTAAATTTCTTTTTGCCTGTTTTATTTTTGCGCTGGTCATTTACGCTATCCACGCTTGCGGTTTATTCGATCTGCTCACCGATTTACCCCACTTACAAACTCTCATTCGCCAGAGCGGATTGTTCGGTTATTGCCTTTATATTGTGTTATTCATCATTGCCACCCTCTTTCTGTTACCAGGAAGCATACTGGTGATCGCTGGAGGCATAGTTTTTGGCCCGATCTTAGGGACACTACTCTCATTAATTGCCGCCACGCTGGCCTCCTCGAGTTCATTCCTGTTGGCACGCTTTTTGGGGCGCGATTTATTGCTGAAATACGTTGGTCACAGCCATACCTTCCAGGCCATTGAAAAAGGCATTGCACATAACGGTATCGATTTTTTAATTCTTACCCGCTTAATCCCGCTGTTTCCTTACAATATTCAAAATTACGCCTACGGATTAACCACTATCGCCTTCTGGCCTTATACCTTTATTTCGGCACTCACTACCCTGCCCGGTATCGTTATTTATACCGTGATGGCCAGCGATCTCGCCAGTGAAGGCATTACGCTGCGCTTTATTTTACAACTCTGTCTGGCGGGCCTGGCACTGTTTATTCTCGTCCAGCTTGCCAAACTCTACGCCCGACACAAACACGTGGATCTGTCTGCTTCGCGCCGCAGCCCACTTACTCACCCAAAAAATGAAGGATAGAACGATGTTGCAACATTATTCAGCGTCATGGAAAAAAGGACTGGCTGCACTGTGTTTACTGGCCGTTGCCGGGCTTAGTGGCTGCGATCAAAAAGAGAATGCGGCAGCAAAAGTGGAATACGACGGGCTTTCAGACAGCCAACCACTGCGTGTCGATAACAATAACCATACGGTCACCATGCTGGTACAAATTAATGGCCGTTTCCTGACAGACGACACTCGACACGGCATAGTGTTTAAAGATGGCTCCAACGGACATAAATCGCTGTTTATGGGTTATGCGACCCCGAAAGCATTTTATGAAGCACTGAAACAAGCCGGTGGTATCCCGGGCGAAAACATGACCATGGAGAATAAAGAAACGACTCATGTAGCGGGCAGCAAACTGGATATTTCGGTCAACTGGCAAGGGGCAGCAAAAGCGTATTCATTCGATGAGGTGATTGTCGACAATAACGGTAAAAAACTGGACATGCGCTTTGGCGGTAATTTAGCCGCCGCAGAAGAGAAGAAAACGGGCTGCCTGGTATGTCTGGATAGCTGCCCGGTCGGCATCGTCAGCAATGCAACATACACTTATGGTGCGGTGGAAAAACGTGGTGAAGTGCAATTCAAAGGCAATGCCTCGGTTCTCCCGGCAGATAACACGCTGGCTACGGTTACCTTTAAAATCACCGAATAAAGCCACGATAAAGGATGATGAAGATGCAATCGCGTAAAATCTGGTACTACCGTATAACCCTCATCATCCTGTTGTTCGCTATGCTGCTGGCATGGGCACTGCTTCCCGGCGTCCATCAGTTTATCAATCGCAGCGTTGCGGCGTTTGCCGCCGTGGACCAACAGGGTATAGAACGCTTTATTCAGTCTTACGGCGCACTGGCAGCAGTTGTCTCGTTCATGTTGATGATTTTACAGGCCATTGCTGCACCGCTGCCTGCATTTTTGATCACCTTTGCCAATGCCTCGCTGTTCGGTGCGTTCTGGGGTGGCTTGCTGTCGTGGACCAGTTCGATGGCGGGCGCGGCGCTATGCTTTTTTATTGCCAGAGTGATGGGCCGCGAAGTGGTGGAAAAATTAACCGGTAAAACCGTGCTTGACAGTATGGACGGCTTTTTCACTCGCTACGGCAAACACACTATCCTGGTATGCCGGTTATTGCCTTTTGTCCCTTTCGATCCAATCAGCTATGCTGCCGGTTTGACGTCAATACGTTTTCGCTCGTTTTTTATCGCCACCGGGCTTGGTCAGTTACCGGCGACTATTGTTTATTCCTGGGCGGGCAGTATGTTAACGGGCGGTACCTTCTGGTTTGTCACCGGACTGTTTATTCTGTTTGCCCTGACCGTGGTGATTTTTATGGCGAAAAAAATATGGCTTGAACGCCAGAAGAGGAATGCCTGATGGGTTTACCGCCGCTTAGCAAAATTCCTTTCATTTTACGTCCGCAGGCGTGGCTGCATCGTCGCCATTACGGCGAGGTGCTAAGCCCCATTCGCTGGTGGGGGCGGATCCCGTTTATCTTTTATCTGGTGTCGATGTTTGTCGGTTGGCTGGAGCGTAAACGCTCACCGCTCGATCCGGTAGTGCGATCGCTTGTCAGCGCGCGCATTGCGCAAATGTGCCTGTGTGAGTTTTGCGTGGATATCACCAGTATGAAAGTCGCCGAGCGCACTGGCAGCACCGATAAACTGCTGGCAGTGGCTGACTGGCGGCAAAGCCCGCTCTTTAGCGATGAAGAACGGCTGGCGCTGGAGTACGCCGAAGCCGCCAGCGTAACGCCGCCAACGGTCGATGATGCCCTGCGTACCCGACTGGCTGCGCATTTTGACGCCCAGGCGCTCACCGAACTGACGGCATTGATCGGCCTGCAAAACCTGTCAGCCCGTTTTAATTCTGCCATGGACATTCCCGCTCAGGGGCTGTGCCGTATTCCTGAAAAACGTTCTTAAGGAGAGATGATGCGCCATTGTGGGTGGTTGCTGGGATTGTTATCGCTGTTTTCTCTGGCAACACATGCCAGTGACTGGCAGGAAGTTAAAAATGAGGCCAAAGGGCAAACCGTCTGGTTTAACGCCTGGGGCGGCGATACCGCAATTAACCGCTATCTCGACTGGGTTAGCGGCGAGATGAAAACCCATTATGATATAAACCTGAAGATTGTCCGCCTGGCGGATGCCGCAGACGCGGTGAAGCGCATTCAGACCGAAGCCGCAGCCGGGCGCGAGACAGGCGGTTCGGTGGATCTGCTCTGGGTGAACGGCGAAAACTTCCGCACCTTAAAAGAGGCCAATTTACTGCAAACCGGCTGGGCTGAGACTCTGCCAAACTGGCGCTATGTCGACACACAGCTGCCGGTGCGGGAAGATTTTTCAGTGCCTACAGAAGGGGCTGAATCGCCCTGGGGCGGCGCACAACTGACGTTTATCGCCCGCCGCGATGTTACGCCACTGCCACCACAAACACCGCAAGCCTTACTGGAATTCGCTAAAGCCAATCCTGGCACGGTTACCTATCCGCGCCCGCCAGACTTTACTGGCACCGCATTTCTTGAACAGTTACTGATTATGCTGACGCCAGATCCCGCAGCATTAAAAGAAGCGCCGAACGATGCGACTTTCGCCCGTATCACTGCGCCCTTGTGGCAATATCTTGATGCGCTGCATCCGTATCTATGGCGCGAAGGAAAGGATTTCCCACCTTCGCCCGCGCGGATGGATGCTCTGCTGAAAACTGGCACATTGCGCCTGTCGCTGACCTTTAATCCTGCACATGCCCAGCAAAAAATCGCCAGTGGCGATTTGCCGGCAAGCAGTTACAGTTTTGGTTTTAACGAGGGGATGATTGGCAACGTGCATTTTGTCACCGTTCCGGTCAACGCGAATGCCAGTGCTGCGGCGAAGGTGGTTGCCAATTTCCTGCTCTCACCTGATGCACAGCTGCGTAAGGCAGATCCTGCTGTCTGGGGCGATCCATCGGTTCTCGATCCACAAAAACTGCCTGACGGGCAGCGTGAAACATTGCAATCAAGAATGCCGCAGGATCTGCCGCCGGTACTGGCGGAACCGCATGCTGGCTGGGTAAATGCGCTGGAACAAGAATGGCTACGCCGTTACGGTACGCATTAATCTTGTTGCTGTGGGCGATGGTGGTGGTGATTTATGCACCGCTGATCCCGGCGGCGTTCACGCTGATATCGCCTGCTTTGTCGTTGGCACACTGGCAGGCGTTATTTGCCGATCCGCAGTTACCTCAGGCCTTACTGGCGACGCTGGTATCGACAACCATCGCGGCGGTCGGCGCTTTGTTTATTGCCCTGCTGGTGATAGTCGCGCTGTGGCCGGGGCCGAAATGGCCGCGTATGTGCGCCCGTCTGCCGTGGCTGCTCGCCATCCCACACGTGGCTTTTGCCGCGAGTGCTCTGCTGCTGTTTGCTGAAGGTGGCCTGGTTTATCAGGTTTTTCCTTTTCTCACTCCGCCGATGGATAAATTGGGTATTGGGCTGGGTCTTACCCTGGCGGTGAAAGAAAGCGCATTTCTGCTGTGGATCTTAGCGGCAGTATTGAGCGAGAAACGGCTGTTGCAGCAGGTTATTGTACTGGATTCGCTGGGCTACAGCCGCTGGCAATGTCTGAACTGGTTGTTGTTGCCCTCCGTCGCGCCTGCACTGGCAATGGCGATGCTGGCTATTGTGGCATGGTCGTTGTCGGTCGTGGATGTGGCAATTATTCTCGGGCCGGGTAATCCACCGACGCTGGCGGTAATTAGCTGGCAGTGGTTAACCCAAGGCGACGCCGATCAACAGATGAAAGGCGCACTCGCCAGCCTGCTGCTGATGCTGTTACTCGCCGTCTACGTTTTGCTGGGCTATTTACTTTGGCGCGCCTGGCAGTGCACCATTCCCCGCGTAGATGGCGTTCGTAAGCCCGCCACGCCTTTATTACCCGGCAATACACTGGCGAGTTTTTTACCCTTAACCGGTGTGCTGTGTGTGGTTCTGCTGGCGATCCTCGCGGATCAGTCGACGATCAATAGTGAAGCGCTCATCAACAGCCTGACAATGGGGCTGGTGGCGACGTTTATCGCTTTGGTCCTGTTACTGCTGTGGCTGGAATGGGGGGCAAAGCGTCGCCAGTTGTGGCTCTGGTTGCCCATTTTATTACCCGCTCTGCCGCTGGTGGCGGGCCAGTACATGCTGGCGCTATGGCTGAACATAGATGGGAGCTGGACAGCGGTGGTCTGGGGGCATCTGCTGTGGGTAATGCCGTGGATGCTGTTTATCCTGCAACCCGCCTGGCAGCGCATTGATTCACGGTTAATTTTGATTGCGCAAACACTGGGCTGGTCGCGGGCCAAAATCTTCTTTTACGTGAAATGCCCACTCATGTTGCGCCCTGCGCTGATTGCCTTCGCGGTAGGATTTTCAGTCAGTATTGCGCAGTATATGCCGACTCTGTGGCTGGGCGCGGGGCGTTTTCCGACGCTCACCACTGAAGCGGTGGCATTAAGCAGCGGCGGCAGCAACGGCATTCTCGCCGCCCAGGCTTTATGGCAACTACTGTTGCCGCTTATTATTTTTGCCCTGACCGCGTTAGTCGCAAAATGGGTAGGTTATGTCAGACAAGGACTCCGCTAATGCTCTGCGTGAAAAATGTTTCGCTACGTTTACCAGAAAGCCGCTTGCTGACAAACGTTAACTTTACGGTGGATAAAGGTGACATTGTCACGTTAATGGGGCCGTCTGGCTGTGGAAAATCTACACTGTTTTCATGGATGATTGGTGCGCTGGCCGGACAGTTTTCTTGTGCAGGTGAGCTATGGCTCAATGAGCAACGGATTGACATGCTACCCACCGCACAGCGTCAGATTGGCATTCTTTTCCAGGATGCACTGTTATTTGACCAGTTCAGCGTCGGGCAAAATTTACTGCTGGCGCTACCGGAGACACTTAAGGGGAATGCCCGACGTAATGCCGTGAATGATGCACTTGAGCGTTCAGGCCTTGACGGAGCTTTCCATCAGGATCCTGCCACTTTGTCTGGCGGTCAGCGAGCGCGCGTTGCTCTGCTACGCGCCCTTCTCGCCCAGCCAAAAGCGTTGCTACTGGATGAGCCGTTCAGCCGTCTTGATGTGGCTCTGCGCGATAATTTTCGCCAGTGGGTGTTCAGAGAAGTTCGCGAACTGGCGATCCCCGTCGTTCAGGTAACGCACGATCTCCAGGATGTTCCTGCTGATAGTTCTGTTCTGGATATGGCGCAGTGGTCAGAAAATTACAACAAACTGCGATAACGCAAAGTTTTTCCCAATGCGTCAGTTCAGAATGGCGCACTCAAAACTACAATGTCGGGATTTTCGATGAAACGTGTTTCTCAAATGACCGCGCTGGCAATGGCTTTAGGGCTGGCTTGCGCTTCTTCGTGGGCCGCTGAACTGGCGAAGCCTCTTGCTCTTGACCAGCTTCAACAACAAAATGGCAAAGCGATAGATACTCGCCCCAGCGCGTTTTATAACGGCTGGCCACAAACCTTAAATGGCCCTTCCGGTCATGAACCTGCCGCCTTAAACCTTTCTGCTAGCTGGCTCGACAAAATGAGCACCGAACAGCTCAACGCGTGGATCAAGCTACATAACCTGAAAACCGATGCTCCGGTGGCGCTGTACGGTAATGACAAAGATGTCAACGCCGTCAAAACGCGTCTGCAAAAAGCAGGCTTTACGCATATCTCCATTTTGAGTGACGCGCTAAGCGAACCTTCCCGTCTGCAAAAACTTCCGCACTTTGAGCAGCTGGTTTATCCACAATGGCTGCATGACCTGCAACAAGGAAAAGACGTTACAGCGAAACCTGCCGGTGACTGGAAAGTCATTGAAGCGGCCTGGGGCGCTCCTAAGCTTTACCTTATCAGCCATATTCCCGGCGCGGATTACATCGATACCAATGAAGTGGAAAGCGAACCGCTGTGGAATAAAGTCTCTGATGAGCAACTGAAAGCGATGCTGGCAAAGCATGGCATTCGTCATGACACCACGGTGATTCTATATGGTCGCGATGTATACGCAGCAGCGCGTGTAGCACAGATTATGCTCTATGCAGGGGTGAAAGATGTGCGCCTGCTGGACGGCGGCTGGCAAACCTGGTCCGACGCGGGACTGCCTGTTGAGCGCGGAACGCCACCGAAAGTGAAAGCTGAACCGGATTTCGGCGTGAAGATCCCGGCGCAACCGCAGTTGATGCTTGATATGGAACAGGCCCGTGGGCTGCTGCATCGCCAGGATGCATCGCTGGTCAGCATTCGTTCGTGGCCAGAATTTATCGGTACGACCAGTGGTTACAGCTATATTAAGCCAAAAGGTGAAATAGCCGGAGCCCGTTGGGGACACGCTGGTAGCGACTCGACGCATATGGAGGATTTCCATAACCCGGATGGCACCATGCGTAGCGCCGATGATATTGCCGCTATGTGGAAAGCATGGAATATCAAACCAGATCAGCAAGTTTCATTCTACTGCGGCACCGGCTGGCGCGCGTCCGAAACCTTTATGTACGCACGAGCAATGGGCTGGAATAACGTCTCCGTTTACGACGGCGGCTGGTACGAATGGAGCAGCGATCCGAAAAATCCCGTAGCAACCGGTGAGCGCGGCCCGGACAGCAGCAAATAACATTGCAATTACTGGCGCTGGAGCGACTTCAGCGTCAGATACCCACTCCACACCCGCGTAAAGGTCGTCATCCAGCACAACGCACCAAATACCCACGCAAACCACGGAAAATAAGCTGGCAAGAGGCAACTCAGAACAAACAGCAAAATCGTCTCGCTGCCTTCGGTTAACCCGCCCAGATAATAAAACGATTTATGCGCATAACCGGGATTATCAATCTGATGTTTCGCCGCCAGCGCAGCAAATGCGAGAAAACTGCTTCCCGTGCCAATAAACGCAAACAGCAGCCAGCCGCCTGCCAGCGCGTTTTGCTCCGGTGCGGCGAGGATAAAACCAAAAGGCACCAGTGCGTAAAAAAGAAAATCGAGAGAAATATCGAGAAAGCCACCCGCGTCGGTAAGTCCTCTTCGCCGCGCCAACGCGCCGTCCAGACCATCAAGCAGCCT
Organism: Escherichia sp. MOD1-EC4550; assembly: GCF_963876935.1. Classification (NCBI taxonomy): domain Bacteria; kingdom Pseudomonadati; phylum Pseudomonadota; class Gammaproteobacteria; order Enterobacterales; family Enterobacteriaceae; genus Escherichia; species Escherichia sp. MOD1-EC4550. Next base: position 226,173 of record NZ_CAWNSE010000009.1, read on the forward strand.
GTTCAACAAAATGACGATTAGCGCCGCCAGATACCAGCCCAGCGCCAGAAACGGCAGTGCCAGCACGCCGATGGCAAATCCCACTAATGTTAAACCATCTGGCGTAATGCCGGGTTTATCCAGCACCTTCACACACTGATGCAACAAAGGTTTAATTCGGGGATGAAGATGGCGGTCTAACACAGGCACTCCTTAAATATAAAGCCTTTCTGATTGAGCAACAGTGCGGATATTATGGCATTTTTCGCTTATCTGCCCGTGTGTAATTTATGAATATGATTGAAGTTGTTGCCGCCATCATCGAACGTGATGGCAAAATTTTACTCGCTCAACGCCCCGCCCATAGCGATCAGGCGGGATTATGGGAGTTTGCCGGTGGTAAAGTCGAGCCGGATGAAAGCCAGCGGCAGGCGCTAGTGCGTGAGTTACGCGAAGAATTGGGCATCGAAGCAACTGTGGGTGAGTATGTTGCCAGCCATCAGCGAGAAGTGTCGGGGCGGATTATCCATCTTCATGCCTGGTACGTACCCCACTTCCACGGGACGTTACAGGCACATGAACATCAGGCGCTGGTCTGGTGCTCACCTGAAGAGGCTCTGCAATATCCGCTGGCCCCTGCTGACATTCCACTATTAAAGGCGTTTATGGCTTTACGCGCCGCCAGACCAGCGGATTAGTGCTAAGAGTTTTGTCATCCCGCTGGCATTGCAGCAGTATTCCTTCGGCTTTAATTACCGCCCCTTCAGAATAATTTTTATCCTGATAAACGCAGCACTGAGTACAGGGCTGCGCTGACTGCCCGCCTGAACTGAACACTTCTGGCGGTACGTTCACCTCCACGTCCGGACGATAATGCGGGTTAGCCAGTGCAATTAATGGAAATGCCAATGCTAGGGCGAACAATGCTCGACTCACAGGGAACTCCTTAACGTTTTTGTCTCTGCTACTGATAACGGTAGCCTGGCGGCAAAACTTTAGCGTCTGAGTTATCGCTTTTGGTTATGAGATTTCTCCCGTTATTAATTTGCTTTCGTGAGTCATTTTTTTCTTGCTTACCGTCACATTCTTGATGGTATAGTCGAAAACTGCAAAAACACATGACATAAACAACATAAGCATAATCGTATTAATATATAAGGGTTTTATATCTATGGATCAGACATATTCTCTGGAGTCATTCCTCAACCATGTCCAAAAGCGCGACCCGAATCAAACCGAGTTCGCGCAAGCCGTTCGTGAAGTAATGACCACACTCTGGCCTTTTCTTGAACAAAATCCAAAATATCGCCAAATGTCATTACTGGAGCGCTTGGTTGAGCCGGAGCGCGTGATCCAGTTTCGCGTGGTATGGGTTGACGATCGCAACCAGGTGCAGGTCAACCGTGCATGGCGCGTGCAGTTCAGCTCCGCCATCGGCCCGTACAAAGGTGGTATGCGCTTCCATCCGTCGGTAAACCTCTCCATTCTCAAATTCCTCGGCTTTGAACAAACCTTCAAAAATGCCCTGACAACTCTGCCGATGGGCGGTGGTAAAGGCGGCAGCGATTTCGACCCGAAAGGGAAAAGCGAAGGCGAAGTGATGCGGTTCTGCCAGGCGCTAATGACTGAACTGTATCGCCACCTGGGCGCAGATACCGACGTTCCGGCGGGCGATATCGGCGTTGGTGGTCGTGAAGTCGGCTTTATGGCGGGGATGATGAAAAAGCTCTCCAACAATACCGCCTGCGTCTTCACCGGTAAGGGGCTTTCTTTTGGCGGCAGTCTTATTCGCCCGGAAGCAACCGGCTACGGTCTGGTTTATTTCACAGAAGCAATGCTAAAACGCCACGGTATGGGTTTTGAAGGGATGCGCGTTTCCGTTTCTGGCTCCGGCAACGTCGCCCAATACGCTATCGAAAAAGCGATGGAATTTGGTGCTCGTGTGATCACTGCGTCAGACTCCAGTGGCACTGTCGTTGATGAAAGCGGATTCACGAAAGAGAAACTGGCGCGTCTTATCGAAATCAAAGCCAGCCGCGATGGTCGTGTGGCAGATTACGCCAAAGAATTTGGTCTGGTCTATCTCGAAGGCCAACAGCCGTGGTCTGTACCAGTTGATATCGCCCTGCCTTGCGCCACCCAGAACGAACTGGATGTTGACGCCGCGCATCAGCTTATCGCCAATGGCGTTAAAGCCGTCGCCGAAGGGGCGAATATGCCGACCACCATCGAAGCGACTGAACTGTTCCAGCAGGCAGGCGTACTGTTTGCACCGGGTAAAGCGGCTAATGCTGGCGGTGTAGCAACATCGGGCCTGGAAATGGCGCAAAACGCTGCGCGCCTGGGCTGGAAAGCCGAGAAAGTTGACGCACGTTTGCATCACATCATGCTGGATATCCACCATGCCTGTGTTGAGCATGGTGGTGAAGGTGAGCAAACCAACTACGTGCAGGGCGCGAACATTGCCGGTTTTGTGAAGGTTGCGGATGCGATGCTGGCGCAGGGGGTGATTTAAGTCATTAGCGCCGTTTCAGGCGTTTATGCCAGATGCGGCGTGAACGCCTTATCTGGCCTACGAAAACTGACTGCATCAGAGCATTACATTATCACTCCACTGCCCGCCTCTGCTGATGGCGGGCTTTTTTTCGCTGCTCGCTTACGGGGTGAAGTCTTTTTATTTCCTTCTCCGCCATCTGGAGCCACTATGCCGCGAAACTGCCGCACCGGCGTACGTTTGGCCTGATCAATCAACTGATACAGCGTCCCCACCAACGGTTGCATAAAGTCCTGATAGCGGCACTGCTTTTCGCTGATTTGCGTCAGCACCGATTCCCAGTGCGCGGTCATGTCCGGTCGCGTAGCCATTTCTGGCAGCGAATGGAATAACGCTTTTCCGGCGTCGGTGGAGTGGATATAGCGCCCTTTTTTGGTCAGAAAGCCACGCTTGAACAACAGTTCAATAATCCCGGCACGGGTTGCTTCTGTCCCCAGACCATCGGTGGCACGAAGGATCTTTTTCAGATCTTTGTCCTGCACAAAGCGCGCGATCCCGGTCATCGCCGAAAGCAGTGTTGCATCGGTAAAATGGCGCGGCGGCTGCGTTTGTCGCTCTACCACCTCACCTTTTTCACACAGTAACTCATCGCTTTTCGCCACCACAGGCAGTGGCGTGCCGTCGTTTTCTTCATCGCGCTCTTTGCTGCCTAACAGTGTGCGCCAGCCTGCTTCAGCAAGAAAACGGGCTTTAGCGACAAATTTGCCTTTGGCAATGTCCAGTTCGATAACACACTTGCGGAACACCGCATCCGGGCAGAACTGCATCAAATACTGACGGGCAATCAGGTTATAGACCTTCGCTTCGTTCTCCGTCAGGTTGATCGCAGAACTCCGTGCGGTCGGGATGATGGCGTGGTGCGCATCGACCTTTTTGTCATCCCAGCAGCGGTTGCGTATATCTGGATCTACCACTGGTTGCGGCAACAGATCCGGCGCATGGACGCTGATAGCATTCATCACCGCGTGGCGTCCGGCAAAATGTTCTTCTGGCAAATAGCGACAATCGGAACGCGGATAAGTGATTAACTTGTGCGTTTCGTACAGCTTCTGGCAAATATCAAGCACATTCTGCGCGCTCAGACCAAAGCGTTTAGCCGCTTCAATCTGCAACGCCGAAAGCGAAAACGGCAGCGGTGCGGATTCTGATTCCCGTTTATCGTTATAGCTGGTGACAATAGCCGGTTGGCCGCTGATGCGGTTGACCACATGCTCCGCCAGCGGACGATGTAACAAGCGCCCTTCTTCATCCTGATAAGGTTCACACGCTTCGCTCGGTTGCCAGATAGCGGTAAACCGCTCATCGGCAGGTGTCACGATATGCGCTTTGACTTCAAAGAAGTCTTTCGCCACGAAGTTTTCAATCTCTTCGTCGCGGCGCACTACCAGCCCGAGCACGGGCGTCTGCACGCGGCCCACGGAAAGCACGCCCTGATAACCGGCATTGCGACCGAGAATAGTATACGCACGGGTCATATTGATGCCGTACAGCCAGTCGGCACGCGCTCGCGCCAGCGCAGAAACGCACAGTGGTACAAACTCGCTATTGGAGCGAAGACGATCGATCGCCCGTTCAACCGCCTGCGGGTTCAGGTCGTTGATCAAGCAACGCTGCACCTGCTGGCGCTTTTCCGGTGCCAGTTGCAGGTAGTCCAGCACTTCATCTACCAGCAATTGCCCTTCTCGGTCCGGGTCACCGGCGTGAACGATTTCGCTGGCTTCATGCAGGAATCGTTTGATGACATTAAGTTGTTTAGTCACGGAGGGTCGGGGCTGTAATTGCCACTTTTCCGGGACAATCGGCAAATCCGCAAGATTCCAGCGCGCATAGCGGCTGTCGTAGGCGTCTGGCTGCGCTTGCTCAAGCAGGTGACCGATACACCAGGTCACCACCTGACCATTGCCGCACTCGATAAAGCCATCGCCTTTCCGGTGCGGTTTGGGCAGGACATCAGCAATGGCGCGCGCCAGACTCGGTTTTTCGGCAATAAACAACCGCATCGACTTAACGAATCTCAACCATGGCACGACCGCCGCGCGCTGGCACCAGTTCGCCAATCGCCGTCAGTTCAATGCCAAACTCGGCGGCTGTAGCTTTGACCTCATTTTCTGCTTCCGGCATGACCGCCAGCAGCAGACCGCCAGAAGTTTGCGGATCGCACAGCAGATCGCGCACTTCACGCGGCATTTCACCCATCAGATGCCCATAGCTGGCAAAGTTACGTTCGGTGCCGCCAGGCACTGCGCCCAACTTAATGTACTCTTCAACCCCCGGCAGTTTCGGGATCGCTTCATAGTCGACTCGCGCCTGCACACCAGCACCCTGACACATTTCGCTCAAATGCCCCAGCAGACCAAAACCAGTCACGTCAGTCATCGCTTTTACGCCTTCGATGTTGGCAAAGGACGCGCCTGCGATGTTCATCCGGCACATCACTTCCGTCGCTAGTCCCTGATGTTCTGGTTTCAGCAGTGATTTTTTCTCAGCCGTAGTAAGAACGCCAATTCCCAGCGGTTTCGTCAGGAACAGTTTGCATCCGGCTTGTGCAGTACTGTTTTTCTTCACCCGCTCGGTCGGTACGATCCCCGTTACCGCCAGACCAAAAATCGGCTCCGGCGCATCGATGGAGTGACCGCCAGCCAGCGCAATACCCGCCTGACGGCATGCATAGCGTCCACCTTCGGTTACTTCGCGGGCAATTTCAGGGGAAAGTTTGTTAATAGGCCAGCCGAGGATCGCAATCGCCATAATCGGTTTGCCACCCATCGCGAAGATATCGCTGATGGCGTTAGTCGCCGCAATGCGGCCAAAATCGAAAGGATTATCAACGATCGGCATAAAGAAGTCGGTGGTACTGATAACGCTGGTGCCATTGCCCAGATCGTACACCGCCGCATCGTCGCGGGTTTCATTACCCACAAGCAAATTCGGATCAACAAACTTCGCCTGCTCACTGTGCAGGATGGTTTCCAACACTTTTGGGGAAATTTTACAGCCGCAACCTGCACCGTGGCTGTATTGGGTCAAACGAATCGAGTTCTCGCTCATGGACATCTCCTGTCAATGCAATCCGGGTATGGTAACCCTCATTCCATGAAGTGATAAGTGAGAGTGTCTGAATTCCTGCGCCTTTGCTCACAATCCAGACAGTTTCGCGACAATTATCAGAAATAAGTCACAAACGGCGTCGGGTCCGGAACGTTTATCGATGTAGATGCTTTCAACTGCGGCGTACCAAGGTAGAGAAAACCGACAATTTTATCCTGCTCACGGCAACCGAATGCTTCACGCACTACCGGACTTTCAGTTAATGCGCCACTGCGCCAGATGCCGCCAAACCCCTGGGCAACTGCTGCCATTTGCATCGCCATGACCGCACATCCCGCAGACATTTCCTGTTCCCAGCGCGGGACTTTATGATTTTCTTCGCATTTTGCCACCACCGTTATGATGAGCGGTGCGCGGAACGGCGCATTACGCGCTTTGTCGATAGCTTTGTCATCACTACCGGCAGCAATCGCCCCCTGTTCCAATAATGCGCTGAAACGCTCGCGTCCTTCCCCTTCAATCACAAAAAAATGCCACGGTTGCATGGACTTATGGTCCGGCGCACGCATACCCGCACGCAGGATGTTTTGCAGTTGTTCACCCGTTGGCGCGGGTTCAGCCAGGCGGGAGGCGCTACGGCGATTGATCAATAGTTCGAGTGCATCCATTTGATTAACTCCTGTCATGATATTTATTCACAAAATTAACACGAGAGTGGATTTTGTTACAGCACAGTCCGCAATTCCTGCTGACAAGTGCCGGTTGGGTCATTACGATAACCACATCTATTGCGCCTGTGACAGGTGTGACCTTAAGTTGGGAGAATACATGCGAACCCTTTGGCGATTTATTGCCGGATTTTTTAAATGGACGTGGCGTCTGCTGAATTTCGTCCGTGAAATGGTACTTAACCTGTTCTTTATTTTTCTCGTACTGGTTGGTGTGGGGATCTGGATGCAGGTCAGTGGTGGTGATTCGAAAGAAACGGCCAGTCGTGGCGCGCTGCTGCTGGACATATCTGGTGTAATCGTCGATAAACCCGACAGTTCTCAGCGGTTTAGTAAGCTAAGCCGCCAGCTGCTTGGTGCCAGTTCCGATCGTCTGCAGGAAAACTCACTGTTTGATATCGTCAACACCATTCGCCAGGCGAAGGACGACCGCAATATCACCGGTATCGTGATGGATCTGAAAAACTTCGCAGGCGGCGACCAGCCGTCTATGCAGTACATCGGCAAAGCCCTGAAAGAGTTTCGTGACAGCGGGAAACCAGTTTATGCCATAGGCGAGAACTACAGCCAGGGGCAATATTATCTCGCCAGTTTCGCTAACAAAATTTGGCTATCTCCGCAAGGCGTGGTGGATCTGCACGGTTTTGCTACCAACGGTCTGTACTACAAATCGTTACTGGATAAGCTGAAAGTTTCCACTCATGTGTTCCGCGTGGGTACGTATAAATCTGCCGTTGAGCCGTTTATTCGTGATGATATGTCACCAGCAGCCCGCGAAGCTGACAGCCGCTGGATTGGTGAGTTGTGGCAAAACTATCTGAATACTGTTGCCGCTAACCGTCAGATCCCTGCTCAGCAGGTATTCCCTGGTGCGCAAGGGTTGCTTGAGGGTTTAACCAAAACAGGTGGCGATACCGCGAAATATGCGCTGGAAAACAAGCTGGTCGATGCACTGGCATCAAGTGCCGAAATCGAAAAAGCGCTGACCAAAGAGTTCGGCTGGAGTAAGACTGATAAAAATTATCGCGCCATCAGTTATTACGATTACGCATTGAAAACGCCGGCAGATACCGGTGACAGCATCGGTGTCGTCTTCGCGAATGGCGCAATTATGGATGGCGAGGAAACTCAGGGGAATGTTGGCGGTGATACCACTGCGGCACAAATCCGCGACGCTCGCCTTGACCCGAAAGTGAAAGCGATTGTTCTGCGTGTTAATAGCCCTGGCGGCAGCGTTACCGCCTCTGAAGTGATTCGCGCTGAACTGGCAGCAGCCAGGGCAGCGGGTAAGCCTGTGGTTGTATCGATGGGCGGCATGGCGGCATCTGGTGGTTACTGGATTTCCACGCCAGCTAATTACATTGTGGCTAACCCCAGCACCCTGACCGGTTCTATCGGTATCTTCGGCGTGATCACTACCGTAGAAAATAGTTTGGATTCGATTGGTGTTCATACCGATGGCGTCTCAACTTCACCGCTGGCGGATGTTTCTATCACCAAGGCACTGCCGCCGGAAGCGCAGCAGATGATGCAGTTAAGCATTGAGAATGGCTATAAACGCTTTATCACGCTGGTTGCTGATGCGCGTCATTCGACGCCGGAGCAGATTGATAAAATCGCCCAGGGCCACGTCTGGACCGGTCAGGATGCAAAAGCTAACGGGCTGGTCGATAGTCTCGGGGATTTCGATGATGCGGTTGCCAAAGCAGCAGAGCTGGCAAAAGTGAAACAGTGGCATCTGGAATACTACGTTGATGAACCGACCTTCTTCGACAAAGTGATGGACAATATGTCTGGTTCTGTCCGGGCAATGTTGCCAGATGCGTTCCAGGCCATGTTACCTGCACCGCTGGCCTCGGTAGCCTCTACCGTTAAAAGTGAAAGCGACAAGCTGGCAGCGTTTAACGACCCACAAAACCGTTATGCGTTTTGCCTGACCTGCGCCAACGTGCGTTAAATCCTGCAAAAATGTGGCCGATATGCTGTCGGCCACACTCCTGAATCGGACTGTCTTTCACTCCCTCTCTCCACTACATTCCCTTGCTCATTTAGCATCTGATATGGAGTCATCAGTGAATAAGGCCCCCTCTTTAATTGCCGCTATCGTCCTCGGACTGGGGATTAGCGCCTGTGGTTATTTTGTTGGCGATGGTGTTAAACATTTAAAAACCAATAACCGTTATGTAAATGTGCGTGGGCTTTCTGAAAAAGAAGTTCGCGCAGATACGGCAGAATTAACAATTGCGATTAACTTTAAGGGTAATATTCCCGGCGAACTGTTCCCGAAACTGGAAGACGCGCAGAAAAAAATTGTTGCCGAACTCAATGCTCAGGGGATTAACGAGAAAGAGATAACCCTGGGCCAATGGACAAGCAAGCGAACAGATTCCTTTTATCTGAAAGATGATCCCACAATGCCACGCTATAACGCAGACGGGTCAGTGACGATAAAAACCCATAATGTTGCTGCTGTCGAAAAAGTCGTCGCGAAATTAAACGAACTGCAAGTCGCTACGGAGGGCGCTATCGCTGAGAGCAAAGTCGCCTATCGCTTTAATGGTATTGGCGCACTGCGCGCTGAGATGATTGCCGCCGCCACCAAAGATGCACGCAACGCAGCATTACAATTTGCAACGGACTCAGGTAGCCAGGTGGGGTCAATTAGCGATGCCTCACAAGGCGTGTTCCAGATCTTCGCCAGTGGCAGTGATGAAGATGATCCTACGGCGATTAATAAAACGGTACGCGTAGTCACCACCGTAACCTATGCGTTGCAGGATTAACCACTTTTCTCCGGCGGGACACTAATCCCTCCGTTCTGCCGGACTTTTCTCATATCCACAGAGTATCCAGGTGCGCTCGCTGCCCCTCACGTATATACTTTTGCTCTTTCGATATCATTCATATCAATATCATGCAAAAGAAATCAATTTACGTCGCCTACACGGGCGGGACCATCGGGATGCAGCGTTCCGAGCAGGGTTATATTCCGGTGTCAGGTCATCTACAACGCCAACTGGCGCTGATGCCGGAATTCCATCGCCCGGAGATGCCAGATTTCACCATTCATGAATATACGCCGCTGATGGACTCTTCAGATATGACGCCAGAAGACTGGCAGCATATTGCTGAAGATATTAAAGCGCATTATGACGACTATGATGGTTTTGTCATTCTGCACGGCACCGACACGATGGCGTATACCGCCTCTGCGCTGTCGTTCATGCTCGAGAATCTCGGTAAACCGGTCATTGTGACAGGGTCACAAATCCCGCTGGCTGAGTTACGCTCTGACGGACAAATTAATCTGCTGAATGCGTTGTACGTTGCGGCGAATTATCCTATCAACGAAGTAACTCTCTTTTTTAATAATCGACTTTATCGTGGCAACCGTACCACCAAAGCCCATGCCGATGGTTTTGATGCGTTTGCTTCTCCAAACCTTCCTCCGTTACTGGAAGCAGGTATCCATATTCGTCGTTTGAATACGCCACCCGCCCCGCACGGTGAAGGGGAATTGATCGTTCATCCAATCACCCCACAACCGATTGGCGTAGTGACGATTTATCCAGGGATTTCTGCTGACGTCGTGCGCAATTTTCTGCGCCAACCGGTGAAAGCATTGATTCTGCGCTCATATGGCGTGGGTAATGCGCCACAAAACAAAGCCTTCCTGCAAGAATTACAAGAAGCCAGCGATCGCGGTATTGTGGTGGTCAACCTGACACAATGTATGTCCGGTAAAGTGAACATGGGGGGTTATGCCACCGGTAACGCCCTCGCCCATGCCGGCGTTATTGGCGGTGCAGATATGACTGTAGAAGCCACGCTAACCAAACTGCATTACCTGCTTAGCCAGGAACTGGATACTGAAACCATTCGCAAGGCCATGAGCCAAAACCTGCGCGGCGAACTGACGCCGGATGATTAAGGAGACTGCAATGCCCCCTCGCGCCCTGTTACTGGTCGATTTACAAAATGATTTCTGTGCTGGTGGCGCGCTCGCCGTGCCGGAAGGTGACAGTACGGTGGATGTCGCTAACCGCCTGATTGACTGGTGTCAGTCGCGCGGTGAAGCGGTTATCGCCAGTCAAGACTGGCACCCGGCGAATCACGGCAGTTTTGCCAGTCAGCACGGTGTAGAGCCTTATACGCCAGGCCAACTCGACGGTTTGCCACAAACCTTCTGGCCAGATCACTGTGTGCAGAACAGTGAAGGCGCACAATTACATCCGTTACTGAACCAAAAAGCGATCGCAGCGGTGTTCCATAAAGGCGAAAATCCTTTAGTTGACAGTTACAGTGCCTTTTTTGATAACGGCCGTCGGCAGAAAACCACGCTCGATGACTGGTTACGCGATCATGAAATCGATGAATTGATCATTATGGGCCTGGCTACTGACTATTGCGTGAAGTTTACCGTGCTGGACGCGTTACAGTTAGGTTATAAGGTTAATGTGATTACCGATGGTTGTCGTGGCGTGAATATCCAGCCACAGGACAGTGCGCACGCGTTTATGGAGATGTCAGCAGCTGGGGCAACGCTATATACGCTGGCAGACTGGGAAAAGACGCAGGAGTAATTTTATGCTGGCCTACAATTCTGTACTGCCATTGTAGGCCAGATAAAACACGTCAGTGGTACATCTGGCAATTGACGCCATCAACGAAAGATTTAATTCACCTCAGAAATCTCTTCCAGCGACACCTTCCGCGTTTCGATGCCAAAAATGGAGAGAACCAGCGCGCAGAGCACTAGCATCACACCAAGCACAATAAACACCGTGATTGACCCATAATGTGTTAATAATGCCGCAACGCCATAGGGCGTGAAGACTGCGACGATCCGTCCGACGGCATTAACGAAACCCGAACCACGCAAGCGTAAATGCGTTGGCCAAAGTTCCGGTATATAAACCGCCGACGCGAAGCAAACATACATGTACAAAAAGAAGATCATCACCAGGCCATAGATTAAAATCGCCCACTCTGTAGTCTGAATTGAATAGATATAGCCTAACACGGCAATAATAATAAGTAAGGCGGAGCCAAATAATCGACGAGGAAAATGATCAATAATTAATGCCGCAATAAATATACCTACCGGAGCGCCAATCATAATAACAGCAGTCATTAATATTGATTTATCAACATCAATGCCGGAGTTAACAAATATGGTCGGTATCCATACGGTGATGGTATAAAGTGAAATGTTCATTGCAATTAAAACAGTAATCGCGACTAATGTACGTCGTAACATTTCCCCTTTAAACAGCAGCCAGAAAGTACCATTGATTACGTTAGCCTTGCTGTTGCTCTGATTCAAAGTAAGCGGGGGTAAACGAACACTCTTCTCTCTTTCAATTTGCTGCTCTACTTCACGAAGTTGGCTTTCTGCACCTGCGATTTGTCCTTTCCCCGCCAACCATCGAGGCGACTCAATAAAGTATTTACCTGAGAGAAACCAGGCTAACAGTATGCCAATACCACCCAGCAGAAACATTATCCGCCAACTAAAAAAAGCGATAACCACCACGCCTATCGCCGCAGACAGCATGGGCGACCAGTTACCGACAAATGACAGCCGCGCGGACCATTTTCCACGCACCGTCGCGGGGATAAACTCCGTAAACGAAGCATAGCCAACCATAATCAGCGCCCCCATTCCTGTGCCCATCAGGAAGCGAAAGAAAATGAGCCAGTACATATCAGGGACAAAAGCGGCCCCTGTTGCCGCAATACCGACGATGAGAAGATTTATGCGAAAAGCCCTGCGCCGCCCAAAATAATCACCGATGAACCCACCGGTAAGAGAGCCGATGAAATAACCAAACATTAATGCCGAGGTAAAGGCGGCATTGAGGAAATTATTTGACCATCCATTGCTTACCAGCTTTGCTAAAACAACATTGCCTGAATAACTCAAAAAACCCGTTAATAACAGACTAAAGCTTATAATACCAAATATACGATAATGAAACCGGGCCAAAGGCAAGCGGTCCAGTCTTGCGCCAATTTGATCATATTGTTCCATTAGGTGCCTCGGATTTGCTAAAAAGGTAGCAATTGCGGCAAATTCACTTGCCGCATCTTTATCATCATTTTATTTTCCAGGCGCAGGAACAAATAATATTGACAACGTGTGCTTAAATTACCACACCAGCTGGATATTATTGTCTTTGCAAAATGCTATCCACTCTGCACCCGGTGATTTATCAGTTATTATGTAATTAATATGACTAAAGTCAGCTAACTGGACAAAAGCTTTGCGATCAAACTTAGAGTGATCAACCAATAACGCAACTTCTGTCGCCTGACGGATCATTGTCTTTTTGATTTCAGCTTCCGCTTCGTTAGAGTCCAGCGCGCCGCTGTTAATATCAAGACCTTTACAACTCATTACCATGATATCGACATGGTAGCGGCTGATGATCTCTTTAGTAATTCTTCCTTGCAGGGAAAGTGTATTTTTGTTTAGTTCCCCCCCCGTTGAAACGACTTTAATTTCTGATTGAGCCAGAACATGAATCGCTTCCGCCGAGTTAGTTAGCAACGTCAGGTCACTACGGTCCTGCAACAATTTGAGCAATTCCATAACGGTACTACTGGAATCGGCTGCCATAGTGGTTTTATTGTCGATAAAGGGTAGTGCCTTGCGTGCAATAAGCTGCTTCTCTTCATAAAACGATGAAGCGCGCTTATAAAAATGGATATTCTCCGTCAACATCGCTGTATTTAAAACAGCACCACCATAGGTTCTGGTCAAAAAGCCTTCATCTTCCAGCTTCTCAAGATCGCGGCGAATGGTTTCTTCGGTTACCTGAAAAATCCCACTCAAATTTGAGACTGTCACCTTTTTATCGTTGGCAACCATTTGCTTAATTGCCTGAATCCTGTCTTTTGCCGCCACGATTACACCCCTGTATCTTTTTACATCACATTAGCACGATTATCGCATAACCGATGTTTACTTTCAAAATAACCTGTTTGAATCACAGATTTTCATCACAGTTTTCACAGAAACAGAGGTGAATCGTGTTGAGTATTTAACGCTCCAGGGCCTCTGCCATTTCCCTCATCAATGTTGCGTCTGCATCCGATAAGTTGATATTCAGTGCCGCGACATTTTCACGTACCTGTTCCGGCGCAGTAGCCCCACTAAGAATGGAGATTAAATCACTCTGTTTTAATATCCACGCCAGTGCCAGAGTGGGAATTGTGCACTGATAACGAGCACAGAGTGGCTGCCACTGTTCAAGCATATCAATCACTTTCAGCATGTTTTCACGCTGGAACCAGACTTTATTTGCCCGAGCGCCGCCCGGAACGTAATCACGAGTGATGGTACCGGTCAACAATCCCTGCTCTAGCGGGGAATAAACCTGTACCACAATGCCATTATCACGACATAGCGGCAGCAGTTCGCTTTCCATTGCCCGGTCGAGGATACTGTATTTCGCCTGAATAATATCCAGTTCACCATATTGCAGATACTCGCGGATATGGTCAGCATCGACGTTAGCAGCGCCTATAGCGCGAATTTTCCCTTCGGCCTTTAACTCATTGAGCACTGCGACAGTTTCAGCTATCGGCGTAAAAAATGGCGGCACCGACTGCCAGTGCGTCATGTAGATATCGATGTAATCAATACCCAGACGTTGCAAGCTGGCTTCTACCTCTTCGCGGATAGATTCCGGGGAAAGGTTTTTATACAACTGCCGATCGCCAACTTTGTTGAATAAACTCCCTTTTCGTTCCCAGACAATGCCGCATTTGGTTTCTACTAAAACCTGTTCACGGGGCAGTTTTTTTAACGCCTGACCGACGATAACTTCACTATTGCCAAAGTTATATCCTGGCGCAGTATCAATCAGGTTAATGCCGCAACGATGGGCTTCAAGAATCGTATCAATACATATTTGCCGATCGAGATCGCCATTCCATGCAGGACCGCCGCCAATGGCCCATGTCCCCAACCCCATTCGCGAAAGCGTTATATCCGTTGTGCCTAAAGGTATCTTTTTCATTTGCCTTCATTATCCTTCGTATTCTTCCAGCAATTGTTCGACCAGCTTTCTGTTTTTTACACCGGTGGTGGCACCGACGCTTAGAACCGAGATAGCCGCCGTTGCATTGGCAAAGCGTGCGCATTCACGCAGATTTTTGTCTTCTAACAGAGCCGCTATAAAGCCAGAAGCAAAGTTATCGCCTGCGCCAATAGTGTCGATGGCGGTTATTCCTGCGACCGCCGGCACCTTCATCGTCATGTCACCACGCTTGATAAAGCAGCCGTCTTTACCCGTTTTAATCACCACCGTTTTTACGCCGCACGCAAGAAAGCAGTCAGCAATTTCATCCAGTGTCTCTTTCCCAGTGAGTAATTTTGCCTCGGCAAAATTAGGAAACAGATAATCGACATAACTCAATGCTTCGCAAATATCATCCAGCGTTTCATTCAACCGCGGTTTGATCATATCGGCACAGATAATCATCTGCCGGGCTTTAGCTTGCGTAAAAATTTCTGTTAGCGCTTTACCATCCAATAGAGGACTGTTGAAAATACTGGCCAGAGATAATAATTTCGCCTGAGAAAACCGCGAAAAATCAACATCGTCAATATTCAATTTCCACAGACTGCCGTTACGGTTTGTGACAAACGTCCGCTCGCCATCCTCCGTCACCAGTCCAACGTTAATAGAGGTATCTATGCTGACGTCCTGCTTCAGGCTTTGAATATCAATATTCTCTTTGCGACAATGGTCGAGAATAAATTGCCCGGCGGCATCTTTACCAATACGACTCATTAATGCTGTGCGATGGCCCAGACGAGAAATAATTGTTGCTTCATTTATTGCATCACCCCCGGTGGTCATTGCGATTCTTTCAAGAGGATAAGAATCCACATCAAAGATATTTTTACTGACCGGTTGCAATGGAATATCAACAATAGCGGCACCTATACAAATAACGTCGAGATTATCCATATCATTATTCCGCTTTGCCATCAGAACCGAACAGTTTAATTTTTTCCAATGCCCGTTCTTTTACAGCTTTACGTACTTCACGTTCTAAATGCAGGAAAGGCTGATCCTGGTTTTCTTTCACTGCTACCATTGCGGCCTGACAGAGCTCCGTATGAATGTTGATTTTCGCGATACCCAACGAAATTGCAGTTTTAATGTCGGTATCACTGATCCCCGATGCGCCGTGCAAAACCAGCGGAACAGAAACGGCATCGCGTACGCGTTTGACGACCTCAAAGTTCAATTGTGGCTCTGACGTATAAACCCCATGCTGGTTGCCGATGGCGACAGCCAATGAGTCACAGCCCGTACGTTCAACAAATTCAGCCGCCTGGTCAGGATCGGTATAGTGATAGCCCGCCAGCGCTTCTTCATAAACGGTTTCATTACCGACATGCCCTAATTCTGCCTCTACCGGAATACCCAGCGGATGGAAGAAATCAACAGCCTCTTTGGTTAAACGAATATTTTCTTCGAAATCAAATGCGGAAGCATCACGCATTAATGAATTCATACCATGAGTCCAGGCGTTATGAATAATTTCCATACTCCGACCATGATCCCAATGAGTTATTACCGGCACCGTTGCTTTTTTTGCCATTGATACCATCATGTGAGAGAAATCTTCAAATGAGGTGTTCCCGACAAAACCTGTACCAAAAGAAATAATAACCGGTGATTTCGCTTCTTCGGCTGCGTCGATAACGCCCATCAACATTTCTGCATTCCATACGTTAAAATGGGCAATTGCATAATGTTTATTTGTGGCATCGTTTTCCCAATATCTGATATCTGCGAGCATATTCTGTTCTCCCGTATTAATTAATCGCTAATTTTAATAACGCCTTTAATAATGTCGCGTTTGTTGTTAACCGACTCTTCAAATGCCTGTTGTACATCCTGATAATCGTAAATATGTGTCACCATCGATTTCACATCGAATCGCCCTGAGGAAATAGCTTCAATCGTGACCGGATAACGATTGGCATAGCGGAATACTGTCTGGATAGTGACTTCGCGATTGATTTTGAGGAAATTGATTGCCGAATCGCCCGGTACAGTACCAACAATCATAATTTTACCGCCGCGCATTACCAGATAAGGTGCCTGTTTAACGGTGACCGCAGAACCCGCTGTTTCGAAAACAATATCTGCGCCCATTTCTTCGGTAAATTGCTGACAGCGTGCAATAGTGTCTTCTTTTGCGCCGTTAATAACCACTGTCGCGCCGAGCTGTTCCGCCATTGTCAGACGTTTTTCCAGTACATCAACGACGGCAATATCCGTAGCTCCCAGGCATTTGCATGCTTGCAACGTCATCAAACCAATACAACCCGCTCCCAGAATAATTATCTTCTTACCCGGTTTAACATCTGCCAGCATCGCGGCATGCATACCGACTGCAGCAGGCTCCACCAGCGCCCCTTCCATCGTGTCCATATTGTCGGGCAGTTT
The DNA here is from genome assembly GCF_963876935.1 of Escherichia sp. MOD1-EC4550. NCBI lineage: Bacteria > Pseudomonadati > Pseudomonadota > Gammaproteobacteria > Enterobacterales > Enterobacteriaceae > Escherichia > Escherichia sp. MOD1-EC4550. The sequence goes on from NZ_CAWNSE010000009.1 coordinate 242,960, forward strand.
GTAAGTAAAGCTCTCCGGATGACACAGATAGTGCGTTAATGCACCGCGGTAGTTAGGTTGTGTCGCCATAAAATCAACGTCCGGGCAAATGTTATATTTGCCTTCCAGACAGTAACGACAGTGACCGCAAGGAACGCCAGGTTCGATATTTACCCGATCCCCCGCTTTAAATTTGCGCACACGGCTTCCCACAGCCACAACCGTCCCGGCGCATTCATGACCCAGGCCAATTTCTTGATTTGGGTCTTTAGGCGGAATAAACGGGCCTGATTCAAAACCATGTACATCTGAACCACAAATACCGACATATTCTACTTTAATCAAAACTTCATCTTCTTTAGGCACAGGTATTTCTGCAGAAATAATTTTCATTGTGCCCGGCACCTGCAATATTGCTTTTGAATTTTTCATTTTGAATCCACCAGTATTATTTATTGACTACTGCATCAATACTTAAACTTTCAACGGAGACACCTTTGGTTTCAATTCCAATGGTGGCGATAGCAATTGCGACAATAATTGAAACCGCCCCCAGAAGAATAAAGACTCCCGTTACGCCATAACTACTGAGCAGCACTGCAACGGCATAAGGTGCGGCAATACCACTGATTCGCCCTACTGCATTCGCCAGACCGGAGCCACGTAATTTGGCCTCTGTCGGCCAGATCTCAGGGACATACACTGCCGAGGCATAGCAAACGTACATATAGACGAAAGTAATCAGGAAGAAACCAATCAGCGTTATGAGCAACATACTGGTTTGCAGTGAATAGATATATCCGAGCACCGCAATCAGGATTAATAACCCCACACCCATTGTTTTACGCGGAATTTTATCCATCACCAGCATGGCAATAAAAATACCAAATGGCGCGCCAAACATACTCATGGTATTTAAAACAATCGAGTCTTTTAAATTAATCCCCTGGGTCATGAATATCGTTGGCAACCAGTTAATTAGTGTGTACTGCACAACGTTCATGGCAATCAGCACACAAGAACCTAATATCACGCGTTTCAGTAATACTCCTGTCAGTAAGGCTGAATACGGCACCGCTTGTGGCGCTTTACCGTCATCAGCAATAACCACGGGCGGCAAAGGTTTACCCGTCTGGCGTATGACGCCTTCTTCTATACTCCGCATGACTTTCTCGGCTTCCTGATACCGTCCGCGCGATTCCAGCCAGCGCGGGGATTCAGGAAAGTAGCGCCAGGCCAGCGCCGTAGCGATAAGCGACAATATTGCAGGGATAAGCAGTTGTACTCGCCAGTTCCACTCTGCACTAATCAGTGGCGTGAGTCCCATCGCAATCAATGAACAGAGCGGATATGACCAGTTGCCAATAAAGGAAACCCGACTGGACCATGTTCCGCGATTTCTACCGGGCATATATTCGGTGAAACCAGCAAACAGCGTCACCAGTAAAGCTCCCAGCCCAACGCCCATCACAAAACGGCAGGCAATAAGGAAATCCATATTCGGTGAAAAAGCACCGACAACCATCGAGGCAATATGAATGGCCTCATAGAGGATGAACGCATTTCTGCGACCGGTTTTGTCACCGATGATGCCGCCAACCAGCGCACCGAGAAACATTCCGGCGGTCGTAATTGCTGAGAATGTGGCAGTGGTGGAATTATCTGTCCAGCCCAACTCTTTCAGCTGCGCGAGGATCAAGCCACCAACGGCATTACTCCAGCAGACAAGCAAGCCAAACGCGACGATGGCAAACATTGACGAATGCCAGCGGCAATCCGGTAAGCGATCCAGCCGTGCACCACAATGCGGTTTTGTTATCTGTTCCATGCGATAACGTTCCTTCAGGAGAGTAGTTATTCATCAAAGTCGTAAGTCATGATCACTTTGATTGCGGTTTTATCGACCATCGCATCAAACCCTTCGCGCCATTGCGACAGGCCGATACGATGCGTGATCATCGGTTTGACTTTGATAGCGCCGCTGGCTAATAGCCGGAGAGCGTTACGCCATGAGGTGGAGTCATAGGCCATATGCCCAATGATGCTTTTGTTCCAGGCGGTAATGTCATTAATCGAGAAATCAAGAGGCTTGAAGCCCATTCCAACGCGTACCACTTCCCCGTTCGGACGGAGCATTTCGATGGCTTGTTTAAGTGCGATATTGGCACCGGAGCATTCAATCACCAGTCCCAGATTGTCTTTACCACAAATTTGCTGGCAGCGCGCCACCACATCTTCGGTAGAACCATTTACTACAGCCGTCGCACCCAGTTCTTTTGCAACCGGGAAGCGGACCGCCACATCTTCTTGTAGACCAACGACGACGATATTTACCGCCCCCATAATCCGCGCCATTTGTACGGAGAACAGCCCGAGTGGGCCAGTGCCGATGACGACTACATCCTGACCAGGGAGGAATTTCGATTGCTGCGCGATGGATTTGTAGGCATTGCAGATAGGGTCAAGTACGGCTGCATCCTCATAATCAACACCATCAGGGATTTCCCACAACGCATGACGATGAATTTTGAGAATTTCACCAGGAACCAGACAATATTTGGAAAAACCACCGCCCCACGTATTGTTATCCAGACCAAGGTTTACTTTTTCTGTACAACACAGAAAATCACCTTGTTCACAGGCCGGACAAACGCCGCAAACGTGACCGCTGTTATCCGACACGACGCGTTGCCCCACTTTCCAGTCTTTGACTTTTTCACCAACCTGCGCAATACAACCTGCGAACTCATGGCCGCGGATAGAGTTAAACTCATCAGAACCGCTATCGACATTGTAGTGCTTCATGTCTGCGCCGCAGATTGCCGCAGCTTTAATTTCAATCACCACATCTTCCGGGCCACAAATGGGTTGTGGGACATCGATCATCTTGTAGCCGCCAAAGGCTTTGCCAAACCGAGCCAGTGCTTTCATTGCGTCATCCTCTGTGTTTTGTTTTGCTTAGATGGCCATCATACTTACCCACATGATTTTTGAGGTCAACATTAAATCTGTAAAACACAGATATTGATCTGTGTTTTACAACTCAGATCACAATTACGCAGAAAATGGCCGGGTCTGTTACAGGGTGATGGAAGGTGGAACGCAAAATGAGCAAATTTGAGAGGGATTACCGGCCAAATAGGTCTGAGACTTAAGTTCAGGAGAAGTCATTCAGGCGTGAACGCGACTGCAAGAGACCGGGCTGGGACTTAGCCAGGTCGGGGCGAGATAATTGAGATGAGTCGTGGGGTTATTGTTGGCTATCCCCTTTATAACCGCGGCAAAAAGGGGACAAACCACTTACTTAAACATGGCAATAGGCTTTGCTGAGATACCAAAATCTTCTTTTAACTGTTGTTTGCTCTTCATAACCATCTGACCATTTGTGTCAATTGTCATATGCTGAGCTTCGGTATTATGGCGGGCTTGCCAAAGCATCACCAATTGCAGGCAGTTCTCTTTTTGTTCCTCGGTCAGCGCAACACCATCGGGCCATTTTCCCAGTTCAACAGCAGTCGACAAACGCTGGTATACCTCAGGCGTCATGCTGTTGATAATGTCATCAAGATTCATAATTTTTCCGCTCCTGTGGAATAAGTTGCTGAATCGTTTTTTCAACCGTTGATTTCTTCGCCGTTTTCGCCATCGGTAAAGCGTAAAGAGGCTGAGTTAACACAATAACGTTCACCCGTTGGCTGCGGCCCGTCGGGGAAGACATGCCCCAGATGGGCATCACAGTTACCGCAACGAATTTCTATGCGCTGCATTCCATGTGACAAGTCTTTGATATAACGAATGGATTCTTCACTCACCGGTTCGTAGAAACTGGGCCAGCCACAGCCGGAATCATACTTGGTTTGGGAATGAAACAGCGGGGCATCGCAGATCAAACAGTGATATACGCCGTCACGCTTGTTATGCAGTAAACGACCCGTAAATGGCGGCTCTGTCCCATGATTCTGCGTCACGTAGAACTGCATCTCGGACAAATTTTTTTTCAGTTCTTCTGCCGAAGGTTTATTAGCCATTTGCTCACATCTCACTTTAATCGTGCTCACATTACGTGACTGATTCTAACAAAACATTAACACCAACTGGCAAAATTTTGTCCTAAACTTGATCTCGACGAAATGGCTGCACCTAAATCGTGATGAAAATCACATTTTTATCGTAATTGCCCTTTAAAATTCGGGGCGCCGACCCCATGTGGTCTCAAGCCCAAAGGAAGAGTGAGGCGAGTCAGTCGCATAATGCTTAGGCACAGGATTGATTTGTCGCAATGATTGACACGATTCCGCTTGACGCTGCGTAAGGTTTTTGTAATTTTACAGGCAACCTTTTATTCACTAACAAATAGCTGGTGGAATATATGACTATCAAAGTAGGTATCAACGGTTTTGGCCGTATCGGTCGCATTGTTTTCCGTGCTGCTCAGAAACGTTCTGACATCGAGATCGTTGCAATCAACGACCTGTTAGACGCTGATTACATGGCATACATGCTGAAATATGACTCCACTCACGGCCGTTTCGACGGTACCGTTGAAGTGAAAGACGGTCATCTGATCGTTAACGGTAAAAAAATCCGTGTTACCGCTGAACGTGATCCGGCTAACCTGAAATGGGACGAAGTTGGTGTTGACGTTGTCGCTGAAGCAACTGGTCTGTTCCTGACTGACGAAACTGCTCGTAAACACATCACCGCTGGTGCGAAAAAAGTGGTTATGACTGGTCCGTCTAAAGACAACACTCCGATGTTCGTTAAAGGCGCTAACTTCGACAAATATGCTGGCCAGGACATCGTTTCTAACGCTTCCTGCACCACCAACTGCCTGGCTCCGCTGGCTAAAGTTATCAACGATAACTTCGGCATCATCGAAGGTCTGATGACCACCGTTCACGCTACTACCGCTACTCAGAAAACCGTTGATGGCCCGTCTCACAAAGACTGGCGCGGTGGCCGCGGCGCTTCCCAGAACATCATCCCGTCCTCTACCGGTGCTGCTAAAGCTGTAGGTAAAGTACTGCCAGAACTGAATGGCAAACTGACTGGTATGGCGTTCCGCGTTCCGACCCCGAACGTATCCGTAGTTGACCTGACCGTTCGTCTGGAAAAAGCTGCAACTTACGAGCAGATCAAAGCTGCCGTTAAAGCTGCTGCTGAAGGCGAAATGAAAGGCGTTCTGGGCTACACCGAAGATGACGTAGTATCTACCGATTTCAACGGCGAAGTTTGCACTTCCGTGTTCGATGCTAAAGCGGGTATCGCTCTGAACGACAACTTCGTGAAACTGGTATCCTGGTACGACAACGAAACCGGTTACTCCAACAAAGTTCTGGACCTGATCGCTCACATCTCCAAATAAGTTGAGATGACTCTGTGATCTAAAAAGAGCGACTTCGGTCGCTCTTTTTTTTACCTGATAAAATGAAGTTAAAGGACTGCGTCATGATTAAGAAAATTTTTGCCCTTCCGGTCATCGAACAAATCTCCCCTGTCCTCTCCCGTCGTAAACTGGATGAACTGGACCTCATTGTGGTCGATCATCCCCAGGTAAAAGCCTCTTTTGCATTACAGGGCGCACACCTTCTCTCGTGGAAACCTGCGGGTGAAGAAGAAGTTCTGTGGTTGAGTAACAACACACCGTTCAAAAATGGCGTCGCCATTCGCGGTGGCATACCGGTTTGCTGGCCGTGGTTTGGTCCGGCTGCACAACAAGGTCTGCCTGCGCACGGTTTTGCCCGCAACCTGCCGTGGACGCTGAAATCACATCGTGAAGATGCTGATGGTGTAGCGCTGGCTTTTGAATTGACACAAAGCGAAGAGACGAAAAAATTCTGGCCGCACGACTTTACGCTGTTAGCGCATTTCCACGTGGGTAAAACCTGTGAAATCGATCTTGAAGCACACGGCGAATTTGAAACTACCTCTGCTCTGCATACCTACTTTAACGTGGGTGATATCGCTAAGGTAAGCGTCAGTGGACTAGGCGATCGCTTCATTGATAAAGTAAATGACGCGAAAGAAGATGTACTGACCGACGGTATTCAGACCTTCCCTGACCGTACCGATCGCGTGTATCTGAATCCGCAAGATTGCAGCGTAATTAATGACGAAGCGCTGAATCGTATTATCGCCGTAGGCCACCAGCATCATCTGAACGTTGTAGGCTGGAACCCAGGACCGGCGCTTTCAGTTAGCATGGGCGATATGCCGGATGATGGCTACAAGACCTTTGTTTGTGTAGAAACGGCATACGCTTCAGAAACGCAAAAAGTCACCAAAGAGAAACCTGCACATCTGGCGCAATCCATTCGCGTTGCGAAACGTTAATTTGCGTTAATATTGTGTGCCGGGTGCGATGCATCCGGCACGTATCAACATCACACCATATCCAGCGCAGTTTTTCCTTTTGGTGCCGGATACGCTTTATCCAGCATAACTAATTCCGCTGACGAAAGTTCAACCTCAAGCACAGCCGCATTTTGTTGGACATGTGCGACAGTTGCCGCTTTTGGAATCGCCATCACACCCTGATGGCTGATTACCCACGCCAACAATACTTGTGCCGCACTGATATTGTGAGCATGTGCAATTTCGTTGACTACCGCATTTTTTAACAGTCCATTGCGCAACCGCCCGGCCTGGGCTAATGGACTGTAAGCCATCACCGGCATCTGCTGTTTCTGGCACCAGGGAAGTAGATCGTACTCAATCCCTCGTGAACCGAGATGGTAAAGCACCTGATTAGTGGCACACTGATTTCCCCCCGGCAGCTGCCAGAGTTCCTGCATATCGGCATAATCAAGGTTAGAAACGCCCCAGCGGCGGATTTTTCCCTGGGCGATCAATTTTTCCATCGCTGCGACAGTCTCTTCGAGAGCGAAACTGCCAGACCAGTGTAATAAGTAGAGATCGAGATAATCAGTATTGAGACGGCGTAAACTGGCTTCGCATGCATTTATCGCTTTTTGCCCGCCAGCATTCCACGGATAGACTTTAGAGACGAGAAAGACGTTCTCACGCAGACCGATTAATGCTTCCCCAACCACTTTTTCGGCACCGCCATCGGCATACATTTCGGCGGTATCAATGAGGGTTAAACCGAGTTCAATGCCCGCGCGTAGTGCAGCAACTTCTGTTTTACGCTGACTGGCATCTTCGCCCATATACCATGTTCCCTGCCCTATGGCTGGCAGTGAGACATCGCCACTAAATTGAATCATTTTTTGTTGCATTGTTTCCTCCCAAGTATTGCACCACCGTAATGCAAAACAGGGCGTTACGCCCTGTTTTTATGCACAAAATGCCCTGGAAAGATGCATTATCAGAATTTGTAGGTGATCCCGGTAGAAATCAGGCCAGTCCAGGATTTATCCACCATTGGGCTGTCAGTAACTTCATCAGACAGACGGGTGTAGCGCGCGGTACCGTAAACACTCCAGTCACCGAGGAAGTTGTAGCTGGCACTCAGCTCCAGGTAAGGGCTCCAGCTGTCGTTCGGGTTATAGCCACGCAGACCGCTGCGCGCAGACTCTTTGCGCGATACGCCATAATAGTATTCGTTCTGGTTTTCGCTGTTCCACTGCACACCGATACCCGGGGTTATGGTCAGGCCGCCGTTGGTGTAACGATACAACCAGGCCATATCCCAGATGATGCCGTTGCTGTTATCCAGGGTATCGCCAGCCAGGGTGGTACGCAGGTAACCGTACTGGGTAAAGTGAGCATAAGACAGACCAGCCATCATGGTGCTCTTACGGTCATCCAGGTGACGCATTTGGTGATCGCCACTGTCTTTAGCTTTGAAGTAAAGCGGCGACCAGTAAGCGGTAATTGAAAGTTTATCCGTTGCGTCATTCCACAGGTAGTAACCACCACCTAAGCCACGGAACCAGAAGTTATCGCCTTCATAGTTGATTACCGGTACTGGGTAAACATCGGTATCGTAATCTTTATATGGGTGTTCAACGACACCTACGCCTGCGCCCAGGGAAAATTTACCTTCAGCGTGCGCTACGCCTGCAGACGTTGCGATAAGCACTCCAAGTGCCAGAAGTTTGAGTTTGGTCACAATTAATCATTCCTTAAACAAATGTTTAGCGGGCGACAAAGTTTACCCGTCAATACATCGAAACCCAACCTTTTTACGTTTTCATTTTTTAAAGTAACTGTTTAATTTTCCTGACGCAGATGACACCACGCTTACAGCCAAATGAATTACGCGTTACTGGCGACCCTGGTCTTTACATTAATTATGCAAATTTTATGGATGAGTTGTTGATATGCCATTGAAATTAAGAAAGCCGTGCAGGCAAGTTTTCCATTTGCCATCTACGCTTAATTTTGAAGGTGTATCACCGGGCACGTTGTTCTCATCGTCGATAAAATGGCATGAGAGTTGCTGTGTTTTAGCAAGAGACGTCGTTCAGTTTACCTCTTCCGGGAGCCTCTACTATTCATATGAACGGCTCTTAACCTGTGCTAAAAAACGAAAGGACGGCATACCATGAATATATTCGATCACTATCGCCAGCGATATGAAGCTGCCAAGGACGAAGAGTTCACACTGCAGGAGTTTCTTACCACTTGTCGGCAAGATCGCAGTGCTTATGCCAACGCGGCTGAGCGGCTATTGATGGCTATCGGTGAGCCTGTCATGGTCGATACAGCCCAGGAACCCAGACTTTCTCGACTCTTTTCTAACCGGGTCATTGCACGTTACCCGGCCTTTGAAGAGTTTTACGGCATGGAAGACGCGATTGAACAGATTGTCTCTTATCTGAAACACGCGGCTCAGGGGCTGGAGGAGAAGAAACAAATCCTGTATCTGCTGGGGCCTGTGGGTGGGGGTAAATCATCGCTTGCTGAGCGACTGAAATCATTAATGCAGCTCGTGCCGATCTATGTATTAAGCGCTAACGGTGAGCGGAGCCCGGTCAACGATCATCCGTTCTGTCTTTTCAATCCGCAAGAAGATGCGCAGATTCTGGAAAAAGAGTATGGCATTCCTCGACGCTATCTTGGCACCATCATGTCGCCGTGGGCAGCAAAACGCCTGCATGAATTTGGTGGCGATATTACTAAGTTCCGGGTGGTAAAGGTCTGGCCGTCAATTCTGCAACAAATTGCTATCGCCAAAACGGAACCTGGCGATGAGAACAACCAGGACATCTCAGCGCTGGTAGGGAAAGTCGATATCCGTAAACTTGAACACTACGCGCAGAACGATCCAGACGCCTACGGATATTCTGGTGCACTGTGCCGCGCCAACCAGGGGATCATGGAGTTTGTCGAGATGTTTAAAGCACCGATTAAAGTGCTGCATCCCCTGTTAACCGCCACTCAGGAAGGTAACTACAACGGGACGGAAGGTATCTCCGCCTTGCCGTTTAACGGGATTATTCTCGCCCATTCGAACGAATCCGAATGGGTCACTTTCCGTAATAACAAGAACAACGAAGCCTTCCTCGATCGTGTTTATATCGTGAAGGTGCCATATTGCTTGCGTATTTCCGAAGAGATCAAAATCTACGAGAAATTGCTTAATCACAGTGAACTGACTCACGCCCCCTGCGCACCTGGCACGCTGGAAACGCTGTCTCGTTTTTCCATTCTTTCGCGTCTGAAAGAGCCGGAAAACTCCAGCATTTATTCGAAGATGCGGGTTTATGATGGCGAAAGTCTGAAAGACACCGATCCGAAAGCCAAGTCGTATCAGGAATATCGTGACTACGCAGGCGTTGATGAAGGGATGAACGGTCTGTCCACGCGTTTTGCGTTTAAGATCCTCTCTCGCGTGTTCAACTTCGACCACGTGGAAGTGGCAGCAAACCCTGTTCATCTGTTCTACGTCCTGGAACAGCAGATCGAGCGCGAGCAGTTCCCGCAAGAGCAGGCAGAACGCTATCTGGAGTTCCTGAAAGGTTATCTGATCCCGAAATATGCCGAGTTTATCGGCAAAGAGATTCAGACTGCGTATCTTGAATCCTATTCTGAATATGGACAAAACATTTTTGACCGTTATGTCACGTATGCAGATTTCTGGATTCAGGATCAGGAGTATCGCGACCCGGATACCGGGCAGCTATTTGACCGCGAATCTCTCAACGCTGAGCTGGAGAAAATTGAGAAACCGGCGGGGATCAGTAATCCAAAAGATTTCCGCAACGAGATTGTCAACTTCGTACTGCGCGCCAGAGCGAATAACAGCGGACGCAATCCGAACTGGACCAGCTATGAAAAACTGCGCACGGTTATTGAGAAGAAAATGTTCTCTAATACCGAGGAGCTGTTGCCGGTTATTTCGTTTAACGCCAAAACGTCAACCGACGAGCAGAAGAAACACGACGATTTTGTCGACCGTATGATGGAAAAAGGCTACACCCGTAAACAGGTGCGTTTACTGTGCGAATGGTATTTGCGCGTACGTAAATCGTCTTAACAACCATGGCCCGGTACGCATGCTACCGGGCCTACAACGACAGCGAACCGTGGGCCAGAGAAGCGGCAACACAGGCGTAGCAAACAGTTGGCAAATGTAGTACGGGGGGCATATGACCTGGTTTATTGACCGGCGTCTGAACGGCAAAAACAAAAGCATGGTGAATCGCCAGCGTTTTTTACGCCGTTATAAAGCGCAAATTAAACAGTCGATCTCCGAGGCCATTAATAAGCGTTCGGTGACTGACGTCGACAGCGGCGAGTCCGTATCCATTCCCACGGAAGATATTAGCGAACCGATGTTTCATCAGGGGCGTGGTGGCCTGCGCCACCGCGTACATCCGGGCAATGACCATTTCGTCCAGAACGACCGAATTGAACGTCCCCAGGGTGGTGGCGGAGGTTCCGGCAGTGGTCAGGGCCAGGCCAGCCAGGATGGTGAAGGTCAGGATGAATTTGTCTTTCAGATTTCGAAAGATGAGTATCTTGATCTGCTCTTTGAAGATTTGGCCTTACCGAATCTGAAACAAAACCAACAACGCCAGCTGACCGAATATAAAACGCATCGGGCGGGTTATACCGCTAACGGCGTTCCTGCCAATATCAGCGTTGTGCGTTCATTGCAGAACTCACTGGCGCGACGCACAGCCATGACGGCGGGCAAGCGGCGGGAACTTCATGCGCTGGAAGAGAATTTGGCCATCATCAGCAACAGTGAGCCTGCGCAACTACTGGAAGAGGAACGTCTGCGCAAAGAAATTGCAGAATTACGTGCCAAAATTGAACGCGTCCCTTTTATTGACACCTTCGATTTACGTTACAAGAACTACGAAAAACGACCCGATCCCTCCAGCCAGGCAGTGATGTTTTGCCTGATGGACGTTTCGGGTTCAATGGATCAGTCCACTAAAGATATGGCTAAGCGTTTTTATATTCTGCTGTATCTGTTCCTTAGCAGAACGTACAAGAACGTGGAAGTCGTTTACATCCGGCACCATACCCAGGCGAAAGAAGTCGATGAACATGAGTTTTTCTACTCACAGGAAACTGGCGGTACCATTGTTTCCAGCGCCCTGAAACTGATGGATGAGGTGGTGAAAGAGCGTTATAACCCGGCGCAATGGAATATTTACGCGGCACAAGCATCGGACGGCGATAACTGGGCCGATGACTCTCCACTTTGCCATGAAATCCTGGCGAAAAAATTATTGCCCGTTGTTCGTTATTACAGCTATATCGAAATTACCCGTCGCGCTCATCAGACACTGTGGCGAGAATATGAACATCTGCAATCTACTTTCGACAATTTTGCGATGCAGCATATCCGCGACCAGGATGATATTTATCCGGTGTTCCGTGAACTGTTTCATAAACAAAATGCAACAGCTAAAGACTAAAACTGTCAGCCGGGTCATTATCGCCTGGCTGATTTTTAGCTCACTGTAAATTATCTCATTTATTACATACATTAGCTTACAATCGCTTTAAATATGACAGCATAACCTTTACACAATTTAGTTTCAGAAAACAATCATTCGGAAAAATGATTCGGTCAACACGTATTTCCCTGGGGTTATTCTTTAATTATTTTTTATCGTCAACGAAAATTGATCCTGGTCAAAACCATATATCTCTGCCATCAATAAAATCCAGCACTCACATTGCTCTCCTTTTTATGGCTTCTATGGGTACACAAAAATTAAAAGCTCAAGGCTTTTTTATTTTCAGCTTATTGCTGACGTTAATTTTATTTTGCATTACTACCTTATATAACGAAAACACGAATGTAAAACTCATCCCACAGATGAATTACCTGATGGTTGTTGTGGCTTTGTTTTTCCTTAACGCCGTCATTTTTCTTTTCATGTTAATGAAGTATTTCACTAACAAACAAATTTTACCAACACTCATTTTAAGCCTTGCATTTTTAAGTGGCCTTATCTATTTAGTTGAAACCATTGTAATTATCTATAAACCAATCAACGGCAGTACACTGATCCAGACAAAGTCGAATGATGTTTCTATTTTCTATATTTTCCGCCAACTCAGTTTCATTTGTTTAACCTCGCTGGCGCTCTTTTGTTATGGGAAAGACAACATCCTTGACAACAATAAGAAAAAAACTGGCATTCTGTTGCTGGCGCTGATTCCTTTTTTAGTTTTTCCCCTTCTGGCACACAATCTGAGCAGTTATAACGCTGACTATTCTTTGTATGTCGTCGATTACTGTCCGGACAACCATACTGCGACCTGGGGAATCAACTATACAAAAATATTGGTTTGTTTGTGGGCATTTTTACTGTTCTTTATTATCATGCGTACACGATTAGCCAGCGAACTATGGCCGTTAATAGCATTATTATGTCTGGCATCGCTATGCTGCAACTTACTTCTACTGACTCTGGATGAGTATAATTACACCATCTGGTATATCAGTCGCGGGATTGAAGTTTCCAGTAAACTGTTTGTTGTGTCTTTTCTGATTTATAACATTTTTCAGGAACTGCAACTCTCCAGCAAACTGGCAGTTCATGATGTACTGACCAATATTTATAATCGGCGCTACTTTTTCAACAGCGTAGAGTCATTATTGTCGCGACCTGTTGTTAAGGACTTTTGTGTCATGCTGGTTGATATTAATCAGTTCAAGCGCATCAATGCCCAATGGGGACATCGTGTGGGTGATAAAGTGCTGGTTTCAATTGTCGATATTATCCAGCAAAGCATCCGCCCCGATGATATTTTAGCGCGACTGGAGGGTGAGGTGTTTGGCTTGCTATTTACCGAACTCAATAGTGCCCAGGCAAAAATCATTGCGGAACGTATGCGTAAAAATGTCGAACTCCTGACCGGTTTTAGTAACAGATATGATGTTCCTGAACAAATGACCATCAGTATTGGCACGGTTTTTTCAACGGGTGACACGCGTAATATCTCGCTTGTCATGACGGAAGCAGATAAAGCCTTACGCGAAGCGAAAAGCGAGGGGGGCAACAAAGTGATTATTCATCATATTTAAGTGCAAAAATATTCAGAGCCATGCTTTTTGCGTGGCTTTTGCATACAATTTATTACTATTACCCCTAAATTTCCCCTCCCCAGCGGCGCAGAGATGAGTATAATTAGCGCCCCTGTGCCAGGCCGCAATCGAACTTTATCTGGTTTTCTCGTTTCACTAACCGAAGGAGTGCCATTTATCATGAAATTGCACCATAGAATGCTCCGGCATTTTATCGCCGCAAGTGTCATTGTGCTGACATCTTCCTTCCTTATTTTTGAACTTGTCGCCAGCGACAGAGCAATGAGTGCCTATCTGCGCTATATCGTGCAGAGAGCAGACTCCTCCTTTCTTTATGACAAGTATCAAAATCAGAGTATTGCCGCGCATGTGATGCGCGCTCTCGCTGCAGAGCAGTCGGAAGTGTCGCCAGAACAGCGGCGTGCCATCTGCGAGGCTTTTGAGTCTGCCAATAATACCCATGGCTTAAACCTGACTGCCCATAAGTACACGGACTTACACGGTACACTACAAACCGCATCCACTGACTGCGACACAATTGTAGAAGCTGCGGCACTATTACCCGCTTTTGATCAGGCAGTGGAAGGCAACCGCCACCAGGATGATTATGGTTCAGGTCTTGGAATGGCCGAAGAGAAATTTCACTATTATCTCGATCTCAATGACCGCTATGTCTATTTTTATGAGCCGGTTAATGTTGAGTACTTTGCGATGAATAACTGGTCCTTCCTGCAGTCAGGAAGTATTGGCATCGATCGCAAAGATATTGAAAAGGTATTTACCGGGCGTACCGTATTATCGAGCATTTACCAGGATCAGCGTACTAAACAGAACGTGATGAGTTTGCTGACGCCGGTATATGTCGCAGGGCAGCTAAAAGGGATTGTGCTGCTGGATATTAACAAAAACAATCTGCGGAATATCTTTTACACTCATGACCGCCCTCTCCTCTGGCGTTTTCTCAATGTCACGCTAACTGATACAGATTCAGGGCGCGACATTATCATCAACCAGAGCGAAGATAATCTGTTCCAGTATGTCAGTTACGTCCATGACTTACCGGGCGGTATTCGTGTCTCGTTATCCATTGATATTCTTTACTTTATCACGTCTTCGTGGAAAAGCGTTCTGTTCTGGATTTTGACGGCGTTAATTTTGCTGAATATGGTCCGGATGCACTTCCGTTTATACCAAAACGTGTCGCGAGAAAATATTAGTGATGCGATGACCGGACTGTATAATCGCAAAATATTAACCCCTGAACTGGAGCAGCGGTTGCAAAAACTGGTGCAATCTGGTTCTTCGGTGATGTTTATTGCAATTGACATGGACAAGTTAAAGCAAATAAATGACACGCTCGGTCATCAGGAAGGAGATTTAGCGATTACGTTATTAGCTCAGGCGATTAAACAGTCGATTCGTAAAAGTGATTATGCCATCCGACTCGGTGGCGATGAATTCTGCATCATTCTTGTCGATTCGACGCCGCAAATTGCAGCACAACTGCCTGAACGTATCGAAAAACGTCTGCAACATATCGCGCCGCAAAAAGAGATCGGCTTCTCTTCCGGTATTTACGCGATGAAAGAAAACGATACGTTACATGATGCGTATAAAGCTTCCGATGAGCGTTTATATGTCAATAAGCAGAACAAAAACAGCCGTTCATGATAATCTTCTGTGGTTGTTTGCTTGTAATCTCAGGAGCATGAAATGACTGAAATGGCTAAAGGAAGCGTGACGCATCAGCGGTTAATCGCTTTATTATCACAAGAAGGTGCTGACTTCCGCGTCGTTACCCACGAAGCGGTAGGTAAATGTGAAGCGGTGTCAGAAATTCGTGGCACCGCTTTAGGCCAGGGTGCAAAAGCGCTGGTATGTAAAGTCAAAGGCAATGGCGTGAATCAACATGTTCTGGCGATCCTCGCTGCCGATCAACAGGCCGATCTGAGCCAACTCGCCAGTCATATAGGCGGATTACGCGCTTCGTTGGCCAGTCCTGCGGAAGTCGATGAACTGACAGGCTGTGTCTTTGGCGCGATCCCCCCTTTCAGCTTCCATCCAAAACTCAAACTGGTCGCCGACCCATTGCTCTTCGAGCGATTCGATGAAATCGCCTTTAATGCAGGCATGCTGGATAAATCCGTTATTTTGAAAACCGCGGATTATTTGCGCATTGCGCAACCAGAACTGGTCAATTTCCGCCGCACTGCGTAACTAGCCTGTCCGTTCGATAAGAAGAACGGACAAAACCAGCACAACAGCAATGGCAAAAAACGATGACGTGATAATCAGTGTCTCGACAAACATTTGATCGTTCATAGTATGCCCCGGGGAGATAGCTGTTTTCACGTTATTGTTAGCGTGCACAAATGGCAGTTTGATGACAGTTCGCCTGATTTTTTATGCAAAAAACGTAAAGATTTTCTACTTCCTTCCTGCAGCAAGCGTAAAGTAAGCAGGCTTATTATTTTTTGGCAAGGAAACCACGATGTTTGATGTCACTTTGCTGATCCTGCTCGGGTTAGCTGCGCTGGGCTTTATCAGTCATAACACCACTGTCGCCGTTTCAATTCTGGTGTTAATCATTGTCCGCGTCACACCGTTAAGCACCTTTTTCCCGTGGATTGAAAAACAGGGGCTAAGTATCGGGATAATCATTCTGACGATTGGCGTTATGGCCCCCATCGCCAGCGGGACGCTACCGCCCTCAACCCTGATTCACTCGTTTCTGAACTGGAAATCGCTGGTGGCAATTGCAGTAGGCGTTATTGTCTCCTGGCTAGGTGGGCGCGGCGTGACGTTAATGGGCAGCCAGCCGCAACTGGTCGCCGGGCTGCTGGTGGGCACTGTTTTGGGCGTGGCGCTGTTTCGCGGCGTACCGGTTGGCCCGCTTATTGCCGCGGGTCTGGTTTCGCTGATTGTGGGGAAACAGTAGTTAATCCCGCAATATATCGGCCTGGCGTTTGCCCCAGGCCTTTCTTAAACATAGTAATAAAGGCCGTTGTTGAATCATACCCCAGCGTATGAGCAACTTTCTGTACAGTATCGCCTTTCACTAATCCCTGAAGCGCCATAATCAGCTGTAACTGCTGACGCCACTGGCGAAAACTCAACCCCGTCTCTTTCACTATAAGCCGGGCAAGATTGCGTTCACTCATCGCAAAAAAGCCAGCCCATTGCCCCAATGAGCCCCACTCGACGGGCTCTTTCGCCATCATCTCCACCATCGTGCGGATTTTAGGATGAGAAGAAACGGGCAGGTGCAGCTGTTGTTGTGGCTGCTGAGGGAGTTCATCAAACAGGACCTGAATTAATCTGCGGGTCATCGGCTCAGCACGCTGAGTCGTCGTCCTGTTTGCCAGGGTTAAAATTAATTCCCGGCATAAGGGCGATATTTTCAATGTGCAACATGTTGTCGGCATTGTCACTGCGCTGGGCTCTATAAACAAAAAACAGAGTTCAGCGTTAGCTGTCACTTGATTGCTATGTTCCACCCCTCCCGGTATCCAAACCGCATATTGCGGCGGCACCATCCACAAAGCATTTTCCACCGTACAGGTAATTGCACCATGTAGCGCCAGTATCAGCTGCCCTTTGCGGTGCTGATGTACAGGACTGGTTAACTCATCCGTTCCGGCGTGAATACAAAATGCGACCGCGGCTTCATGGTGTCGGTCGGGTTCATAGCCATTGAGATTCAACCTGTGCATCATTTTGTCCGAATTTAGCGATAATTTGTCATTTTAGCTTGATTCAACATAACAATAAAAACGGTAGGGTACAGCCTCGTTTGTAACAATGAGAAGCATATGACCTGTTCAACTTCATTAAGCGGCAAAAACAGGATTGTCCTTATCGCTGGCATTCTGATGATTGCCACAACATTACGCGTCACCTTTACCGGCGCAGCACCGTTACTGGATACGATTCGTTCCGCTTACTCGCTGACGACGGCGCAAACCGGCTTATTGACCACCCTGCCATTATTAGCCTTTGCGCTAATCTCACCGCTGGCTGCCCCGGTGGCGCGACGTTTTGGTATGGAACGTAGCCTGTTTGCCGCGTTACTTTTGATCTGTGCTGGTATTGCAATTCGCTCTCTCCCTTCGCCTTACTTATTATTTGGCGGTACAGCGGTCATTGGCGGTGGGATTGCATTAGGCAATGTCTTACTGCCAGGATTAATTAAACGCGATTTCCCTCATTCCGTCGCCAGACTTACCGGCGCATATTCCCTGACAATGGGAGCTGCGGCGGCACTGGGATCGGCTATGGTCGTGCCGCTGGCTTTGAACGGTTTTGGCTGGCAAGGCGCGTTGCTCATGCTGATGTGTTTTCCTCTGCTGGCTCTTTTTTTATGGCTGCCACAGTGGCGAAGTCAACAACATGCAAATTTGAGTACCTCACGCGCCTTACATACTCGGGGTATCTGGCGTTCGCCGCTTGCCTGGCAGGTAACATTGTTTCTTGGGATCAACTCACTCGTCTATTACGTGATTATTGGCTGGCTTCCGGCGATCCTCATCAGTCACGGCTATAGCGAAGCACAGGCGGGTTCACTGCATGGTTTGCTGCAACTAGCCACAGCAGCTCCCGGTTTGCTGATCCCACTTTTCTTACATCATGTGAAAGATCAGCGTGGTATTGCAGCGTTCGTTGCCTTGATGTGCGCAGTGGGCGCGGTTGGGCTCTGCTTTATGCCAGCACACGCGATCACCTGGACTCTGCTTTTCGGTTTTGGTTCCGGCGCAACAATGATACTGGGGTTGACGTTCATTGGTCTGCGGGCAAGTTCTGCGCATCAGGCGGCGGCACTCTCGGGGATGGCACAATCCGTCGGGTATTTGCTGGCAGCCTGTGGGCCGCCACTGATGGGTAAAATACACGATGCTAACGGTGACTGGTCCGTACCACTGATGGGTGTTGCAATACTTTCACTACTGATGGCGATTTTCGGACTTTGCGCCGGGAGAGACAAAGAAATTCGCTAATATCCGGTGCTATAGTGACGTGACAAATCATGCGTGAAAGGGAGAACAAATACGATGAATATTCAGTGCAAACGCGTTTATGATCCGGCTGAACAGAGCGATGGTTATCGCGTACTGGTCGACCGCCTCTGGCCACGCGGTATCAAAAAAACCGATTTAGCCCTTGATGAGTGGGATAAAGAAATCACGCCGTCAACGGAACTGCGCAAAGCCTTTCACGGCGAAGTCGTCGATTTTGCAACCTTTCGCGAGCAATATCTTGCAGAACTGACGCAACACGAGCAAGAAGGAAAGCGGCTGGCAGACATCGCCAAAAAACAGCCGCTAACCCTGCTCTACTCAGCAAAAAACACCACGCAGAACCATGCACTGGTGCTGGCCGACTGGCTACGTAGCTTGTGATTTTAGTGCAGCATCCGGCGGTTATTTTTCACCAGCCGGATGGTCCCGTCGCCACAATGCCCATTCATCAATCGTTTCACCGCCCGGTAATTTGCAATTGTTGCTGACCCCTTGCGCTGTCTGCACAGGAATGAGCGTCCCGCCCTTCTGCTGGCAATAGACCGACGCCGGATTTGCCATACCAATCTGCGGCGGTTTAGGTGCTTCTGGCTGAGAAGGGGTTGAACAACCAGCCAGGACCAGCAAGCAAGGCAGAACAAAACTGATAATTTTCATTTATTGATCTCACATATTTATCCAGGCTTAGAGTATCGCGGTATCGTTTTGTTTTGCAGCACTATTTTTATTACATTCACTCAAATCATATTACGCCTTGTTTCATCTTTGTTGTTGATGTTTTATCATGCCTGCAAAGATTAAATAATCAGCATTTACCCGCCGTATCCTGGAGTTGTTTCGTGTCAGATCAGATTATCGCCCGCGTCTCGCAATCCCTTGCCAAAGAACAGTCACTGGAAAGCCTGGTCCGACAGCTTCTGGAGATGCTGGAAATGGTCACTGATATGGAATCAACCTACCTGACCAAAGTGGATGTCGAAGCGCGCCTGCAGCATATAATGTTTGCCCGTAACAGCCAGAAAATGCACATCCCGGAGAATTTTACCGTCTCGTGGGATTACTCGTTATGCAAACGCGCCATTGATGAAAACTGCTTTTTCAGCGATGAAGTCCCCGACCGTTGGGGCGACTGTATTGCGGCACGAAATCTTGGCATCACCACATTTCTGAGCACGCCAATTCACTTACCGGATGGATCATTCTATGGCACGCTTTGCGCCGCCAGCAGTGAGAAGCGCCAGTGGAGTGAACGCGCGGAACAGGTTTTGCAGTTATTCGCCGGACTGATTGCACAATATATTCAAAAAGAGGCGCTGGTTGAACAGCTGCGCGAAGCCAATGCCGCACTGATTGCGCAATCGTATACCGACTCGTTAACCGGGCTACCGAATCGGCGGGCGATTTTTGAAAACCTGACGACGCTGTTTTCTCTTGCGAGGCATCTTAACCATAAGATAATGATCGCATTTATCGATCTGGATAACTTCAAATTAATCAATGATCGTTTTGGTCATAATAGTGGCGATCTGTTTCTTATTCAGGTTGGCGAGCGCCTTAATACGCTCCAGCAAAATGGCGAAGTTATTGGTCGTCTCGGCGGTGATGAGTTTTTGGTTGTTTCACTGAACAATGAGAATGCAGATATTCCATCGCTGCGAGAACGTATTCAACAGCAAATACGCGGAGAATATCACTTAGGTGATGTTGATTTGTATTATCCTGGTGCCAGTCTTGGCATAGTAGAAGTCGATCCTGAAACGACCGATGCAGACAGCGCCCTGCATGCTGCCGATATCGCGATGTATCAGGAGAAAAAACACAAACAGAAAACCCCTTTTGTCGCGCATCCAGCGCTACATTCCTGAGGCGTATTCACATCCTTTTGATTGGTGATAACATGCGAATCGGTATTATTTTTCCGGTTGTAATCTTTATTACAGCGGTCGTATTTTTAGCATGGTTTTTTATTGGCGGCTATGCTGCCCCGGGAGCATAAAGATGAAAAAAACAACGATTATTATGATGGGTGTGGCGATTATTGTCGTACTCGGCACTGAGCTGGGATGGTGGTAACGTCACATCTAGAAAATAGCAAAGGCTGCCTGTGTGCAGCCTTTGTGCAATTTAAGCGTTAACTTTTAATCTTTCTGTAGATAAACAGCACGACAATCGCGCCAATAACGGCAACCACGAAGCTGCCAAAATTGAAGCCATCGACTTTACCAAAGCCAAACAGCGTGCTGATCCATCCGCCGACTACGGCACCGACTATCCCCAGCAGGATAGTCATAAAGAATCCACCACCATCTTTACCTGGCATGATCCACTTCGCCAGAATACCGGCAATAAGCCCAAAAATAATCCATGACAGAATGCCCATTGTTTCCTCACTTATCTGTTTTGCATTAGCGGGTTAGTCGCTGATAAAAAGCATAGCACAACATCAGGAGGGCAAGATTTGTGACAAGCGTCACGGAGGATTTTTTTGCAATGGCGCAGAAATTGCGCCATCTACGATCAGTGATAATTACCAACCACAAACATCATGTTCGTTTTCCGTGTCATAAGAACGCACGGTATTCACCAGATCTTTTATCACTTCAGCCGCCACTTCTGGCACCAGCAAAGTCATCGGCGTCTCTGTTTCATAATCGACAGAAACGCCATTACTGTTATTGGTGACGGTCACGGTATACGTTGCTTTGCCCATGATTCATTTCCCGTTATGAATGACTTTTCGTTGTTGCGCGCCTTCCATCAGGACTTCAGGAGCAACGAAGAAGTCAATGTTGAAATAAGTGTCGTCAGTCATGGCTTCAATGTTGTGCCACTTTTCTGGCGGAAACACCGCAAACTGCCCCGCTTCGATAAGGATCACCTGATCAGGCTCTGCACTGTGTTCATCAGCGTAGCCGAGATATTTGACCGCCCCATGCATAACGGAAAGGCGTGGGTAAACCCCCGGGCGCGTTCCTTTATCAAGATGACGTTCGAATATTCCGGCAGGCGCAGTTTGTTTATTCCAGAAAGGCGTTGAGCGCGTATGAATATAATTCTGTGGGATTTGCAGCATCCTTTTCCCTCCTTCGATGAATGTGCTGAAAACAGTTTATTTCAGCCGTTTCAGGGTACGCCTGATAATTTGCATTTTAAATACCATTTATTGGTTACTCTTTAGCACCGTATCAGCGATGAATAAGGAAAGATTACAGGCAGGAAGCCCGCGATAACGCGGGCTGAAAGCATTAGGACTGCAGCGTCGCCAGTCGGGCGGCAAAACCTACGAACATCAAACCAATCAGTGAGTTGCCCACTTTAGCCAGTTTCTTTTTGGTACGTATGTACTGTGTGACAAAAGCACCAGAAATAATCAGGAAGCTCAAATAGCAGAAACTCACCAGTTCCAGCGTCGTCGCCAGAATAAAGAATGAAATTCCCGTATGTGGAGCATTAACATCGATAAACTGTACAAAAAACGACACATAGAACAAAATGGCTTTCGGATTAGTCAGGCTCAAAATTAACGCGCGCTTAAAGATGGCACCGTATTGGGGCTCGTCGGATTTGACCTCGCTATTTTTACCCTTCAGGGTCGCGTAGAGAATTTTACTCCCCAGGTAGAGCAAATAAAACGCACCGAGATAACGTACAATGTTGAATAATATCGGGGTGGTTTTAATTAATGTCGCCACTCCGGCCCATGCCAGAAACATCAATACTGCATCGCCAATAAATACGCCACAGGCCGCAAGATAGCCGCCTTTGATACCGCTACTGACGCTATTTTTGAGTACAAACAGGGTATTTGGCCCTGGCACCAACACAATAAAAATGGCTCCAACCAGATAGGTCCAGTAATTCAGTACCCCGTATTCAGCGAACACATTAACCTCTTTAATTATCTATCGATCATGCGCGATTAAAGGTGAATATGCTAACCAATCTCTAGCGGCTTAGAAAGGAGAAAATCAGGGTTTAACCTGATATCAACCCGATAATTGAATCATTAATCAGGCGTGGTCCAGTGAAAAATTCGGGTAGTGCTCGGCAAAATACTGGCGTAAAAATTCTACCGTTATCCGCACTTTCGCTGACGTCGCCAGCCTTGAAACATAAACGGCCCAGACATTTGCTGGCTGGTAATACTCCGGTAGCACTTGCACTAAATGTCCACTGGCAATATTTTCGCTAACATCCCACCAGGAGCGCAGAGCAATCCCCTGCCCATCGAGACACCACTGATGGACAATTTCTCCATGATTAGACGACAGCGGGCCGGTGACTTTAATCGCATGGTGGCCTTCTTTATTGCGTAATTGCCAGACACCAAAAGGATGATCGCGCTCTTTAATGACCAGACATGGCAATGCAGAAAGGTCGGTTAAATGTTTCGGCGTGCCATATTGCGCAATAAATTCCGGCGAAGCGCAGAGAATGCGGTAATTGGTCGCCAGTTTGCGGGCGATTAAATTAGGGGCGATGTCATCGCCAATGCGAATATCGAGATCGACACCTTCATTGACCAAATCGACCAACCGGTCTTCCACATCAAAACGTAATTCCAGTTGCGGATACGCTTTCGCCAGCGCTGATAACGCCGGAGCCACTACCTGTCGTCCAAAACCAAAGCTGCTGATAATACGCAACATCCCCTGCGGCACCTGACGCACGTCAGAAAGCTCGTCCATCATCTGGCCGACATCTTGCAAAATCCGCTGCGCCCATTCATAAATCCGCTCTCCTTCTTCGGTAATGGTGACGCGGCGGGTGGTGCGGTGTAACAACACCACGTTTAGCGTTTGCTCCAGCAAGGCGATGCGCTTGCTGACGAACGCCGGTGAAACGCCCAATTCTTCTGCCACGGAGGCAAAACCAGCCCGGCGAGCCACCAGCATAAAGACGCGCAAATCGTTCAGCAGCGGTAAATTATTCATGATTCGTGTTTTATGTTTCACCAGTTACGGGGATTAATTCCTTTTCAGTCAATTATAGGATGAGGGTATTGTCAATTTTGATGGTCAGGAAGTGAGAACCCAATGATGAAAACGATGCGTATTGCTGCGATCCCGGGAGACGGGATTGGCAAAGAAGTCCTTCCTGAAGGGATTCGCGTGTTACAGGCTGCCGCTGAGCGCTGGGGCTTCGCCTTGAGTTTTGAGCAAATGGAGTGGGCGAGCTGCGAGTATTACAGCCATCACGGTAAAATGATGCCGGACGACTGGCATAAGCAACTTAGTCGTTTCGACGCCATCTATTTTGGTGCCGTCGGCTGGCCGGATACCGTTCCGGACCATATTTCGTTGTGGGGTTCGCTGCTGAAATTTCGTCGTGAGTTCGACCAGTACGTCAACCTGCGCCCGGTTCGTCTCTTTCCTGGCGTTCCCTGCCCGCTGGCGGGAAAACAGCCTGGCGACATCGATTTTTACGTGGTCAGGGAAAACACCGAAGGCGAATATTCCTCGCTCGGCGGTAGAGTGAATGAAGGTACAGAGCATGAAGTCGTCATTCAGGAATCGGTATTTACTCGTCGTGGTGTCGATCGTATTTTGCGCTATGCCTTTGAACTTGCGCAAAGCCGCCCACGTAAGACGCTAACTTCTGCCACTAAATCGAACGGTTTAGCCATCAGCATGCCGTACTGGGATGAGCGAGTGGAAGCAATGGCTGAGAATTACCCGGAGATCCGCTGGGACAAGCAGCATATTGATATTCTCTGCGCACGTTTTGTGATGCAGCCGGAACGCTTCGATGTGGTGGTGGCGTCTAATTTGTTTGGCGATATTCTTTCCGATCTTGGCCCGGCCTGCACCGGCACCATCGGCATTGCCCCATCCGCCAACCTGAATCCAGAACGCACTTTCCCGTCGCTCTTCGAGCCAGTCCACGGTTCCGCGCCGGATATCTACGGGAAAAATATTGCTAACCCTATCGCCACAATTTGGGCCGGTGCAATGATGCTCGATTTTCTCGGCAATGGCGATGAGCGTTTCCGGCAAGCGCATAACGGTATTCTGGCCGCGATTGAAGAAGTGATTGCTCACGGGCCGAAAACACCTGATATGAAAGGCAATGCCACCACGCCACAGGTTGCCGACGCGATTTGCAAAATTATTTTGCGTTAAGGTCAAACCAGTTTATTTGAACCGCGTCACTGACGCGGTTTTTTTATTCGTTCTTTGCAGTAAATAACCTGCGTCATTTCACCTTTTATTGTTTCCGTTTCGTGTTTTATGGCTTTCCGTATTCTTAATTGTTTAATTTATGTAACATGTAAATAATCAATTTGTTAAACACAACATACAACTCATACCCTGCAAATAATTACAACTGGCAAAAGCCAGAGACGGGCTTTTATGCCCAGGAGATGACTCATGATGAGCAATGTTAAGAAAAAAGATGTGCCGTTGATAAGCATCAGCCTGGTGGCCATTCTTTTCATCGCAGCTGCATTAAGCCTTTTCCCACAACAATCGGCCGACGCGGCCAACGCAATATACACTTTTGTTACGCGTACGTTAGGTTCCGCCGTACAGGTATTGGTTTTGCTGGCAATGGGACTGGTGATTTATTTAGCCACCAGTAAATACGGCAATATTCGTCTTGGCGAAGAAAAACCGGAATACAGCACGCTCTCCTGGCTGTTTATGTTTATTTGTGCAGGTTTAGGTTCTTCTACGCTTTATTGGGGGGTTGCTGAATGGGCCTATTATTATCAAACGCCTGGATTAAATATCGCACCGCGTTCACAACAGGCACTCGAATTTAGCGTTCCCTACTCCTTCTTCCACTGGGGCATCAGCGCCTGGGCAACTTATACGCTGGCCTCTTAATCATGGCTTATCACTTTCATGTGCGGAAAAATAAAGGGCTGAGCCTTTCCGGCATTATTGCTGCTATTACCGGCGTTCGCCCGCAAGGCCCGTGGGGGAAACTGGTCGATTTGATGTTCCTGATCGCCACTGTCGGCGCACTGACCATTTCCCTTGTTGTCACCGCAGCAACCTTTACCCGTGGGCTTTCCGCGCTGACCGGTTTACCCGATAACTTTACCGTACAGGCATTTGTGATCCTGCTTTCCGGCGGCATTTTTTGCCTAAGCTCGTGGATTGGTATCAACAACGGTTTGCAACGTCTAAGCAAAATGGTTGGCTGGGGCGCATTCCTGCTGCCATTACTGGTGCTGATTGTCGGTCCAACCGAATTTATTACCAACAGCATCATCAATGCCATCGGCCTGACCACGCAAAACTTCCTGCAAATGAGCTTATTCACCGATCCGCTTGGCGATGGTTCATTTACCCGCAACTGGACCGTTTTCTACTGGCTGTGGTGGATCTCATACACCCCTGGCGTAGCAATGTTTGTCACCCGAGTTTCGCGCGGTCGTAAGATCAAAGAAGTTATTTGGGGCTTGATCCTCGGAAGCACCGTCGGCTGCTGGTTCTTCTTCGGCGTAATGGAAAGCTATGCTATTCATCAGTTTATCAATGGCGTGATCAACGTCCCGCAAGTGCTGGAAACGTTGGGCGGTGAAACTGCCGTTCAACAAGTTCTGATGTCATTGCCAGCCGGTAAATTATTCCTCGCCGCATACCTGGGCGTGATGATTATTTTCCTTGCCTCGCATATGGATGCGGTGGCCTACACTATGGCGGCGACCAGTACGCGAAATCTTCAGGAAGGTGACGACCCTGACCGTGGTCTTCGCCTATTCTGGTGCGTGGTGATCACCCTGATCCCGCTTTCCATCTTGTTTACCGGTGCTTCGCTGGAAACAATGAAAACTACCGTCGTCCTCACTGCCCTTCCCTTCCTCGCCATTTTACTGGTGAAAGTCGGCGGATTTGTTCGCTGGCTGAAACAGGATTACGCCGACATTCCGGCTCATCAAGTTGAACATTATCTCCCGCAGACACCGGTTGAAGCCCTGGAAAAAACGCCAGTGCTCCCTGCGGGAACCGTATTCAAAGGCGACAACTGAGCGCCATCATCCTAACGATAAAGGTATCCCTATGAGCAATCTGAGCCCTGACTTTGTACTACCCGAAAATTTTTGCGCTAACCCACAAGAGGCGTGGACCATTCCTGCCCGTTTTTATACCGATCAGAACGCGTTTGAACACGAAAAAGAGAACGTCTTCGCCAAAAGCTGGATTTGCGTCGCTCACAGCAGCGAACTGGCGAATGCCAATGATTATGTGACGCGTGAGATCATTGGCGAAAGCATCGTGCTGGTACGCGGTCGTGATAAGGTTTTGCGCGCGTTCTATAACGTTTGCCCGCACCGTGGTCATCAGTTATTGAGCGGCGAAGGGAAAGCGAAAAATGTGATTACCTGCCCGTATCACGCCTGGGCATTCAAACTCGATGGCAACCTGGCCCATGCGCGTAACTGCGAAAACGTCGCCAATTTCGATAGCGACAAAGCGCAACTGGTTCCAGTACGTCTGGAAGAATATGCCGGATTCGTCTTCATCAACATGGACCCCAACGCCACCAGCGTAGAAGATCAGTTACCCGGTCTGGGGGCGAAAGTGCTGGAAGCCTGCCCGGAAGTCCATGACCTGAAACTGGCGGCCCGCTTTACCACCCGCACGCCTGCCAACTGGAAGAACATTGTCGATAACTATCTCGAGTGCTATCACTGTGGTCCGGCGCATCCAGGTTTCTCCGACTCCGTTCAGGTTGATCGTTACTGGCACACCATGCACGGTAACTGGACGCTGCAGTACGGTTTCGCCAAACCGTCCGAACAGTCTTTCAAATTCAAAGAGGGCACGGATGCGGCATTCCATGGTTTCTGGCTGTGGCCGTGCACGATGCTGAACGTCACCCCGATCAAAGGCATGATGACGGTCATTTATGAATTCCCGGTGGATTCTGAAACTACCCTGCAAAACTACGATATTTACTTCACCAATGAAGAGTTAACCGACGAGCAAAAATCGCTGATTGAGTGGTATCGCGATGTGTTCCGTCCGGAAGATTTACGTCTGGTTGAAAGCGTACAGAAAGGGCTGAAATCGCGTGGCTATCGTGGTCAGGGGCGCATCATGGCCGACAGTAGCGGTAGTGGCATTTCCGAACATGGTATCGCCCATTTCCATAATCTGCTGGCGCAGGTGTTTAAGGACTAATGACATCGGCGGCGGTATTTTCCGCCGCCGGGCTGATTTTTGATGGAGTACAGCAATGTCAGACTATCAAATGTTTGAAGTACAGGTGAGTCAGGTTGACCCCCTTACCGAACAGGTGAAACGCTTCACGCTGGTGGCAACCGATGGCAAACCATTACCTGCGTTTACTGGAGGAAGTCACATCATTGTGCAGATGAGCGATGGTGATAACCAGTACAGCAATGCGTACTCACTGCTGAGTTCGCCACTCGATACGTCTCGTTATCAGATTGCCGTTCGGCTGGAAGAAAACTCGCGCGGTGGTTCGCGCTTTTTGCATCAGCAGGTGAAAGCAGGCGATCGGTTGACCATTTCGACGCCTAATAATCTGTTTGCGCTAATTCCCTCGGCCAGAAAGCATCTGTTTATCGCGGGCGGTATTGGTATCACCCCTTTCCTGTCGCACATGGCAGAGTTGCAATACAGCGACGTCGACTGGCAGTTACATTACTGCTCGCGAAATCCAGAAAGTTGCGCATTTCGTGATGAGCTAGTCCAGCATCCGCAGGCCGAGAAAGTCCATTTGCATCATTCATCAACCGGAACACGACTGGAATTAGCGCGATTATTGGCGGATATCGAACCTGGCACACATGTTTATACCTGTGGCCCCGAGGCGCTAAATGAGGCGGTAAGAAGTGAAGCTGCGCGTCTGGACATCGCCATCGATACGCTGCACTTTGAGCAATTTGCTATCGAAGACAAAACCGGCGATGCATTTACGCTGGTGCTTGCCCGTTCCGGAAAAGAGTTTGTGGTGCCGGAAGAGATGACTATTTTGCAGGTTATTGAAAATAGTAAAGCAGCGAAAGTGGAATGTTTATGTCGTGAAGGGGTATGCGGAACCTGCGAAACGGCAATACTGGAAGGTGAAGCTGACCATCGGGATCAGTATTTTAGCGATGAAGAGCGTGCCAGCCAGCAAAGTATGTTGATCTGTTGTTCACGCGCGAAGGGTAAACGCCTGGTTTTGGATTTGTAGTTTGCCGAAGCCGGATGTGGCGCTGAGCGCGCCCAGTCCGGCTTCGGAAGATTTTACTGTGGATATTCCTGCAATAAATTGTGTAATGCTTCCGCCATCAGCTCACCACGCCAGCCGGAAATCAGCTCCGGCAAATTGTTCTGCGGTTTCAGTTTCCAGTGCCAGTTCAGCAGCTGGTTGATTTGCCGACGCGATGCCAGCAATTCGGCGCTGATCTTGTGTGTTTCGCTCACGTCAGTAATCAACGACTTAATCGCTTTAAACGCTTTACGATAACCCGGCATGTCCATCAGGTTAAGCATCGGCTGCGGTAAGGTCTCTTCCGGCAATGTCTGCGCTTTTTCCACCAGCGCCAGCAGCGTTTTACCGTGAAAGCGGATTTCGCTACCGGATAAGCCCAGGCTGTCCAGTTCGCCTAAACTTCCCGGCATATAACGCGCTACCGACCACAAATGCTCTTCACGCACGACAAAGTTCACCGCCAGATCGCGCTCCCGCGCCTTGCGCAGTCGCCAGTCGGCTAACAGTTGCAGACAGGCCAGTTGGCGTGTGCGTAACTGCCAGGCATTGGTGATATCACGCCAGGTATCTTCCGGTGCAACGACTTCCTGACGACGCATTTGCATCAGGCGGCATTCATCCAGCGCCGCAGGTAGCCAGCCGGAGGCCTCCGTTTCTACCATAAGCTTTGCGGTGATCGGTAACAGATACCAGACATCCGCCGCTGCGTATTCACACTGACGTTCGGTCAGCGGTCTGGCCAGCCAGTCGGTGCGCGATTCACTCTTGTCGAGCGTAACGCCGGAATACTCTTCCACCATGGAAGCAAAACCCCATGACATCGGGCGTCCGCAGAAGGCAGCAAGGATTTGCGTGTCAATCAGGGGTTGTGGTAATTCGCCAAAGACATTGAGGAACACTTCCAGATCTTCACTGCCTGCATGGAGAAATTTTGTGATGGACTGATCGCGCAGGATCGCTTTCAGCGGTGACCAGTCGGTGATCCCGAGAGGATCAATTAGCGCCAGATGCTCGCCATCGAAAAGTTGAATTAGACCCAGCTGCGGGTAATAGGTGCGCGTACGAACAAATTCAGTATCCAGGGCTATCGCCGGAAAGGCACGGACAGCTTCACACAAAGAAGCCAGCGCATCGTCCGTGGTAATCATTTGGTAATTCAAATTGTATTCTCTTTAGTGGGCGTCAAAAAAAACGCCGGATTAACCGGCGTCTGACGACTGACTTAACGCTCAGGCTTTATTGTCCACTTTGCCGCGCGCTTCGTCACGTAATTCTCGTCGCAAAATTTTTCCGACGTTAGATTTCGGTAACTCATCACGAAACTCCACCAGCTTCGGTACTTTGTAGCCCGTGAGCTGACGGCGGCAAAAAGTCACCAGTGACTCTTCGGTAAGCGATGGATCTTTTTTCACTACGAAGATTTTCACCGCTTCACCACTGGAGCCGGAAGGTACGCCAACAGCCGCGACTTCCTGTACGCCAGGATGCTGCATGACGACATCTTCAATCTCGTTGGGATAGACGTTAAAACCGGAAACCAGAATCATGTCTTTTTTACGATCGACAATGCGCAGGAATCCTTCTTCATCCATCACCGCGATATCGCCAGTGTGTAACCAGCCATTTTTGATGATCTCATCGGTAGCATCCGGACGCTGCCAGTAACCCAGCATCACCTGCGGTCCTTTGACACAAAGCTCACCCGGTTGACCCGGTGGTACTTCATTATCATCGTCATCCACCAGTTTGGCTTCCGTCGACGGCACCGGCAAACCGATGCTACCACTATGATAATCAATATCATACGGGTTAACGCTGACCAGCGGCGCACACTCGGTCAGGCCATAACCTTCCAGCAGATACTGTCCGGTCAGTTTCACCCAACGTTCAGCCACCACTTGTTGAACAGGCATACCACCGCCTGCAGAAAGATGCAGACTGGAGAAATCCAGCTGCTGGAACTCTTTATTGTTCAGCAACGCATTGAACAAGGTGTTAACGCCGGTTATCGCGGTAAACGGATATTTCGCTAACTCTTTTACCAACCCTGGAATATCGCGCGGGTTAGTGATAAGCAGGTTCTGCCCACCCAGTTCGATAAACAGCAGGCAGTTAATGGTCAGTGCAAAAATGTGATACAGCGGCAGCGCCGTCACCACCAGCTCTTTGCCCGGATGCAACAGCGGACCATAGGTCGCGTTAACCTGTTCCAGGTTCGCCAGCATATTGCGGTGAGTCAGCATCGCGCCTTTCGCCACACCAGTGGTACCGCCGGTGTATTGCAGGAAAGCTAAATCTTCCGGCACCAGTTCGGGTTTGACGTACTGCATCCGGTAGCCGTTGTGCAGGGCGCTACGAAATGAAATGGCATCTGGCAGATGGTATTTCGGCACCAGACGCTTGATGTATTTAACAACGAAGTTGACTACCGTGCCTTTTGCCGTAGATAGCTGATCGCCCATACGGGTCAGAATTACGTGCTGAACGGCGGTTTTATCAACCACTTTTTCCAGAGTGTGGGCAAAGTTAGACACGATAACAATCGCCGATGCGCCGCTATCGTTAAGCTGATGCTCAAGTTCACGCGGGGTATACAACGGGTTAACGTTTACGACAATCATCCCGGCACGCAAAATGCCAAACAGCGCCACCGGATATTGCAATAAATTAGGCATCATCAACGCAACGCGATCGCCTTTCTTCAGTCCCAACCCTTGTTGCAAATAAGCGGCAAACGCGCGACTGCGTTCTTCCAGTTTGCGGAAGGTCATCACCTCCCCCATATTCACAAACGCGGGTTGATCGGCGTAGCGCGCGACCGACTGCTCAAACATATCTACCAGAGATTGATAACGGTCAGGGTTGATCTCCGTCGGAACGTCCGCGGGATAACGGTTAAGCCAAACCTTCTTCAATTCTTCACCTCTAAAATGCGTGTTCGTCGTCATCGCAACCCCAAATGATATACATGCCGTTAACATAATATTAACTCATCATACCAGCTTGATAATTACCCAACGAAAAGGTTGCGAAGCGCGTCACTATTTATTTTTATCTTTACCGTAAGAATGCAGAAACAGCGGACCAGCCGCTGTTTCTTTTTCTTTAAAAACAAGCAATTATTCAGTTACAACAGTTTGTACTCTCGCGGGGCCGGGATTATACCAGCCCCATCCACCGTAGCCATAGGGCCAGCCACGACCGCCATAAAACCATGGATCAATCGGCTGAGGCGGCATAATCACCTGCTGGGTTAAATGCCAACGTTTGTAACCCGTTACCTGCATCACCATAAATTTATAGGGCGTGTTGCCGATTTTGCCGTCAACCGCACCGGTGATTGGCCCGACTACCGTAACCAGTTGTCCACGGAAATCCACCGGATCAAGAAAACCGTTCACATCGGCATAAATGCGCCCGCGTGAAGGTTCTCCCAAAGTTGGTCTGGCTCCGCTGTCGAGCGGTACGGTAGCAATTTCCAGGCGGGTTTTCCCTTGCTGGTTTTGTACCGCAACCACTTTGCCACCAAAGCGTGCCTCCTGACCAACGTACAGCTGCGGCGCACTCATTACCCGAACTAAATCTTGTTGCGGCGTGGGACTGTTGCCTTTAATGGCGTCCGGCACAGTGACACAACCGCTCAGCATTAGCGCAAACGTACCTGCCAGTATGCCTTTGATAACATTCTTTTGAACCGCCATGATGCGACTCCTTTTTTCTCAGGGCATACTCTTAAGATTCATTCTTTGCCCGGAAGTTTCTTCCACGCGACGTTGTTACGTAAATAAACCGGCTCGGCATGTTCCACCGCCACTGTTTTACCCTCAGCAAACATCTGACAAGCAATCGGCAGCATATCTTCTGCGGCAGGCAGTAATACTTCACCATCGCGCAAAACCAGCCCGCTCTCTTTACCGAGATCCGGCCAGGCTTGCCAGCCCGTCCCTACCGTCACCCATTCGCCGGAAAGCTGTTGCATCCGTTCATGAACGAGTTCAGGTTTGAGTACGGCTTCGGTTTCTTCACCGTGCCAGATACCATTTTCATCACGCTGATATTCGGCCCAGTAAACTTCGCCCATTCGCGCGTCAATGGCTGCCAGCACGCGGGTTGCGCCGTTTTTGCGCCACGCCCCTTGCGCCATCGTCATTAGCGTGGAGACGCCAATCATCGGTAATTCCGCGCCAAGCGCCAGCCCTTGCGCAATGCCAATACCAATGCGCACGCCGGTAAAGCTACCGGGGCCGCGCCCGTAAGCCAGAGCATTTATGTCCGTCAGGGAAGTTCCGCTGGTGGTCAGGATATCCTGCACCATCGGTAAGATTCGTTGAGTATGTTCACGAGGGCAAAGCTCAAAATGAGCGTTGACAGTACCGTCGTTCCACAGGGCGACAGAGCAGGCCTCTGTCGCGGTATCGATAGCCAGAATTCGCATGGGTCTTCGTGCTTAGATCAATAAAAAGGCGCGCATCATACCATACTCCATCACAAATTACCTGGAGGATGGTATCGCAAGGAAACGAACCGCACGGGCAATGTCACGGGTGCGCGGCGCTGGCGGCAGACTGGCGAGAAACGTCGCGCCGTAAGGGCGCATCACCAGCCGATTGTCGCAAATCACCAAAACCCCTCGATCGTCGGCGTCGCGAATCAGTCGCCCTACCCCCTGCTTGAGAGTAATGACCGCATCCGGCAGCTGTACTTCATCGAACGGGTCGCCTCCGCGCAAACGGCAATCTTCCATGCGCGCTTTTAATAGTGGATCATCCGGTGAGGTAAACGGCAACTTGTCGATAATCACCAATGACAATGTATCGCCACGCACATCCACCCCTTCCCAGAAGCTGCTGGTTGCCACAAGAAGCGCGTTACCGGCGCTGACAAATTGCTGCAACAGTTGCCCTTTGCTGGTTTCCCCCTGCAACAAAACGGGAAGCGTCATGGTAGCGCGGAACTGCTCGGCCAGATCGCGCATCATGGCGTGCGAGGTACAAAGCATAAAACAACGACCGTTGTTAGCTTCGATGATCGGTCGCAACATTGCCGCCAGTTGCCGTGCGGAGCCCGGTTGATTGGTTTGCGGCAGGTTGCGCGGCACACAGAGTAACGCCTGGCGGCTGTAATCAAACGGGCTGGGTAACAGCAACGACTCTGCCTGTTCAATGCCAAGCCGCGAGGTAAAATGATGCAGATCGTCATTCACCGACAGCGTTGCTGAGGTAAAGATCCAGCTACCTGGTTTTTGCGCCATTAACTCTTTGAATTTATCCGCCACGCTGAGCGGCGTGAGTGCCAGAGTAAAATGGCGCGAAGTGCATTCGTACCAGTAGCTGTAGCCCGGCTGATTGATCTCTTTTAGCCGTTTCAGCCGCGTACGATACAACGTGGCGCGCTCAAATGCCGCATCCAGCAAGGCGGAACGCCCCAGCGACAGTTTCGCCACGTCATAACAAAGTTCCAGGGTGTCATCGAGCAGTAAAAATGCTCGCTGAATTTGCGGATTAGCTAACAGTTCGCGCAGGTTGCCACGATAACCTGGCTCACCTAATTGCAGGCGAAAATCCTGCGCGCTCTGGGCAAGGCGGTCGGCGCACTTTTGTAACTGCTGGGTGTCTTTTAATTCGGTGCGGTAGGCGATGGTGATGTCTTTTGCCAGGTCGAGCAGTTGTCGACTGGAGAGTGACTGACCAAAATACTGGCTGGCAATGTCAGGCAGTTGGTGGGCTTCGTCGAAGATCATGACGTCAGCTTCCGGGATCAGTTCGCCAAATCCACTCTCTTTCACCACCATATCCGCCAGAAAGAGATGATGGTTTACCACCACCACATCGGCGTCCATCGCTTTTTTGCGTGCTTTAACCACAAAGCAATCTTTATACATCGGGCAGTCGCTGCCAAGGCAGTTGTCGTTGGTGCTGGTGACCAGCGGCCACGCCTGTGAATCTTCCGCCACGCTGACGCAGGTGCTGATATCACCATCGACTGTTTGATTAGACCAGGAGCGCAGCAGGATCACATCGCTTAAAATTTGCACCGGTAGATCGCCACCCGCCAGCGCCTGCTGTTCGAGACGTTCGAGGCAGAGGTAGTTAGAGCGCCCTTTCAGCAACGCCACGTTGCCCGTATATTTCAACGCCTTTGAAACCGTTGGCAAATCGCGGCTGTAGAGCTGATCCTGCAACGCTTTTGAACCGGTCGAGATAATGACTTTCTTTTTCGCCCGCAGCGCAGGGGCCAGGTAAGCGTAGGTTTTGCCCGTACCGGTTCCGGCCTCCACCACCAGCGGCTGGCTTTTATCTATCGCCCCGGCGACGGCTACCGCCATCTGACGCTGTGGTTCTCGCGGCTTAAAGCCTGGTATCGCTTTCGCCAGCTGACCGTCTGGTGCAAAATCGTCCGTCACACTACCCCCTGTTGATTTGAACAGGGATTATGTCAGGATGAGGGCGCTTTCGCCAGTTGAAGTGGTGACGGCGACCTCACATTGTGGCAGTCTTTGCAGCACGAAAATGGAAGGATAATGAGGACAAAATGATGACTATCGTTCGTATCGACGCCGAAGCCCGCTGGTCTGATGTCGTGATCCACAACAACACTCTCTACTATACGGGTGTGCCGGAAAACCTTGACGCCAATGCCTTTGAGCAAACCGCCAACACGCTGGCGCAGATTGACGCCGTGCTGGAAAAACAGGGCAGCAATAAATCGAGCATTCTGGATGCCACCATTTTCCTGGCTGATAAAAACGACTTCGCGGCGATGAATAAAGCGTGGGATGCCTGGGTTGTCGCGGGTCATGCGCCGGTGCGCTGCACGGTACAAGCGGGTTTGATGAACCCGAAGTATAAAGTTGAAATTAAGATTGTGGCTGCGGTGTAAGCTTTATCGAAGCAAAATAAGTCAGACGATAATTTATCGATAATACTGGTCGGTTTTACATAAATCGACCAGAGATTAAGATATTACTGTTGATGCTCCTGCTAATTCATTATTTATTTTTATAATTTCAATTTTAGCTATAAACTAACTATATAAATAAACATAACAATGCCGTTGTGTTCGCCCTTCGATTAGCATCTCTGGTTTTCTTTCTTAGCTGAACAATCTGGTTATAGCGTGAGAACTGACCGTTAATTTTCTCCCTCTTACTGGATAACACACCATGAGCTGCTACCTTTAAAACACCTGAATGTCAACAGGTTAACTCGTGCCATATCGTTATAATCCCTTTGATATTAGATGCAAATTAAGGTCATATATAGCCTTATCGATAACATGGTTAATTTTAAGGATAAGAATATGCCTGCTGTAATAGATAAAGCCCTGGATTTCATTGGTGCCATGGATGTATCAGCGCCAACACCAAGTTCGATGAATGAAAGCACGGCGAAGGGAATCTTTAAATATTTGAAAGAACTGGGAGTACCCGCGAGTGCCGCTGATATTACGGCGCGAGCTGACCAGGAAGGCTGGAACCCTGGGTTCACGGAAAAAATGGTTGGATGGGCAAAAAAAATGGAGTCTGGTGAACGCATTGTGATTAAAAATCCTGAATACTTTTCAACATATATGCAGGAAGAACTAAAAGCACTGGTCTGAGTTAAATTTACATCAGCATAAATGGGGTAGGACGCTTTTAACCACATATAAAAAGCGTCCTTTTTCTCACAATCAAATAATCATCGGCTTCTATAACGAAAGCGATACGGATTAGAGTTTTACTCGTCTTCATCCTCAAAACGCGCCACGATTCGCTCGCCGGAATGGTTGGCACGCAGCTCTTCTGCCACCAACGCGATTGCCTGGCCGCTGCTCATCCCTTGTGCCATCAGTTCCTGGATCCGCTCGACGGCTTTTTGCTGCTGTTCATGGGTGAGTGAAGGTAAACCTGCAAACATTGTTAACTCCTGCTAAATTGTTGGCGCTAATTATTTCATGCTACCCGGCACATAGCCAGTAGAGTCAGGACTGATGAAGACGTTATCTCCCGCTGTGATTACTTTACCCTGGCGTCAGGACGCCGCTGAATTTTATTTCTCCCGCTTAAGTCACCTGCCGTGGGCGATGCTTTTACACTCCGGCTATGCCGATCATCCATATAGCCGCTTTGATATTGTGGTCGCCGAGCCGATTTGCACTTTAACCACTTTCGGTAAAGAAACCGTTGTTAGTGAAAGCGAAAAACGCACAACGACCACTGATGACCCGCTACAGGTGCTCCAGCAGGTGTTGGATCGCGCAGACATTCGCCCAGCGCATAACGAAGATTTGCCATTTCAGGGCGGCGCGCTGGGGTTGTTTGGCTACGATCTGGGCCGCCGTTTTGAGTCACTGCCAGAAATTGCGCAGCAAGATATCGTTCTGCCGGATATGGCTGTGGGTATCTACGACTGGGCGCTCATTGTCGACCACCAGCGTCAAACAGTTTCTTTGCTGAGTCATAATGATGTCAATGCCCGTCGGGCCTGGCTGGAAAGCCAGCAATTCTCGCCGCAGGAAGATTTCACGCTCACTTCCGACTGGCAATCCAATATGACCCGCGAGCTGTACGGCGAAAAATTTCGCCAGGTACAGGAATATCTGCACAGCGGTGATTGCTATCAGGTGAATCTCGCCCAGCGTTTCCATGCGACCTATTCTGGCGATGAATGGCAGGCATTCCTTCAGCTTAATCAGGCCAACCGCGCGCCATTTAGCGCTTTTTTACGTCTTGAACAGGGCGCGATTTTAAGCCTTTCGCCAGAGCGGTTTATTCTTTGTGATAATAGTGAAATCCAGACCCGCCCGATTAAAGGCACGCTACCACGCCTGCCCGATCCTCAGGAAGATAGCAAACAAGCAGAAAAACTGGCGAACTCAGCGAAAGATCGTGCCGAAAATCTGATGATTGTCGATTTAATGCGTAATGATATCGGTCGTGTTGCCGTAGCAGGTTCGGTAAAAGTACCAGAGCTGTTCGTGGTGGAACCCTTCCCTGCCGTGCATCATCTGGTCAGCACCATAACGGCGCAACTACCAGAACAGTTACACACCAGCGATCTGCTGCGCGCAGCTTTTCCTGGTGGCTCAATAACTGGAGCACCGAAAGTACGGGCTATGGAAATTATCGACGAACTGGAACCGCAGCGACGCAATGCCTGGTGCGGTAGCATTGGCTATTTGAGCTTTTGCGGCAACATGGATACCAGCATAACTATCCGCACGCTGACTGCCATTAACGGACAAATTTACTGCTCTGCGGGCGGTGGAATTGTCGCCGATAGCCAGGAAGAAGCGGAATATCAGGAAACTTTTGATAAAGTTAATAAGATATTACGCCAACTGGAGAAGTAAGACGTGGAATACCGTAGCCTGACGCTTGATGATTTTTTATCGCGCTTTCAACTTTTGCGCCCGCAAATTAACCGGGAAACGTTAAATCATCGTCAGGCTGCCGTGTTAATCCCCATCGTCCGTCGACCGCAACCGGGGTTGTTGCTGACTCAGCGTTCGATTCATCTGCGTAAACACGCCGGACAAGTGGCATTCCCTGGAGGTGCAGTCGATGACACGGACGCGTCAGTTATCGCCGCCGCGCTGCGCGAAGCTGAAGAAGAGGTCGCTATACCGCCTTCCGCCGTTGAAGTTATCGGCGTGCTGCCGCCCGTCGATAGCGTAACTGGCTACCAGGTAACCCCAGTGGTCGGCATTATCCCGCCCGATCTACCGTATCGCGCCAGTGAAGATGAAGTCTCCGCTGTGTTTGAAATGCCGCTCGCCCAGGCGCTGCATTTAGGCCGTTATCACCCGTTAGATATCTATCGCCGTGGCGATTCACATCGGGTATGGCTGTCCTGGTATGAACAGTATTTTGTATGGGGAATGACCGCAGGCATAATTCGTGAGCTGGCGCTGCAAATTGGTGTGAAACCCTGACTATACTTATCTTTACATCTACAAAACACTACTTGAGACAATCATCGCAATATTAGTTAAATCGCGGTTTTTGATTAGTTTAATTCATGTGAATAGTTAAGCCAGTCGCCGCGTTCCCTCTTACACTATGCGCTGTTATTCGTTCGTTACTGGAAGTCCAGTCACCTTGTCAGGAGTATTATCGTGATTAGTCTATTCGACATGTTTAAGGTGGGGATTGGTCCCTCATCTTCCCATACCGTAGGGCCTATGAAGGCGGGTAAACAGTTTGTCGATGATCTGGTCGAAAAAGGCTTACTGGATAGCGTTACTCGCGTTGCCGTGGACGTTTATGGTTCACTGTCGCTGACGGGTAAAGGCCACCACACCGATATCGCCATTATTATGGGTCTTGCAGGTAACGAACCTGCCACCGTGGATATCGACAGTATTCCCGGTTTTATTCGCGACGTAGAAGAGCGCGAACGTCTGCTGCTGGCACAGGGACGGCATGAAGTGGATTTCCCGCGCGACAACGGGATGCGTTTTCATAACGGCAACCTGCCGCTGCATGAAAACGGTATGCAAATCCACGCCTATAACGGCGATGAAGTCGTCTACAGCAAAACTTATTATTCCATCGGCGGCGGTTTTATCGTCGATGAAGAACACTTTGGTCAGGATGCAGCCAACGAAGTGAGCGTGCCGTATCCGTTCAAATCTGCCACCGAACTGCTCGCGTACTGTAATGAAACCGGCTATTCGCTGTCTGGTCTCGCTATGCAGAACGAACTGGCGCTGCACAGCAAGAAAGAGATCGATGAGTATTTCGCGCATGTCTGGCAAACCATGCAGGCATGTATCGATCGCGGGATGAACACCGAAGGCGTACTGCCAGGCCCGCTGCGCGTGCCGCGTCGTGCGTCGGCCCTGCGCCGGATGCTGGTTTCCAGCGATAAACTGTCTAACGATCCGATGAATGTCATTGACTGGGTAAACATGTTTGCGCTGGCAGTTAACGAAGAAAACGCCGCCGGTGGTCGTGTGGTAACTGCGCCAACCAACGGTGCTTGTGGCATTGTTCCGGCAGTGCTGGCTTATTATGACCACTTTATTGAATCGGTTAGCCCGGACATCTATACCCGTTACTTTATGGCTGCGGGCGCGATTGGTGCACTGTATAAAATGAACGCCTC
Source organism: Escherichia sp. MOD1-EC4550 (assembly GCF_963876935.1). Taxonomy (NCBI): domain Bacteria; kingdom Pseudomonadati; phylum Pseudomonadota; class Gammaproteobacteria; order Enterobacterales; family Enterobacteriaceae; genus Escherichia; species Escherichia sp. MOD1-EC4550. The sequence goes on from NZ_CAWNSE010000009.1 coordinate 282,685, forward strand.
TATTTCCGGTGCGGAAGTCGGTTGCCAGGGCGAAGTGGGTGTTGCCTGTTCAATGGCTGCTGCGGGCCTTGCCGAGCTGTTGGGCGGTAGCCCGGAACAGGTTTGTGTGGCAGCGGAAATTGGCATGGAGCACAACCTCGGTCTGACCTGTGACCCTGTTGCAGGGCAAGTTCAGGTGCCGTGCATTGAACGTAACGCCATTGCGTCAGTCAAGGCGATTAACGCCGCGCGGATGGCCCTGCGTCGCACCAGTGCGCCGCGCGTCTCGCTGGATAAAGTCATCGAAACGATGTACGAAACCGGTAAAGACATGAACGCCAAGTACCGCGAAACGTCTCGTGGTGGTCTGGCAATTAAAGTCCAGTGTGACTAATACTTTATCCTCGCCCATCTGCAACGGATGGGCGAATTTATCCCTGCTTTCTCGTCTGCTGTAATTTTCCCCACTACACTTCCACTGTTGCGTCAGGCGTTTGTCGCCATACGCTTACAGGGTGGCCCGCATGCAAAAAGCACAACGGATCATTAAAACCTATCGCCGTAATCGAATGATTGTTTGTACGATTTGCGCACTCGTTACGCTCGCTTCGACCCTGAGCGTGCGATTTATTTCACAGCGTAACTTAAATCAACAACGGGTAGTACAATTCGCCAATCACGCTGTAGAGGAATTAGATAAAGTACTGCTTCCCCTACAGGCAGGTAGCGAAGTCTTACTTCCGCTAATTGGTCTGCCCTGCTCTGTCGCCCATTTGCCATTACGTAAACAGGCGGCAAAACTCCAAACTGTGCGATCCATTGGCCTGGTGCAAGACGGCACACTTTATTGCTCCAGCATTTTTGGTTATCGCAATGTGCCCGTCGTGGACATTCTGGCTGAACTTCCTGCACCGCAACCACTTTTACGACTGACGACCGACCATGCCCTGATTAAAGGCAGTCCGGTTTTGATTCAATGGACGCCTGCAGCGGGCAGCAGCAATGCTGGGGTCATGGAGATGATCAACATCGACTTACTGGCGGCAATGCTGCTTGAGCCACAACTGCCGCAAATCAGTAGCGCCAGCCTGACGGTGGACGATCGGCATTTGCTCTATGGTAATGGGCTGGTAGATTCCCTTCCGCAACCTGAAGACAATGAAAACTATCATGTTTCTTCGCAACGCTTTCCTTTTACCATTAACGTTAATGGTCCGGGGGCTACGGCGCTGGCATGGCACTATCTTCCAACACAATTACCGCTGGCGGTGCTGCTAAGTTTACTTGTGGGCTATATCGCCTGGCTGGCGACCGCTTACCGGATGAGTTTTTCCCGTGAAATCAATCTGGGCCTGGCGCAACATGAGTTCGAATTGTTCTGCCAGCCTTTGCTTAATGCGCGCAGCCAGCAATGTATTGGTGTAGAGATTTTGCTGCGCTGGAACAATCCACGTCAGGGCTGGATTTCACCGGATGTGTTTATTCCTATCGCGGAAGAACATCATTTAATTGTGCCACTGACCCGCTATGTGATGGCAGAAACCATCCGTCAGCGGCATGTTTTCCCAATGAGTAGTCAGTTTCATGTTGGCATTAACGTCGCACCCAGCCATTTTCGCCGTGGTGTGCTGATAAAAGATCTCAATCAGTACTGGTTTAGCGCTAACCCGATTCAGCAACTAATCCTCGAAATCACCGAACGCGATGCCTTACTGGATGTTGATTATCGGATTGCCCGCGAGCTGCATCGTAAAAACGTCAAACTGGCGATTGATGACTTCGGCACCGGCAACAGTTCATTTTCCTGGCTTGAAACATTACGTCCTGACGTGCTGAAAATTGATAAGTCATTTACCGCAGCTATAGGTTCTGACGCGGTTAACTCGACGGTGACCGATATCATCATCGCTCTGGGGCAAAGACTGAATATTGAACTGGTGGCGGAGGGTGTGGAAACACAAGAACAGGCGAAGTATTTGCGCCGTCATGGCGTGCATATTTTGCAAGGGTATTTGTACGCACAGCCGATGCCGCTACGTGATTTTCCCAAATGGCTGGCGGGCAGCCAACCGCCGCCCGCCCGGCATAATGGACATATCACGCCCGTTATGCCGTTACGTTAACGCTTACTCATCTTCATCGTGCGCCGGTTGCTCTTTAACAATGCGAACCAGATCAACACGATAATCATTGGCTTCAATGATGGTGATATGCAGTGGCCCTACATCAATCACATCGCCCACACGGGGAATGTGACCATTTGCCGAGATCACGAGGCCCGCGACCGTCGCGATATCATCGTCATCGGCAAGGTGCTCAACATCAAGCGCCTGCTGCAAGGCATGCAAATCTGTACCGCCTTTTACCAGCCAGCCGTCACCATCGGTAATGATTTCCGGCGTTTCGTCAGCGTCCGGGAATTCACCCGCAATGGCTTCCAGCACATCCAGCGGCGTGACCAGGCCTTGTACCACACCAAACTCGTTGGTCACGATAACGAAGCTCCCGCGAGCACGACGCAGCACGCCCAGTAGGTTGATCGGGTCAAGGGTTTCAGGGACGATAATCGCCGGAGACGCCGAAGCAATCGCCGCCACATCAACACCTTCTTCGAGCGCCACCAGCAGTTCTTTAGCACGTACGATACCGATGATTTCATCCAGTTCACCGCGACATACCGGGAACAGACTGTGCGGTGAGGAGAGCAGCTGCTCACGGATTTCATCCACCCCGAGATTAGCGTCAACCCAACTTATTTCACCGCGCGGCGTCATGATCCCGCGCAGAGAACGCGACGCCAGCGTCAGTACGCCGTTAATCATGTAACGTTCTTCTTCGGCAAACGCACCTTCCGGTACCGGGATAGGCATCGGGTTATCGGCATCGTGCTGAACATTGGCCTGACGTTTCCCCCCCATCAAACGCAGGATGGCATCGGCAGTACGCGCACGCAGCGGCAAAGTCGACTGGTGACGAATAAAGTTGCGACGCGCAATCTGGTTAAACACTTCGATGATGATCGAGAAGCCAATCGCGGCATACAGGTAACCTTTCGGAATGTGGAAACCGAAACCTTCTGCCACCAGACTCAGACCAATCATTAACAGGAAGCTCAGACAGAGCACCACTACCGTTGGATGCTGATTAACAAATCGCGTCAGCGGTTTCGATGCCAGCAACATGACCGCCATCGCAATCACCACCGCAGCCATCATCACCGGTAGATGGTTAACCATCCCTACAGCAGTAATCACCGCATCCAACGAGAAGACGGCGTCAAGGATGACGATCTGTGTGACGACCACCCAGAAACTGGCGTAGCCTTTACCGTGGCCGGAATCATGATCGCGGTTTTCCAGCCGTTCATGCAGTTCGGTTGTTGCTTTGAACAGCAAGAATATCCCCCCGAACAACATAATCAGGTCGCGTCCGGAGAAGGAGAAATCCATGACGGTAAAGAGCGGTTTGGTCAGCGTGACCATCCATGAAATCAGCGACAGCAGCCCCAGACGCATAATCAGCGCCAGTGATAATCCCAGCAAACGCGCTTTATCGCGTTGTTTTGGCGGCAGTTTGTCAGCAAGAATGGCGATGAAGACCAGGTTATCGATACCCAGCACAATTTCGAGAACAACAAGCGTGAGTAGCCCCGCCCAAATTGAGGGGTCCATTAAGAATTCCATGACAAGCTCCTGCTTAAGGAATAGCTATTCGGCGCCAGAAATAATGCAGGCGTAACGACAAAAGGCAAACGAAAGGTGCGGCATAAAGTGCCAGAAAAGCAGGCGTTAAAAGGCCTGATGCTGAAATGACGTCGGTGACGATCCATACTGCGGGCTACTGCCCTATACTCCATGGTTGTTAAACGGGAGTTAAACATATCAGAGACACATCTGATTTGGCAAAGATTTACCTTCCTTTGCAAACGAATGTGACAAGGATATTTTACCTTTCGAAATTTCTGCTAATCGAAAGTTAAATTACGGATCTTCATCACATAAAATAATTTTTTCGATATCTAAAATAAATCGCGAAACGCAGGGGTTTTTGGTTGTAGCCCTTATCTGAATCGATTCGATTGTGGACGACGATTCAAAAATACATCTGGCACGTTGAGGTGTTAACGATAATAAAGGAGGTAGCAAGTGACCATTGCTATTGTTATAGGCACACATGGTTGGGCTGCAGAGCAGTTGCTTAAAACGGCAGAAATGCTGTTAGGCGAGCAGGAAAACGTCGGCTGGATCGATTTCGTTCCAGGTGAAAATGCCGAAACGCTGATTGAAAAGTATAACGCTCAGTTGGCAAAACTCGACACCACTAAAGGCGTGCTGTTTCTCGTTGATACGTGGGGAGGCAGCCCGTTCAATGCTGCCAGCCGCATTGTCGTCGACAAAGAGCATTATGAAGTCATTGCAGGCGTTAACATTCCAATGCTCGTGGAAACGTTAATGGCCCGTGATGATGACCCAAGCTTTGATGAACTGGTGGCACTGGCAGTAGAAACAGGCCGTGAAGGCGTGAAAGCACTGAAAGCCAAACCGGTTGAAAAAGCCGCGCCAGCCCCCGCTGCCGCTGCCCCAAAAACGGCTCCAACTCCGGCAAAACCAATGGGACCAAACGACTACATGGTCATCGGTCTTGCGCGTATCGACGACCGTCTGATTCACGGTCAAGTCGCTACCCGCTGGACTAAAGAAACCAATGTCTCCCGTATTATTGTTGTTAGTGATGAAGTGGCTGCGGATACCGTTCGTAAGACACTGCTCACCCAGGTTGCACCTCCGGGCGTAACAGCGCACGTGGTTGATGTCGCCAAAATGATTCGCGTCTACAACAACCCGAAATATGCTGGCGAACGCGTAATGCTGTTATTTACCAACCCTACAGATGTTGAGCGTCTCGTTGAAGGCGGCGTGAAAATCACCTCTGTTAACGTCGGTGGTATGGCATTCCGTCAGGGTAAAACCCAGGTGAATAACGCGGTTTCGGTTGATGAAAAAGATATCGAGGCGTTCAAGAAACTGAATGCGCGCGGTATTGAGCTGGAAGTCCGTAAGGTTTCCACCGATCCGAAACTGAAAATGATGGATCTGATCAGCAAAATCGATAAGTAACGTATTGTGTTGATTATCACTCAGTTTTCACACTTAAGTCTTACGTAAACAGGAGAAGTACAATGGAGATTACCACTCTTCAAATTGTGCTGGTATTTATCGTAGCCTGTATCGCAGGTATGGGATCAATCCTCGATGAATTTCAGTTTCACCGTCCGCTAATCGCGTGTACCCTGGTGGGTATCGTTCTTGGGGATATGAAAACCGGTATTATTATCGGTGGTACGCTGGAAATGATCGCGCTGGGCTGGATGAACATCGGTGCTGCCGTTGCGCCTGACGCCGCTCTGGCTTCTATCATTTCTACCATTCTGGTTATTGCAGGTCATCAGAGCATTGGTGCGGGTATCGCACTGGCAATCCCTCTGGCTGCTGCAGGTCAGGTACTGACCATCATCGTTCGTACTATTACCGTTGCTTTCCAGCACGCTGCGGATAAGGCTGCAGATAACGGCAACCTGACAGCGATTTCCTGGATCCACGTTTCTTCTCTGTTCCTGCAAGCAATGCGTGTGGCTATTCCAGCCGTCATCGTTGCGCTGTCTGTTGGTACCAGCGAAGTTCAGAACATGCTGAATGCGATTCCGGAAGTGGTAACCAATGGTCTGAATATCGCCGGTGGCATGATCGTGGTGGTTGGTTATGCGATGGTTATCAACATGATGCGTGCTGGCTACCTGATGCCGTTCTTCTACCTCGGCTTCGTAACCGCAGCATTCACCAACTTTAACCTGGTTGCTCTGGGTGTGATTGGTACTGTTATGGCAGTGCTCTACATCCAACTTAGCCCGAAATACAACCGCGTAGCCGGTGCGCCTGCTCAGGCAGCTGGTAACAACGATCTCGATAACGAACTGGACTAACAGGTGAGCGAAATGGTTGATACAACTCAAACTACCACCGAGAAAAAACTCACTCAAAGTGATATTCGTGGCGTCTTCCTGCGTTCTAACCTCTTCCAGGGTTCATGGAACTTCGAACGTATGCAGGCACTGGGTTTCTGCTTCTCTATGGTACCGGCAATTCGTCGCCTCTACCCTGAGAACAACGAAGCTCGTAAACAAGCTATTCGCCGTCACCTGGAGTTCTTTAACACCCAGCCGTTCGTGGCTGCGCCGATTCTCGGCGTAACCCTGGCGCTGGAAGAACAGCGTGCTAATGGCGCAGAGATCGATGACGGTGCTATCAACGGTATCAAAGTCGGTTTGATGGGGCCGCTGGCTGGTGTAGGCGACCCGATCTTCTGGGGAACCGTACGTCCGGTATTTGCAGCACTGGGTGCCGGTATCGCAATGAGCGGCAGCCTGTTAGGTCCGCTGCTGTTCTTCATCTTGTTTAACCTGGTGCGTCTGGCAACCCGTTACTACGGCGTAGCGTATGGTTACTCCAAAGGTATCGATATCGTTAAAGATATGGGTGGCGGCTTCCTGCAAAAACTGACGGAAGGGGCGTCTATTCTCGGCCTGTTTGTCATGGGGGCATTGGTTAACAAGTGGACACATGTCAACATCCCGCTGGTTGTCTCTCGCATTACTGACCAGACGGGCAAAGAACACGTTACCACTGTCCAGACTATTCTTGACCAGTTAATGCCGGGCCTGGTACCACTGCTGCTGACCTTTGCTTGTATGTGGCTGCTGCGCAAAAAAGTTAACCCGCTGTGGATCATCGTTGGCTTCTTCGTCATCGGTATCGCTGGTTACGCTTGCGGCCTGCTGGGACTGTAAGACTGTTGTACACTACCGGGGCCTTTTGGCCCCGTTTTTTTATCTGGAGGATTAATGACAATCACGGACCTGGTACTGATTCTTTTCATCGCCGCACTCCTGACCTTCGCGATCTACGATCAGTTCATCATGCCCCGCCGCAACGGCCCCACCCTGCTGGCAATTCCTTTGCTCCGACGTGGCCGCATCGACAGCGTTATCTTCGTAGGACTGATTGTCATTCTTATCTATAACAACGTCACGAATCATGGCGCGCAAATAACGACATGGTTATTAAGTGCACTGGCTCTAATGGGGTTTTATATTTTCTGGATCCGCGTTCCGAAGATCATCTTTAAACAAAAAGGTTTTTTCTTCGCCAATGTCTGGATTGAATATAGTCGAATTAAAGCGATGAACTTGTCTGAAGATGGCGTGTTAGTGATGCAATTAGAACAGCGCCGGCTGTTAATCCGCGTTCGAAATATCGACGACCTGGAGAAAATTTATAAACTTCTTGTTTCCATTCAATAGGTTATGAATTTAGCCCAAGCTATGCTTGCTGTATTTTAAATAATCAGACATAGCTTAGGCTATATTATCCCATCCCTTATTTGTTATTTATTTTAACGTTTCATTGATATATAAATCTAAATGAAAATCGTTATCAATTAACTACTGAAATAATATATCCCAACAGTTGTTTTATATTCTAAAAATATGTTAATGTTGCGCCCTCATTTGGGGAGTAGCCGATTTCCAGATTCCGGAAATGTACGTGTCAACATACTCGTTGCAAAACGTGGCACGTACGGACTGAACACTTTCAGTCAGGCGAGACCATATGCACATCAATCGCTATGCCTGCATGAACGCGAAAATCATCGCGGTTTGTTGTTCATGTATGCATGTTTGCTGGGGGCGATGATGTGTTTTATGGATACCCCGGTCAGGACGTTGTCATGAATATCACTGCTACTGTTCTTCTTGCGTTTGGTATGTCGATGGATGCATTTGCTGCATCAATCGGTAAAGGTGCCACCCTCCATAAACCGAAATTTTCTGAAGCTTTGCGAACTGGCCTTATTTTTGGTGCCGTCGAAACCCTGACGCCGCTGATCGGCTGGGGAATGGGCATGTTAGCCAGCCGGTTTGTCCTTGAATGGAACCACTGGATTGCGTTTGTGCTGCTGATATTCCTCGGCGGGCGAATGATTATTGAGGGTTTTCGTGGCGCAGATGATGAAGATGAAGAACCGCGCCGTCGACACGGTTTCTGGCTACTGGTAACCACCGCGATTGCCACCAGCCTGGATGCGATGGCTGTGGGGGTTGGTCTAGCCTTCCTGCAGGTCAACATTATCGCGACCGCATTGGCCATTGGTTGTGCAACCTTGATTATGTCGACATTAGGGATGATGGTTGGTCGCTTTATCGGCTCAATTATTGGGAAGAAAGCGGAAATTCTCGGCGGGCTGGTACTGTTCGGCATCGGCGTCCAGATCCTCTGGACGCACTTCCACGGTTAATAAGAACGCTGCCAGAGGTGAATATTAAAGTCCGTCTGGCAGTCGAACACTTCTTTTGCTGCCAGTGTTTGCCAGACTTCTGGCTTCGCACGCCAGGCAAACGGCGTCATCTGCAATAATGTGACGGCTTCATCACCGCGAAGACGCATCGGATAACACAACTCAGCACTCTGCTGTAATGTAAAACCTTCCAGTTGTTCTGCATGAGGTGCATGAAGATGTACTTCATTGTAAATCAGCCCCTTCAGCTCCATCAAATGTCGCGGTCCCGGCGTGGCAGTAATGACCCAACCGCCGGGCTTCACTACGCGCGCTAATTCTTCTGCTTTACACGGCGCGTAAATACGTATTATGGCGTCCATACTGGTATCGGAAAACGGCAAACGGTGGCTGGAAGCAACACAAAAAGTGACCTGCGGATAGCGTTTCGCCGCCGCTTTTATCGCTACCTTCGAGACATCCAGGCCAAACGTGGTGATTTCGGGCAACGCATCGGCAAATGCGTGTGTGTAATACCCTTCACCACAGCCGATATCCAGCACCGCCGTGGCCGTTTCATCAAGCTGTTCCCGCAGTTGGGCAACAATTGCATCACGCAGCGGCTGATAATGTCCGGCATCTAAGAATGCGCGTCGTGCTTGCATCATTTCCGCGCTGTCGCCCGGATCACGAGATCGTTTATGCTGAACAGGCAACAGGTTGACATACCCTTCTTTCGCCATATCAAACTGATGTCGCTGGGGACAGATATAGCTGTTTTTTTCACGCGAAAGAGGCTGATGGCAAAGTGGACAGGAAAACGACATGACAACTCCGGCAGGATACTAAAGGCCGCAAGTGTAACGCGAATCACGCGGCGGGCAAATATCCGAACGCCAGGAGCGAAGATAAAACAAAGTAAAAAGCCTCGCATTCGACGAGGCTTTATAGCGAGATTGAAGTGTCTTCACACTTCAGATCAGTGGATTCGATCAGATAGCTGTTACGTTAACAGCTGCCGGACCTTTCTGACCGTCCTGAATTTCGAACTCAACGTTCTGACCTTCAGCCAGAGTTTTGAAGCCATTACCCTGGATAGCGGAGAAGTGTACGAACACGTCTTTGCTGCCATCAGCCGGAGTAATGAAGCCAAAACCTTTAGACTCGTTGAACCACTTAACCTGACCTTTAATCTTTGCCATTTGAAAAATTCCTTAGATTGTTTTCTTCGCCCGCAGGCATAACATAGATAAAACTGACACATTACTGCATGAGGCACCAATATAAGGCTCGGCAGAGAAGCGGTATTCAACGTCAACGTGTTTACTCAGGACTTCTTTACTGAAAATGCCACACATAAACAGAACTGTACCTCGTTTAACCCGAAATCTGTTATCACATACAACGTTAATTATGGCAAGCCATTTTTAAACATGTCTCGATCAGACGCACAAATCTCGATACGTCTTCCACTTTTTTTGCACACTTATGCAACGGAATACGCGCCGATATATCATTGTGCTTAACCTTGCCAGTTCAGGCAGATACTTAAACTGACGTATTTTCTAACATAGTTCAATAAGTTCAGTTGTTCCAGGCCAATGGGAGAAGTTATTACATAGTGCGTGCAATATCACATTTTCTGCTATGCAATGAATAAAAAGTTATATCACTTTTTCTCATAAAACAGTCAGTTAACGGCTATCAATCACCCCAAAGAGAAGTCAATCGCCAAAGGTATTGTAAATTTAAAATAAGAAAAATTGATGAATGCGCAAAAAAATCAAGAGAGAAACGTTTCGCTAATAAATAATAACACGCTTAATCACAAATCCGATGTAAACATCCTAATAAATTAATGAGCTAAATATCTTTTTCTGATATCCCGTTACGCAAATAAATAATATGATAATTATTTGAAGTCAGACCAGAGTTTTAATTTGAAGCAGTTGCACCATGACAGTGCGTATAATCAGGATGAATTGAGTAACCCTTCAACGACGGGGTTACTCAAGATTGAGGAAGGATTACCGTTCGGCGACCAGACGAATAATATCTTCGTCTTCAACCGATTTTTGACTCTCAACGGTCTTTTTATCTTCTTTCTCAGGTTCGTTTGCTTCGCACAAACGACGTAACAGTGCATTTTGACGTTTTTGCTGATCCAGCAACGCCTCAAGCAGTTCAATCTGTTCGTTAGTTCGTGAACTGGCACGATTGATAAAAAACCACAAGATGAGCCCGATAAGAAGAACCACCACCGATACAACCAAAGACGCAATGTTCATCACGCCTGAATTTACAACTTCGTTCATTTCACCACCTCTGAGTAGAGGCGCTATTCTACCACTGCTGGAGAGGAAGAAAATCTAGTGCTGAAAAAATGATATCACCACGGGATAAACTGGTTAATGGCACAAATTCCGCTGAAAAATTGTACATCCTGATCGCACATCATGTTGAATACCTGCGCCCAAAGCAGCAAGCAAGCCAACACCACGACAACCAGAACGACCCATCGAAACTTTTTCACTCCAATCTCCGTTTCACCTACCTTATGTCATTAAACTAGCATGTGTTAGTTAAACAGCGCCTAACTATGTCGATATTCGTGCTTTTTCAGAATGAGTCGCTTGCTTCAGCGCATATTGCCGCTACGATTAAGCGAACATAAAAAGAGAAGAGGTTGTAATGCGATTCATCATTCGCACAGTTATGCTGATAGCACTGGTATGGATAGGATTATTACTCAGCGGATATGGCGTTTTGATTGGAAGCAAAGAGAATGCCGCGGGATTAGGTTTGCAATGTACCTATCTGACCGCCAGAGGCACCAGCACGGTACAATACCTGCACACTAAAAGTGGTTTTCTGGGGATAACAGATTGCCCGTTGTTACGTAAAAGCAATATTGTGGTCGATAATGGTTAAGGGTAATAAATAACCAGATTCTCACTCATAAGTAAAATATTCTTATCGCAAGTGCGTTTAATATAACGCCACCTTCAACTTTATTTTTCTCATGCTAAATAAAGAACCTGTCTGTTTGATATTCAGACAGGTTCTTACTCTCATCAGAACGGATAGTCGTGATAACCCATTTGGGCAGAAATTTTGCGCGCCGCGGTATGCAACATTGCGACATATTCCTGTAAACGCTCTTCAGAGAAACGCAACGTCGGGAAGGAGATGCTCAGACCGGCAATGACCACGCCAAAGCGATCAAATACCGGAACTGCAATGCAACGCAGTCCTTCTTCCTGCTCTTCGTTATCTTCGCCATACCCCTGCTCGCGCACCTGGTCCAGAACGGGTAATAACGCTTCTGTACTGGTGATGGTCCGTTCGGTACTGCGTTTATACTCCACGCCCTCGAGAATTTGCTTCACTTCATCGCGATCGCGCCATGCCAGCAGTACCTTACCAATCGCGGTGCTGTACAGCGGATTACGACGACCAATCCGTGAATACATGCGCAAATTGTACATAGAGTCAATTTTGTGGATGTAAACAATACTGTCTTCGTCCAGTGCGCCGAGGTGGATAGTTTCTTTCGTCAGGCGGGAGATCTCACGCATCTGGATATCTGCGCTACGAATTAAATCGACGTTTTGTAACGCGCGAGCGCCCAGTTCAAACAATTTCAGGGTCAGCGAATATTTCTCCGACTCCCCTTCCTGCGCCACATAACCCAGGGTTTTCATGGTCTGTAAAAAGCGATAAACGGTGCTTTTTGACATCATGACGCGCTGCGACAGCTCGGTTATCCCTATTTCGCGCTCTTCACCCAGCGCCTGCAAAATGCCAAAAACTTTCAGCACGGAAGATACAGAATCAGGCTGTTTATCCAGATCTGCGTTAGCCATTTATCACCTCATTGCGAGTGTTTTATAAAAATCAGAACTGTTTTTTATTATAATTTCGCACCTGGGTGGTCGCAATCCATCTTTTGCCGGTTAGTTACAATTCTGCGACATCCACCGTGAATATCAGTGCTAGAATCTTACCCCTGTTGATTATTCACCAAAGATATAAAATTCCTATGCCAAAAGTTCAGGCCGACGGCCTGCCGTTGCCCCAGCGATACGGTGCGATATTAACCATTGTGATTGGTATTTCGATGGCTGTCCTTGACGGCGCAATCGCCAACGTCGCCCTGCCAACAATCGCCACGGACCTTCATGCCACGCCAGCCAGTTCCATCTGGGTAGTGAACGCCTATCAAATCGCCATTGTCATCTCCCTGCTCTCGTTTTCGTTTCTGGGCGATATGTTTGGCTATCGACGTATTTATAAATGCGGTCTGGTCGTTTTTCTGTTGTCTTCACTGTTCTGCGCCCTTTCTGATTCGCTACAAATGCTCACCCTTGCGCGTGTCATACAAGGTTTCGGCGGTGCAGCGTTGATGAGCGTTAATACCGCACTTATCCGCCTGATCTATCCACAACGTTTTCTGGGTAGAGGGATGGGCGTAAACTCGTTTATTGTTGCCGTCTCTTCTGCTGCCGGGCCGACAATTGCTGCAGCAATCCTCTCCATCGCATCCTGGAAATGGTTATTTTTAATCAACGTACCGTTGGGTATTATCGCCCTGCTTCTGGCCATGCGTTTTCTGCCACCCAATGGCTCTCGTGCCAGTAAACCCCGTTTCGACCTGCCCAGCGCCGTGATGAACGCGTTAACCTTCGGCCTGCTTATTACTGCATTGAGTGGTTTCGCTCAGGGGCAATCGCTGACGTTGATTGGCGCGGAACTGGTGGTAATGGTTGTCGTTGGTATTTTCTTTATTCGCCGCCAGCTTTCTCTTCCCGTACCGCTGCTACCGGTGGATTTACTGCGTATCCCGCTGTTTTCACTTTCTATTTGCACATCTGTTTGCTCTTTCTGCGCACAAATGCTGGCAATGGTTTCCCTGCCCTTTTACCTGCAAACCGTGCTCGGGCGTAGTGAAGTCGAAACAGGTTTACTTCTGACACCGTGGCCGTTAGCAACAATGGTGATGGCTCCGCTGGCAGGCTATTTGATTGAACGCGTACATGCAGGATTGCTGGGTGCTTTAGGGTTGTTCATCATGGCTGCGGGGCTTTTTTCCCTGGTTCTGCTGCCCGCGTCACCTGCGGATATCAATATTATCTGGCCGATGATCTTATGTGGCGCTGGATTTGGCTTATTCCAGTCACCCAATAACCACACCATTATTACCTCCGCTCCGCGCGAACGTAGCGGTGGGGCCAGTGGCATGTTAGGGACGGCTCGTCTATTGGGTCAGAGTAGTGGCGCGGCGCTGGTGGCGCTGATGCTAAATCAGTTTGGTGATAATGGTACACACGTCTCGCTGATGGCTGCGGCTATTCTGGCAGTGATTGCTGCCTGTGTCAGTGGCTTACGTATTACCCAGCCACGATCCAGGGCATAATAAATATCCTCCGGCATAGCCGGAGGTTTTTCAAATGCGCCT
>NZ_CAWNSE010000010.1:0-64399 GCF_963876935.1 Escherichia sp. MOD1-EC4550
GCCGCTTCGCTTTTTCTCAGCGGCGCGGGGTGTGCATAATACGCCTTCCCGCTACAGAGTCAAGCATTTTTTTGCTTTTCTCTGTCGAGATTCTCAGGAGAATCTCGCTGACCCGGCGGCGTGTTTGCCGTTGTTCCGTGTCAGTGGTGGCGCATTATAGGGAGTTATTCCGGCCTGACAAGAGGAAATTTAAAATAATTTTCCGACCGCGCATTTTTTACTCTTTATGCTTATTTCAGCGTCGGTTTGTCGGTTAAATGGGCGATTTCTCGGGCGAAATTCGCCACCTGCTGCCAATCGGTATAGACAACTTCTTTGCGCGTATCCGTTTCACCGCCTGACATCTTCATAATCAGCTTGATCATAAAGCGGTCGTACCAGCGGTAACGTGGATAACGTAGCGCCCCGGCAATGACGGCACAGCGATCGGGACGCCATTGTGAACTCATCAGAAACTTCCGCGCGTAGCTGTTGGTCTGTGGAGTACGCTTCTCCGGTTTACGCGCCACCAGGTTTACGGAGTAAAAGGCGCTCGGCATCGAATTCAGCCGCGTCGCATGCTTTTTGACAAATTCCTGGAACGCAGAGTGGTAGTGACCATAGCGAATAGAAGCACCAATGACCACACGGTCGTAGTTTTCCCACTGTGGTTCTTCAATGCGGTGCACATTGGCGACATCCGCCTGGATCCCCAGTTCTTTCAGTTCCGAAGCCAGGTAGGAGGCAATCTCGCGCGTTTGTCCGTCCCTTGTTGAGAAAAGAATTAATGTTTTCACGTATTACTCCATCATTCACGCCAGAAAGTCGGGGTAAAGAGCACCAGCAATGTAAAGACCTCGAGACGACCAAACAGCATGTTGGCAATCAGGATCCATTTAGCCACCGGGTTCATACTGGTAAAGTTATCAGCAACCACGCCAAGCCCTGGCCCCAGGTTATTCAATGTCGCAACAACCGAGGCAAAGGCAGAAAAGTCATCCACACCCGTGGCGATAATCGCCAGCATACTGACAATAAACACCAATGCATAGGCAGAGAAAAATCCCCAAACAGCTTCGAGGATACGTTCCGGCAGTGCGCGATTCCCTAGCTTAATGCTGTAAACGGCGTTCGGATGCACCAGTCGTTTCAGCTCACGGTTCCCCTGCTTAAACAGCAGCAGAATGCGTATCACTTTCAGGCCACCGCCCGTAGACCCGGCGCAACCGCCAATAAATGCTGAACATAAAAGCAGTACCGGCAAAAAGAGCGGCCAGCGGGCAATGCTATCTGTCGTAAATCCGGCGGTCGTCGCCATCGACACCACCTGAAAAAACGCCTGGTTAATTGTCATCAGCGCCGAACTGTAGACATTATGAAACCACAGCACGAGGGTACAAATAACCACCAGCGTAAACTGTACGCCGATAAACATGCGAAATTCCGGATCGCGCCAATAAACCTTCAGACTACGCCCACTTAACAGCGAAAAGTGCAGACCGTAGTTACAGCCGGAGATCAGCAGGAAGATAGCAATGATAGTGTTAATAGTCGGGCTGTCGAAATAACCGATACTGGCATCATGTGTCGAGAAGCCGCCAATAGCGATAGTCGCAAAGCTATGGCCGATGGCATCAAAGGCATCCATTCCGGCAAACCACAACGCCAGCGCACAGGCGACGGTCAGCAAGACATAAATCAACCACAGGGTTTTCGCCGTTTCCGCAATTCGCGGGCGCATTTTGTTATCTTTCAGCGGGCCGGGCATTTCTGCGCGATAGAGCTGCATCCCACCCACGCCGAGGATAGGCAGTATCGCAACCGCCAAAACGATGATCCCCATCCCGCCAAACCATTGCAGCATCTGGCGATAAAAGAGGATTGCGTGAGGAAGTGTATCCAGTCCCACCAGCGTAGTGGCCCCCGTGGTAGTCAGACCGGAGAAAGATTCAAAAAACGCATCGGTAATCGTGAGGTTTGGGCTTTCCGAAAAGATAAAAGGGAGCGCACCGACGCTACCCAACACGGTCCAGAACAGCACCACTATCAGAAACCCTTCACGGGATTTCAGTTCGCCCTTTTCTTTACGGTTCGGCCACCACAGCATAGAACCAATGGCAAGGGCGACAAAAAAGGTCTGGGTAAAGGCGCGGCCCGCACCATCCCGGTAGATGAGTGCTACCAGCCCAGGGATAATCATGGTCCCTGAAAATAAGATGACCAGTAGTCCAACAATTCGGGTAATGGCGCGAAAATGCATCTCTGCCGCTTCCTTAGTTCTGCAAAACGAAGTGGGGATTATTCTTCAATCGCTAACAATTGCAATGAACCACGGCTAAAATCCGCCAGCTTTGCGGAAAATTCAGCCACTTTCGCCGCCGGAAGCGCCACCCGCAGCAGAACGAATGCCTGATAATCACTGTTGATCATTTTGCCGCCACACTGCCCCAGCAACGCTTCAATGCCGGTCAACTGACTATATTCACATTGCAAAGTATATTCGGTTAATGGCGTCTTGCGTTGGGTCGTTAGCTGGCGCAGTGCCTGATTCACGCCGCCGCCATACGCTTTCACTAACCCACCGGTGCCCAGCAATATGCCGCCGTAGTAGCGCACCACCACGGCGGTAATTTCCCCGACGCCGCTGCCCATAAGTTGGGCGAGCATCGGTTTACCTGCCGTTCCCGCCGGTTCCCCGTCATCAGAGAAACCCAGTTGTTGAGAATCATCCGGTGCGCCAGCTACCCACGCCACACAATGGTGGCGAGCATCGGGATGCTCTGCCCGCACCGATTCAACAAACGCTTTCGCCGCCTCGACGCCATCGGTATGCGCCAACAGCGTAATGAAGCGGCTTTTTTTGATCTCTTCAACAACCGTGACCGGTGCCGCAGGAATTAACCAGCTTTCCATCACGCCAGTTTCAGATCCCGGGTCATGTTTTCCACGTTGTTTTCGTGGATCACCACGTTGTCTTCGATACGAATACCGCCGAACGGTTTCAGTGCTTCAATTTTCTGCCAGTTGAAGTGTTTGCTGAACTGCCCTTCACGCCACGGTGCCAGCAGCGATTCGATGAAGTAGATACCCGGTTCGATGGTTAAGACCATGCCCGGCTGGAGAATACGGGTGCAGCGCAGGTACGGATATTTTGCCGGTGCCGCGAGGTGCGTACCGCTATCATCCTGCATAAAACCGGCCACGTCATGCACCTGCAGGCCCAGCGGATGGCCGATACCGTGCGGCATAAACGGTCCGGTAAGATCATTTTCGACCATCGCCTCTTCACTCATATCGGTGATGATTTGATGTTTACGCAGCAGTTTGGCGATACGCTGATGGAACTGGATGTGGTAATCCACATAGCTGACGCCTGCTTTCATGGTAGCGATCAGCGCCAGTTGTTCATCATTTACGTCTTTCACCAGCTGTGCATAGTCGTTGTCGCTTTTTGCCGACCAGGTACGAGTCAGGTCAGCCGCATAGCCGTTATATTCGGCCCCGGCATCCAGCAGGAAGCTGCGCATCTCTTCCGGTGCCTGATGGTCGAGTTTGGTGTAATGCAGTACCGCAGCGTGTTCGTTGAGCGCCACAATGTTGCTGTAAGGCACGTCGGTATCACGATGACCGGTCGCGGTCAGATAGGCAATGTTGATATCGAACTCGCTCATGCCAGAACGGAACGCTTCTTCTGCCGCGCGATGACCGTTGACCGCCATTTTCTGCGCTTCACGCATACAGGCCAGTTCGTACTCGGTTTTGAAGGAGCGATAGTAATGCAGGTAGTCGATCACCCCTTTCGGGTTGATATTGCTGGCCTCAATGCCCAGTTGCAGCGCTCGTTCCGGCACCGGGCCGATATACCCGATATTGCCGCGCGCAGCAGGCAACAGACTACCAATACCATCGGCTTTCGGCAGCGCGATCACTTCTACATCTTCAGTCCAGAAGGAGGTCGGCAGTGGTTCGACGTTGTGCCAGTAATCAACCGGCAGATAAAACCACAGTTTCGGCTTGTTCACGCCATCTACCAGCAGCCAGCAGTTTGGCACCTGAGTTACCGGCACCCACGCTTTGAATTGCGGGTTCACTTTAAACGGATAGGGATGATCGTCGAGAAAAACGTTGAACAGTTCGCCGGAGTGAATAAGTAACGCATCCAGCTTGAAGCGCGCCAGCGCATCGCGAGTCCGTTCCTGTAAGGTAGCTATATGATTTTTATAGAGCGAGGCCAGTGATTCCATTTTTTACCCTTCTGTTTTTTGACCTTAAGTCTCCGCATCTTAGCACAACGTTAATACAGAGCGTGATTTCTGCCGAGCGTGATCAGATTGGCATTTATTTAATCTTTTATTTGCATATTTTTAACACAAAATACACACTTCATTTCATCTGGTACGACCAGATCACCTTGCGGATTCAGGAGACTGACATGCTTTACAAAGGCGACACCCTGTACCTTGACTGGCTGGAAGATGGCATTGCCGAACTGGTATTTGATGCCCCAGGTTCAGTTAATAAACTCGACACTGCGACCGTCGCCAGCCTCGGCGAGGCCATCGGCGTGCTGGAACAGCAATCAGATTTAAAAGGGCTGCTGCTGCGTTCGAATAAAGCAGCCTTTATCGTCGGTGCTGATATCACCGAATTCTTGTCCCTGTTCCTCGTTCCTGAAGAACAGTTAAGCCAGTGGCTGCATTTTGCCAATAGCGTGTTTAATCGCCTGGAAGATCTGCCGGTGCCGACCATTGCTGCCGTCAACGGCTATGCGCTGGGCGGTGGCTGCGAATGTGTGCTGGCGACCGATTATCGTCTGGCGACGCCAGATCTGCGCATCGGTCTGCCGGAAACCAAACTGGGCATTATGCCGGGCTTTGGCGGTTCTGTACGTATGCCACGTATGCTCGGTGCTGATAGTGCGCTGGAAATCATTGCCGCCGGTAAAGATGTCGGCGCGGATCAGGCGCTGAAAATCGGTCTGGTGGATGGCGTAGTCAAAGCAGAAAAACTGGTTGAAGGCGCGAAGGCGATTTTACGTCAGGCCATTAACGGCGACCTCGACTGGAAAGCGAAACGTCAGCCGAAGCTGGAACCGCTAAAACTGAGCAAGATTGAAGCCACCATGAGCTTCACCATCGCTAAAGGAATGGTCGCACAAACAGCAGGGAAACATTACCCCGCACCCATCACCGCAGTAAAAACCATTGAAGCGGCTGCCCGTTTTGGTCGTGAAGAAGCATTAAATCTGGAAAACAAAAGTTTTGTCCCGCTGGCGCATACCAACGAAGCTCGCGCACTGGTCGGCATTTTCCTTAACGATCAATATGTAAAAGGTAAAGCGAAGAAACTCACCAAAGATGTTGAAACCCCGAAACAGGCCGCTGTGCTGGGCGCAGGCATTATGGGCGGCGGCATCGCTTACCAGTCTGCGTGGAAAGGCGTGCCGGTTGTCATGAAAGATATCAACGACAAGTCGTTAACCCTCGGCATGACCGAAGCCGCGAAACTGCTGAACAAGCAGCTTGAGCGCGGCAAGATCGACGGTCTGAAACTGGCTGGCGTGATCTCCACGATTCATCCAACGCTCGACTACGCCGGGTTTGATCGCGTGGACGTTGTGGTAGAAGCGGTTGTCGAAAACCCGAAAGTGAAAAAAGCCGTGCTGGCAGAAACCGAGCAGAAAGTACGCCCGGATACCGTGCTGGCTTCCAATACTTCAACCATTCCTATCAGCGAACTGGCCAACGCGCTGGAACGCCCGGAAAACTTCTGCGGGATGCATTTCTTTAACCCAGTGCACCGGATGCCGTTGGTGGAAATTATTCGCGGTGAGAAAAGCTCCGACGAAACCATCGCGAAAGTTGTCGCATGGGCGAGCAAGATGGGTAAAACGCCGATTGTGGTTAACGACTGCCCCGGCTTCTTTGTTAACCGCGTGCTGTTCCCCTACTTCGCCGGATTCAGCCAGTTACTGCGCGACGGCGCAGACTTCCGCAAGATCGACAAAGTGATGGAAAAACAGTTTGGCTGGCCGATGGGTCCGGCATACCTGCTGGATGTCGTGGGCATTGATACCGCGCATCACGCCCAGGCAGTGATGGCAGCAGGTTTCCCGCAGCGGATGCAGAAAGATTATCGCGACGCCATCGACGCACTGTTTGATGCCAACCGTTTTGGTCAGAAGAACGGCCTTGGTTTCTGGCGTTATAAAGAAGACAGCAAAGGTAAGCCGAAGAAAGAAGAAGATACCGCCGTTGACGACCTGCTGGCAGAAGTCAGCCAGCCGAAGCGCGATTTTAGCGAGGAAGAGATTATCGCCCGCATGATGATCCCGATGGTCAACGAAGTGGTGCGTTGTCTGGAGGAAGGCATTATCGCCACTCCGGCAGAAGCCGATATGGCACTGGTCTACGGCCTGGGCTTCCCTCCGTTCCACGGCGGCGCGTTCCGCTGGCTGGACACCCTCGGCAGCGCGAAATATCTCGATATGGCACAGCAATATCAGCACCTCGGCCCGCTGTATGAAGTGCCGGAAGGTCTGCGTAATAAAGCGCGTCATAACGAACCGTACTATCCCCCGGTTGAGCCAGCCCGTCCGGTTGGCGACCTGAAAACGGCTTAAGGAGTCACAATGGAACAGGTTGTCATTGTCGATGCAATTCGTACCCCGATGGGCCGTTCGAAGGGCGGTGCTTTTCGTAACGTGCGTGCGGAAGATCTCTCCGCTCATTTAATGCGTAGCCTGCTGGCGCGTAACCCGGCGCTGGAAGCTGCGGCCCTCGATGATATTTACTGGGGTTGTGTGCAGCAGACGCTGGAGCAGGGTTTTAATATCGCTCGTAACGCGGCGCTGTTGGCAGAAGTGCCGCATTCTGTCCCGGCGGTCACCGTCAATCGCTTGTGCGGTTCATCCATGCAGGCACTGCATGACGCAGCACGGATGATTATGACTGGCGATGCACAGGCATGTCTGGTCGGTGGCGTGGAGCATATGGGCCATGTGCCGATGAGTCACGGCGTCGATTTTCACCCCGGCCTGAGTCGCAATGTCGCCAAAGCGGCGGGCATGATGGGCTTAACGGCAGAAATGCTGGCGCGTATGCACGGTATCAGCCGTGAAATGCAGGATGCCTTTGCCGCGCGATCACACGCCCGCGCCTGGGCCGCCACGCAGTCGGGCGCATTTAAAAATGAAATCATCCCGACCGGTGGTCACGATGCCGACGGCGTCCTGAAGCAGTTTAATTACGACGAAGTGATTCGGCCGGAAACCACCGTGGAAGCCCTCGCCACGCTGCGTCCGGCGTTCGATCCAGTCAGCGGCACGGTAACGGCGGGTACGTCTTCCGCGCTCTCCGATGGCGCTGCAGCCATGCTGGTGATGAGTGAAAGCCGCGCCCGTGAATTAGGTCTTAAGCCACGCGCCCGCGTACGTTCGATGGCGGTCGTTGGTTGTGACCCGTCGATTATGGGTTACGGCCCGGTTCCAGCCTCGAAGCTGGCGCTGAAAAAAGCGGGGCTTTCTGCCAGCGATATCGGCGTGTTTGAAATGAATGAAGCTTTTGCCGCGCAGATCCTGCCGTGTATTAAAGATCTGGGGCTAATGGAGCAGATTGACGAGAAGATCAACCTCAATGGTGGTGCGATCGCGCTGGGTCATCCGCTGGGTTGTTCCGGTGCGCGTATCAGCACCACGCTGCTGAATCTGATGGAACGCAAAGACGTTCAGTTTGGTCTGGCGACGATGTGTATCGGTCTGGGTCAGGGTATTGCAACGGTATTTGAGCGGGTTTAACCACTTGCCGGATGCGGCGTGAATGCCTTATCCGGTCTACCGACCCGGCACTAATGTAGGCCTGATAAGACGCGCCAGCGTCGCATCAGGCATCGATTGCCGGATGCGGCGTAAACGCCTTATCCGGCCTACCGACCCGGCACCAATGTAGGCCTGATAAGACGCACCAGCGTCGCATCAGGCATCGTGCATCGATTGCCGGATGCGACATAGATCTAAATGCCACTGTATCACTGTATAAAGTTTTAGTTGCCGTTCTTCCCGCCTGTCAGGGGCGGGTTTTTTATATCTCAGATAAATGCAAACGCATCGCCAAACAGGCGATCTTCCCGCGCATTACGCTCGCTGCAAAACAGGTCACGGGCGATTTTCGCCATCTCAAAACGCCCGGCAATGTAGATATCATGCTCTGCCAGGGTACCGTGATCTTGCAATACCGCCGTTAACACGGTGCCAGTACGCCCACGCCAGCCCGCTTCCGGTTGTTCAACCACCGGCACCACTTGCAGACCAGGATGCTTCAGCGAAAGCGCCTCAAGCTCGCAGAGATCATAAAGATGCTGCTCTTCACGCCCACCCCAGTAAATGGTGATATCACGGTTTGGGTTACGCGCCAGCGCCGTCAGCAAGATTGAGCGCGCATAAGAGAAGCCTGTACCGCCCGCAATCAAAATCATCGGACGTTCTTCATCATCGCGCAGCCACGCTTCTCCGTGGGGAATATCGACCACGATTTGATGATCTTTGAGAATACGGTCCATAACGGCTTTCGCGTAAAGGTTAATTTCAGAAGCGCCAATATGCAGCTCGATGAAACCTTTTTCATCCGGCGTCGAGGCCATTGAAAACGGACGTTTGTCGCGCTCATCCATCACTACCATCAAATACTGACCAGCACGAAAAGAAAAGGCCGCGTCTGGCACGATGCGGACACGATATACGGTATCCGTGATAGCTTCTACCGAGGTCACTTTACAGCTTAAGGTTGTCATGCGCTTTCTCTGTCGGATCGATAAATAGGGCAAAACAAACGCGCATCAGGCGCTTTTACCGTTGTTAAAAATAGCCAGTTCATCCCAGATGGCGTCAATATGCGCGACAACATCCGGATCTTTTTTGATGGGACGTCCCCATTCACGCTGGGTTTCTCCTGGCCATTTATTCGTGGCATCCAGCCCCATTTTTGAACCCAGCCCGGAGACAGGCGAGGCAAAATCCAGATAATCAATAGGCGTATTTTCGACCAACACCGTGTCCCGCGCCGGGTCCATACGGGTGGTAATCGCCCAAATCACATCGTTCCAGTCGCGTGCGTTGACGTCATCATCGCAAACGATCACAAATTTAGTGTACATAAACTGGCGTAAGAACGACCAGACGCCCATCATGACGCGCTTCGCGTGTCCGGCGTACTGTTTTTTGATCGTCACTACCGCCAGGCGATAAGAGCAGCCTTCCGGCGGCAGGTAAAAATCGACAATTTCCGGGAACTGTTTTTGCAGAATCGGCACAAACACTTCGTTCAGTGCGACACCCAGCACAGCAGGTTCATCCGGCGGACGCCCGGTATAGGTGGAATGGTAAATCGCATCTTCACGCTGGGTAATATGCGTCACGGTGAATACCGGGAAACTATCGACTTCGTTATAGTAACCAGTGTGGTCGCCATACGGCCCTTCCGGCGCAGTTTCGCCTTGTTCGATATACCCTTCCAGCACAATCTCCGCACTGGCGGGCACTTCAAGGTCATTGGAGATACACTTCACCACTTCGGTCTTGGTGCCGCGCAGCAATCCGGCAAACGCATATTCTGAAAGTGTATCCGGAACGGGCGTTACCGCACCGAGAATCGTTGCGGGATCAGCACCCAGCGCCACAGAAACCGGGAAACGTTCGCCCGGATGTGCCGCGCACCACTCCTGATAATCTAGCGCGCCGCCGCGATGCGACAGCCAACGCATAATCAGTTTGTTTTTACCAATCAGCTGCTGGCGATAAATGCCCAGATTCTGCCGCTCTTTATGCGGGCCGCGCGTCACTGTCAGCCCCCAGGTAATCAGCGGCGCGGCATCTTCCGGCCAGCAGGTCATAATGGGAATGCGGTTAAGATCGACGTCATCGCCAGAGACGATTTTTTGTTGGCAGGGCGCACCACGCAGTCGCTTTGTCGGCATGTTCAATACTTGTTTAAACTGCGGCAGTTTATCAAACAGGTCGCGGAAACCTTTTGGCGGCTCCGGCTCTTTCAGAAACGCCAATAATTTACCCACTTCACGCAGCGCCGAAACATCTTCCTGCCCCATGCCCATCGCCACGCGCTTTGGCGTACCGAACAGGTTGCACAGCACCGGCATTGAGTAGCCTTTAGGGTTTTCGAACAACAACGCAGGCCCACCGGCACGCAAAGTGCGGTCAGCAATTTCAGTGATTTCCAGATGCGGATCCACCGGGAGCGTGATACGTTTTAGCTCACCCTGCTGTTCAAGCAGCGTCAGGAAGTCGCGTAAATCGTTATATTTCATGGCATCCATTGTAGCCTCTTAATCTGCGCCCATTATACGGCGTTCATCTTTGCGATGCTGTAAATTTGTTAAATTAGCGTGAACTCTGACGGTATAACGCAAACCGGGGAATATAATTAACTTAGCGTAAAGCTTTTGCTATCCTTGCGCCCCGATTAAACGGATAAGAGTCATTATGCAATCCTGGTATTTACTGTACTGCAAGCGCGGGCAACTTCAACGTGCCCAGGAACACCTCGAAAGACAGGCTGTGAATTGCCTGGCACCGATGATCACCCTGGAAAAAATCGTGCGTGGCAAACGTACTGCAGTCAGTGAACCATTGTTCCCCAACTACCTGTTTGTGGAATTTGATCCAGAAGTCATTCATACCACGACTATCAACGCGACCCGCGGTGTCAGCCACTTCGTGCGCTTTGGTGCGTCGCCAGCGATAGTCCCATCGGCGGTGATTCATCAGCTATCGGTATATAAACCGAAAGACATTGTCGATCCGGCAACCCCTTATCCGGGTGATAAGGTGATTATTACCGAAGGCGCGTTCGAAGGTTTTCAGGCCATTTTCACCGAACCCGACGGTGAGGCTCGCTCCATGCTATTGCTTAATCTTATTAATAAAGAGATTAAGCACAGTGTGAAGAACACCGAGTTCCGCAAACTCTAAAACGCAATCCCAAACAGTGTTTTAACATTGGCATCCGTGGTGGCAGCCAGCCATGCGGCATCTTCTCCACGCCAGTGCGCAATACGTTGCAAAATATGGGGCAGATGGGCTGGCTCGTTGCGCCGGGATGATGGCTTCGGCGTGAGATCGCGCGGGAGCAAATACGGCGCATCAGTTTCGATCAGCAATTTCTCCGCCGGAATCAACGGCAACAATTCCCGCAGCTCCAGCCCGCGTCGTTCATCGCAAACCCAACCGGTAATGCCGATATAAATTCCACGCGCCGCGCACGCCTGCATCTCTTCACGTGTACCGGTAAAGCAATGAAGAACTGCACCAGGCAGTTTATCCAGCCACGGCTCCAGCAAGGTTATAAACCGATCGTGGGCATCGCGACAGTGCATAAATACCGGCATGTTTAATTCTGCAGCAATGCGTAGCTGAGCAACAAAAGCACGCTCCTGTTCTTCTGGTGTAGAAAAGTTGCGGTTAAAGTCGAGGCCACACTCACCAATCGCCACCACTTCTGGCTGCGAGGCCAGTTCAATGATCGCTTCTTCGGTCGCTGCTTGCCACTGGCTGCTGTCATGAGGATGCACGCCCGCCGTTGACCAACAGGATGAATACTGACGCGCCAGTTTTTGTGCCTGCTGGCTTTCGTGCAGGTTAGTGCCAGTGATGAGCAGCCCATCAACTCCTGCGTCAAAAGCGCGTGCTACAACATCATCACGGTCTTTCGCAAATTGCGAACTGGTCAAATTAACGCCGATATCAAACATCCTGTACTCCATATGACAACCGCCCTGACGGGCGGTTGAATTTATTCTTCAGTTTTTTCGCTTTCTGCTTCAGCGTCGTTTTCCTCTTCCCGGTTTCGACCCTTACCAACGTAAAAGCGTGAGAAGAAGACACCGATTTCAAACAGGCAGTACATCGGGATCGCCAGCAGCGTTTGCGAGAAGACATCCGGCGGCGTCAGCAGCATCCCGACAACAAATGCGCCAACCAGCACATACGGACGTTTTTTGCGTAAGTCTTCTGGCGAGGTAATTCCCATCCAGCACAGCAGCACAATTGCCACCGGCACTTCAAAGGAGACACCAAACGCCATAAACAGCGCCATAACGAAGCTTAAATAGCTGGCGATGTCGGTGGATACCTGTACCCCTTCCGGCGCGGTATTGGCAAGGAAGCCAAATGCCAGAGGAAAGACCACAAAGTAGGCGAACGCCATGCCGATATAAAACAACAGAGAGCTGGAAACCAGCAGCGGCACCACCAGGCGACGTTCATGCTTATACAATGCTGGGGCGATAAACGCCCACACCTGATAGAGAATCACCGGCGCTGATAGAATCAGCGACACCATAAAGGTCAGCTTGATCGGCGTAAAGAACGGTGAGGCCACGTCGGTGGCGATCATCGTTGAACCTTGCGGCAACTGCTTGATCAATGGCGCGGATACCAGGTGATAGATGTCATTGGCGAAATAGACCAGACACAGGAATATCACGATCACCGCGATAATGCAGTTCAGCAGACGCTTACGCAGCTCAATCAGATGCGTGATAAGCGGTTGAGTATCTTCTACAGACATGTTTACGGTTTATCACTCGACGAAGGGGAAGGTGCAGCGGTTTTCGGTTCAGCGTCCGCAGCAGGTTTTACCACCGGCTCTGGCGTGGTTTCTGGCTTCTGTTCCGGCGAACTGGCCTGCGTTTGTGCAGCGGCAGGCGTTACGCCTTCATGCGCAGCTTCATTATCTTTCACCACCGGATTATGGATGGTGTGCGCTTCATCGCTCGCCTTTTCAGGATCGTTTGCAACGTAGGAACGCTTCATCGACTCCGCGGCCTGGCGTAGTTCATCCATCGACGCTTTCAGTTCGGGCGTCAGGTTAGTGAGGCTCGCCTTTTCAACCTTTTTCAGGCTGTCCTGAAACTCCTGGAGTTTTAACTCCTGGGTCAGTTCGTTCTGCACCGTTGTCGCCAGTGAACGCAACGCGCGAATCCAGCCCGCTACCGTTTTTACCGCCACAGGCAGTCGTTGCGGCCCCAGAACGACGAGGCCGATGATGAACACCAATAGCAGTTCGCTAAAACCGATATCAAACACGGATTACACCTGCTCTTTATCGTGGCGCTTCGCGTCTTCTGTTTTAGCCTGTTCCTGATTCGTATCCGCCTGCTTATCGGCGATAGTTTTGGCAGTAAAATCAGCATCCTGACTGGTTTTATCCTGCTTTGGTTCATCATCGCTCATTGCTTTTTTAAAGCCTTTGATCGACGCACCAAGATCGGAACCGATGGAGCCGAGCTTTTTGGTGCCAAAAAGCAGTACAACGATGACGGCAATAATCAATAACTGCCAAATACTGATACCACCCATACATGTTCCTCTGTGGTAGATGATGATTAAACAAGGCCGCATTATACGTTACACGGCCCGCCTTGAGCGATGAAAAAATCAGCGTGTTTTGCGCCAACCGACAAACCAGGCGATCAGACCACCTGCCATTAACCAGCCGGGCATCAACCCCCATTCAGGGCGGCTGACCAACAAGAATGTGCCGCTTAATACTAACGTAGCGCCAATTCCGAGAAAATAACGCGATTGTCCCTGACGTACATGATTTGACTGAAGCTCGCGGGCAATCTTATCAACACTGTGCTGTAAATACTTGCCCTGGCGCAAACTGTCGTAAACCAGTTCAGGCAGTTCTGGCATTTTTTCGACCCAGAACGGCGCTTTTTCTTTAAATGCTCTCACCAGCGCAGGAATACCGACCTGATCTTTAATCCACGACTCCAGGAAAGGCTTCGCCGTTTTCCATAAATCGAGCTGCGGATAAAGCTGGCGACCTACCCCTTCGACGTAGAGCAGGGTTTTCTGGAGTAACACCAGTTGCGGCTGCACTTCCATATTGAAGCGACGCGCCGTATTAAACAGATTTAACAGTACATGTCCAAACGAAATTTCGGCCAGCGGTTTCTCAAAGATAGGTTCACAGACCGTACGAATGGCAAATTCGAACTCTTCAACGTTGGTATCTGGCGGCACCCAGCCAGAATCGACGTGTAGCTCTGCCACTTTGCGATAGTCGCGATTAAAGAAGGCGATAAAGTTTTCCGCCAGATAGCGTTTATCTTCTTTGTTTAGCGAGCCGACAATCCCGCAATCAATGCCGATATATTTCGGGTTTTCCGGGTGTTCATAGCTTACGAAGATGTTGCCAGGGTGCATATCGGCATGGAAAAAACTGTCGCGAAAGACCTGAGTGAAGAACACCTGCACGCCGCGTTCTGCCAGCAACTTCATGTTGGTGCCGTTTTTCTCCAGCGCCGCGACATCTGAAACCGGAATGCCGTAAATGCGCTCCATCACCATCATCCCTTCACTACAATAGTCAGGGTAAACTTCCGGGATGTAGAGCATTGGGCTGTCTTCAAAATTGCGCCGAAGCTGAATGGCGTTGGCAGATTCCCGCAGCAAATTCAGTTCATCAATCAATGTCTTTTCGTACTCGCGCACCACTTCGGTTGGGCGCAGACGGCGACCATCCGGCAGCAAACGCGGCACCCAGCGAGCCAGACGGTAGATAAGTTTCAGATCCGCTTTAATCACCGGCAAAATATCCGGGCGGATAACTTTAATCACCACCTCTTTGCCATTCGATTTCAATCGTGCGGTATGAACCTGAGCAATAGAAGCCGACGCCAGCGGCTTGATTTCAAAATCGTCAAACCACGCTTCTACCGGCAAACCGCCCATTGCAGCTTCAATCTGTTGCTTCGCAAGCTTGCCATCAAACGGAGCAACTTTGTCCTGCAATAACGCCAGCTGATCGGCAATATGCGGAGGAAAAAGGTCGCGGCGGGTAGACAGCATCTGCCCGAACTTGATCCACACTGGTCCCAGTTCTTGCAGGGCCAGTCGTAGCCGCTCACCTAAAGGTTTGTCTTTATGCCGATTTGGCATCCAGAATAATGAGTATCGCCATAGCCGTAGCGGCAGGGTGATACGCATTTTGGGGATCAGTTCATCAAGTCCGTAGCTTAAAAAAGTGCGAATGATGAAATATAGGCGCCGTACTTCACCTGTCGTCATTTAGCCTCCAGTTTTTCCAGCCGTTTGGTCAGGGCATCAACAGCACGCTCGACGGCAGCCGTCTCTTCCGCAAACCAGGCCACTTCAAGCGGACCAGGTGCCATACGCCACTCTTCAGTAATGGCTTCTGCCACATAACGTTGCTGGCGCTTAATGCTGTGATGCAGGAACTTTGCGCCTCCGCGCATGGCTTTGCTGATACCTTCAGCGGCGATATCACCGGTATAAGGGGCCAGCAGTTCCGCAGGGTCGAACTCTGCCAGATCTGCCAGCGCAACGAAGTTTTGCACCACCTGAATATCGCCCTGTACTTCCAGCTCACCGCTGCGAATTAACGCAGCAAGCTGCTGGCGATCGCGAAGTTTCGGCAACACGCTGGCGTAGGCGATAACGGTGCAGTCAGCATCTCCTGCCCATTCGCCCAGCACATCGACCTGGCGTTCGCTGAACACCAGAATCAATGACGTCGAAAAGCCTTTTACCTCCACGCGCAAAACTTTACCCAGCAGACGCGAGCGGGCCGTTTTCAGCGCGGGTGAACGATACAGGAAGGTGTTGAGCAGACTTTCAATTCCTGCCGTCACTAAAGGTTTAAAAGGCATTTCCGGTCTCCTGTCAGAACTTATAACCACGATGCAGCGCCACAACCCCTGCCGTCAGGTTGTAATAGTCGACACTTTCGAATCCAGCATCCTGCATCATAGCTTTCAGGGTGTCCTGATCGGGATGCATGCGGATAGATTCAGCAAGATAACGGTAGCTGTCAGCGTCGTTCGCGACCAGTGAGCCAATACGCGGCAGCACATGGAAGGAGTAAGCGTCATAGGCCTTACTTAACGGCTCGATAATCGGCTTCGAGAACTCAAGCACCAGCAGTCGGCCGCCAGGTTTCAGAACGCGATACATTGAACGCAGAGCTTTATCTTTGTCAGTGACGTTACGCAGACCAAACGAAATGGTGATGCAATCAAAGGTGTTATCCGGGAACGGCAGCGCCTCAGCGTTCGCCTGAACATACTCAACGTTGCCAATCACACCAATATTACGCAGCTTCTCGCGGCCCATTTTGAGCATGGATTCATTGATATCAGCAAGGACCACTTTGCCAGTTTCACCCACCAGGCGGGAGAATTTCGCTGTCAGGTCGCCAGTACCGCCTGCCAGATCCAGCACGGTCTGCCCGCGGCGTACGCCACTGCAATCAATCGTGAAGCGTTTCCACAAACGATGTATGCCAAAAGACATCAAATCATTCATGACATCGTATTTCGATGCCACGGAATGGAAAACGTGGGCGACCATATCCGCTTTTTGTTCCTTCGCGACGGTCTGAAAACCAAAGTGCGTCGTTTCTTGTGACTTATCCACCATCTCAATGCCTGCTCATCAAAAAATTGTTCCAGAAGTGTAACAGATTGGGCGTCGATGCCCTAGATTTCTACCCGGCTTAACTACCCCCAATGGGCTAGCGCGACTGCTGATTATATTCATCATCGCGTTGATAAGCTTCATCATTCGGCTGCTCCGGTACCGACCGCAGTCGATACTCTTCATCCTGGCTCACCGCTTGTTCAGCCAAATCCGGATTAATCTCGCGTTTAATTTCTACTCCTAAACCGCGAAACGCTTCTGCTTGCGCCAGCACATTTCCGCGACCTGAAGAGAGTTTTTTCATTGCCTGACGATAGTTGTCCTGTGCTTTGTCCAGACTTTGACCAATCGCGGACATATCATCGACAAACAAGCGCATTTTGTCGTACAACTTGCTGGCACGATCGGCTATTTTCTGAGCGTTGCGGCTTTGATGCTCATAGCGCCAGAGGTTGGCGATAGTGCGCAGCGCCACCAGCAGCGTGGTCGGGCTAACCAGCATAATATTGTTTTTCAACGCTTCGGTGATCAGCTCCGGCTGGCGGTCAAGCGCCAGTAAAAATGCGGGCTCAACAGGGATAAACATCAGCACGTAATCCAGCGTTCGTAGCCCCGGCAGCTGTTGATAATCTTTACGCCCCAGCAAGCGGATGTGGTTACGCAAAGACGCGATATGTTCCTGTAGCGCGCTTTCACGTGTGTAGTCATCTTCAGCGTTGAAATAACGTTCATAGGCAACCAGCGTCATTTTGGCGTCGATCACCACATCTTTGCCCTGCGGCAGCCGCACGATGACATCCGGCTGCATCCGCGAGCGGGCGTCATTTTCGATGCTGACCTGGGTTTCATATTCATACCCTTCACGCAGACCGGAAGCCTCCAGCACACGCGTCAATACTACCTCGCCCCAGTTGCCCTGGGTTTTATTGTCGCCTTTCAGCGCACGCGTCAGGTTGATCGCTTCCTGGGCCATTTGCGCGTTGAGCTGCTGGAGATTGCGTATTTCGTGAGTCAGGGTATGGCGTTCTTGTGCTTCTTTACCGAAACTGTCCTGAACCTGACGACGAAAACCGTCCAGTTGTTCACGTAGTGGCGACAACAGGCTGTTCAGACTCTGACGGTTTTGCTCATCAACCCGGCGATTGCTGTGCTCGAAAATACGGTTGGCGAGGTTTTCAAACTGCTCACTGAGGCGCTGTTCGCTGTTGATCATTTGGCGAATTTTATCGTCAGCATGTTGCTGTACGGCCTCCATTCGCGTGGTGACCTCACGCAGATCCGCCTCCAGCGAGGTGTTAATGCTTTGCAGACTGCGCACTTCATTATTGAGTAACTCGCACTCAGCACGCCAATGTTCGCTTTGGGTAATTTGTTGTTTTGCCGCACTTAACTCCGCGACCATCTCTTCACGTTCAGCGAATTGCTCGGCTTTTTGCTGCGCATGCTGATAACTGGCAATCAGCCAGCCAATCGCCACGCTCACCAACGCAATAACTGCGTAAACCATGATTGAGATATCCACAACGCCTCCAGCCTCATTACTTACCCGCACAAAATAGAATTGTGCTGTACAAACGTCCAGTTTGAAAGAAGTTTCCTGCGAGGCGCTACGCAAAACGATCCTTAATTTTTATTATTTTATCCCACAATATGAGACGTAGTTTATATTGTGGGATAAATCACCTTTTCCCCACGTCATTATGTGGAACACTTCAGCAATATCATCAGGAGAAACGTATGGCAGATACCTCTTCAACCACCGCTGGCGCACAAACGTTATTACGCGGGCTCGCGGTTCTTAATGCTGTTTATAACGGCTGCCATGACCTGAAAAGTATCGGCGAGTTCACCGGCACGACCCGGAGCACAACCCATCGTTTAGTCACCGTTCTGGTGGAACAACGCTACCTGCGCCACGTCCCAACGCAGGGCTACCAACTGGGCGCCAAACTGATCGAATTCGGTGCCAGAGCGCTGGAAAGCACCTCGCTGTACGAAGTTGCGCTGCCCGTTTTGCAACGCCTTGCCCGTTACACCCTGGACACCGTGCATCTGGGGATCGTTGAAGGCGACGAAGTGCTGTATCTGGAGAAGATCAACAGCCAGCGCGGGCTGGAAATGCGCTCACGCCCAGGCCATCGCATGCCACTGGCAATCACCGGCATCGGCAAGGCATTGATCCTCAACCGAACAGAAGAAGAGTGGCGCACGCTGTTTAAGACCTGTGGTGATGAAACAAAACTGGGCGCATTTATTCAGAACATGCGTCGTTATGCCGCGAGTGGTTTTGCTTTTGATCTGGAAGAGAACGAGCCGACTATCCGTTGCGTTGCAGCGCCGGTTTACAACGCCCGGGATGAAATTGTGGCGGCTATTTCTGTCGCCAGTACCACTACGTATATGTCACTGGCGCGTCTGGAAGAACTGGCACCTTACGTCAAATCCTGTGCAGAAGAGATATCCGCTGAACTGGGCTGGGGTAAGCACGTCCGCAAAAATAAATAAACCATGACTAAAGGAAACGGCTAATGTCGGGAAACACCTCATTTATTGCCCTGGACTGGGGAACGTCATCGCTTCGGGCATGGCGTTTTGGCGATTCACCAAATCCACAAGAAAAACGTGAATTCCCGTGGGGGATCATGAAATTACCCTCCCAGGCAGCAACACGTGAGGACGCTTTCCACGATACGTTTTTACGTGTCTGCGGCGACTGGCTGGCACAATCCCCATGCCCGGTTCTGGCTTGCGGCATGATCGGCAGTGCGCAAGGGTGGCAACCCGCAGCTTATTTACCTTGCCCGGTCACTCTCGAGGGTCTGGCAAAGCAGTTGACGCCTGTTATCCACCAGCAGCAGACAATGCTGCATATTATTCCTGGCGTGATTAAAGAAGGTGAAATGCCCGAAGTAATGCGTGGTGAAGAGACACAAATCTTCGGTGCTATCTCGATGGAACCGGCCCTGCAAAACGCGATCCGCCAGGGTATGCCTGTGCTGATTGGCTTACCTGGCACACATGCGAAATGGGCGGTAGTTGAAAACAACACCATTACCGATTTCCGAACCTTTATGACTGGCGAGTTATTTGATGTTTTATCCCGCCATTCGATTCTCGGTGCCACCATGCGTTCGGGAGATGAACCGCACTGGGATGCCTTCACCCATGGGCTGACAGCAGCACAAGAGCATCATCAGACCGGATTATTATCGACGCTGTTTTCGACCCGTTCGCGCCTGCTGACCAGTAATCTTACGCCGTCCTCACAGGGGGATTACCTTTCAGGATTACTGATAGGCCATGAATTATGCGGTCTGGCATCCAGTTTGCTACGTGATTTACCCGCCACAACACCGATCGCCTTAATCGGTAGCGCCACTCTGAACAGCCGCTATTCACAAGCATTCAGCCACGTTTTTCCCGACAGACAGCTACACGCCATTCCTAATGCCACTGAACAGGGGTTATGGCGAATCGCCCACGCTGCCGGGCTACTCTCCACCAACGCCAGGGAATGTACCCATGCCATTTAATACGCTTTTGCAAAAAACCGGGTTAGTCGCCATTTTACGCGGCGTGAAACCGGATGAGATTGTCGCCATCGGTGAAAAGCTGTATGCCGCTGGATTTCGCCTGATTGAGATTCCCATGAACTCGCCGGAGCCGTTGCAAAGTATCAGTTTACTGCGCGACGCCCTGCCTAAGGACTGCCTGGTCGGAGCCGGAACGGTGCTTTCGGTGGAGCAAGTCGTCGCGGTTAAAGAGGCTGGAGGCCAGATTATCGTGATGCCGCATTGCGATACTGCGGTGATCCGTCATGCCCGTGCGCTGGGTATGTATTGTGCGCCTGGCGTCGCTACGCCCACCGAAGCTTTTGCTGCCATTGAACATGGCGCCAATGCCATCAAGCTGTTCCCGGCTGAACAAATTACGCCTGAAGTCACCAAAGCCTGGCGTGCGGTTATTCCACAATCCGTTCCGATGTTACCGGTTGGCGGTATCACTCCAGACACAATGGCGCGTTATCTGAGCCACGGCGCAAACGGCTTTGGCCTCGGTTCTGCGCTATATCGCCCCGGCATGACGCCAGAGCAAGTCTATGAAAATGCAGTACTGTTTATGAA
This sequence comes from Escherichia sp. MOD1-EC4550, assembly GCF_963876935.1. NCBI lineage: Bacteria > Pseudomonadati > Pseudomonadota > Gammaproteobacteria > Enterobacterales > Enterobacteriaceae > Escherichia > Escherichia sp. MOD1-EC4550. The sequence continues at coordinate 20,563 of NZ_CAWNSE010000010.1, forward strand.
CGCATGGAACAATTTAAATAGCAAATAACTGATAAATAAGGATATAAAAGCAATGATAAAACATCTTACCTTACCGAAAAAAATGGCTGCAATGGTACTTCTTGCCGGCGCTGCCCTCAGCACTGCGCCTGTGCAGGCGGCCTCCTGGCCAACCAAACAGATCGAGTTAGTCGTACCCTACGCGGCCGGAGGCGGTACGGACCTGGTTGCCCGAGCCTTTGCTGATGCCGCCAAAAACCATTTACCCGTCAGCATCGGGGTTATCAATAAACCTGGCGGTGGCGGCGCTATCGGCCTGAGTGAAATCGCCGCTGCCCGCCCTAACGGTTACAAAATGGGTTTAGGCACGGTTGAACTGACCACCCTTCCCAGTCTCGGAATGGTGCGTTTTAAAACCAGCGACTTTAAACCCATTGCCCGTCTGAATGCGGATCCTGCGGCTATCACCGTCCGTGCCGATGCACCGTGGAATAGCTATGAAGAATTTATGACTTACGCCAAAGCGAATCCCGGAAAAGTACGCATTGGTAACTCAGGCACCGGAGCAATCTGGCATCTGGCGGCAGCTGCACTGGAAGACAAAACGGGCGTGAAGTTTTCTCATGTCCCATATGACGGCGCAGCCCCTGCCATTACAGGCCTGTTAGGCGGGCATATTGAAGCGGTTTCCGTAAGCCCAGGTGAAGTTATCAATCATGTGAAAGGCGGCAAGCTGAAGACACTGGTAGTGATGGCGGATGAACGTATGAAAACCATGCCTGACGTCCCGACGTTAAAAGAGAAAGGCGTTGATCTCTCCATCGGCACCTGGCGCGGCCTGATTGTGTCGCAAAAAACGCCGCAGGATGTGGTGGATGTTCTGGCTAAGGCCGCAAAAGAGACGGCTGAAGAGCCTGCATTCCAGGATGCACTGCAAAAGTTGAATCTCAACTATGCATGGCTTGATGGTGCCAGCTTCCAGACCCAAATCAACGAGCAGGAAAAGTACTTTGACGAGCTGCTGACTCGGCTGGGCTTGAAAAAATAATCCCGAGGTACGGTCGATGAACACAAAACAGTCTGTTGCTCAACTCGCCGTACCGCACCGCAAGCGCCTTTCATCCACTGTGGTGGTGGCGCTGTTACTTTGTGTGGTTGCTGGCGCGGTGATAATTAATGCCGCTGATTTTCCAGCAACTGCCATTGAAACGGATCCCGGTGCAAGTGCCTTCCCTACTTTCTATGCCTGCGCTCTGATTGTGCTCGCTGTCTTACTGGTGATACGCGATCTTTTGCTGGCAAAACCAGTCCCTTGCGCCAACGCACAGGAAAAACCGGCATTCAGGAAAACGGCAACAGGAATTGCGGCAACCGCGTTTTATATTGTGGCGATGAGCTACTGCGGTTATCTCATTACTACTCCTGTTTTCCTCATCGTCATTATGACGTTGATGGGCTACAGGCGATGGGTACTCACACCGGGTATTGCGCTGCTGTTAACGGCAATCCTCTGGTTGCTGTTTGTCGAAGCGTTACAGGTGCCATTGCCTGTCGGCACATTTTTCGAATAACAGGGGCCTGCAATGTTTGAAAGTGTACTTTTAACTCAGGGGTTTTCGACATTACTCAGTAATCCTCAGGCGCTGCTGTTTGCCACGTTTGGAGTGATGCTGGGTATTATGATTGGCGCTCTGCCTGGCCTGACAGCGACCATGGGTGTGGCGATTTTGCTGCCTTTCACCTACGGCATGGAGCCTGTTTCTGGCTTGTTGATGATTTGCGGTGTCTTTTTTGGTGGTGTGTATGGTGGTTCTATCACCGCAATTTTGCTCAAAATTCCCGGTACGCCTGCCGCCGCTGCCACCGCCATTGACGGATATGAGCTGACGAAGCAGGGAAAAGCCGGGCTGGCGTTAAGTGCCGCCACGTTCTCTTCTTTTAGCGGTGGAACGCTCAGCATTATCGTATTGATGTTTCTCTCTCCGGTACTTGCCAGTTGGGCGTTGAAATTTAGTGCCTCGGAGTCCTTCGCCCTGGCAACCTTCGGGCTAAGTATTATTGCCAGTATTTCCGGTGAGTCACTGATTAAAGGGCTGATTGCCGGGGTTGGCGGATTACTGATCGCAACGATAGGCCTCGATCCGATGGGCGGTTTTCCACGCTTTACGGGCGGGTTTGTGGAACTGATGAATGTGCCATTTATCCCGGTGATGATTGGTCTGTTTGCTGCTTCAGAAGCATTCCGCTCTATGGAGCAAAACCAGCAAATTCGTCAGGGGGCGAAGGTGGCTATCGGCAGTCTGTTACTGCCCTGGCAAACACTACGCCGCATCGCATTAACCATTTTGCGCTCATCAGGATTAGGGGTTTTTATCGGCATGATCCCCGGTGCGGGGGCAGATATTGCAGCTTTTGTTGCCTATAACGAAACTCGTCGTTTCAGTAAGACACCAGAAAACTTTGGTAAGGGTGAGATTAAAGCGGTGGCCTCCTGTGAAGCAGGCGCAAATGGCTGCACAGGTGGCGCGTTGTTACCTATGCTGACGCTGGGGATTCCAGGCGATGCGGTAACTGCCATCATGCTGGGCGCGTTAACGTTACAGGGAATGCAACCAGGCCCGCTGATGTTTACCGACCACGGCGATATGGTTTATACGTTATTTGTCGGCATGATCTTCTGTTACTTCATGCTGCTAGTTCTTGGACTGCTCTCTTTGAAAGTCATCGGTAACGTGGTGAAGATCCCCGGCAATATTCTCACACCGATGATCCTCGCACTTTGTGTGGTCGGGACTTATGCGCTGAACAACAGCCTGTTTGATGTTGGCATTATGCTGATTGCAGGCGTGGTGGGCTATTTCATGCAGAAAGGAGGATATCCGGCATCACCCGTAGTGCTGGCATTGATTATGGGCCCGATGGCAGAAAGTAATTTTCGCCGTGCGCTGTCGCTTTCAGGGGGTTCACTGGACTTTCTGTATACCCGACCGATAACCCTGGCATTGCTGACACTGGCAGCCTTTACGCTACTGACGCCAATAATACGCAAAATTATGCGCTTACGGCGTCAGTAATTGATATCGCTCCCCGACGTTGGGGAGTATGAGACTGATGACAAACGCTAAATTGCCTGATGCGCTGCGCTTATCAGGCCTACCACAGAAATGCAATATATTGAATTTGCATGCTTTTGTAGGCCGGATAAGGCGATCACGCCGCATCCGGTATGAACAAAGGACACGTTAACAACAATCGGAATGCTCCCCTAAGCCAGGGAGCGTTTTTTATTTCAGCAGACGACGCGCCGCTTCCACCACGATTTTCACCGCATGGCTTTCGGTTTGTTTCATCGTCTCAGCATTCGGGATCTCTTGCTGGGTACGATTGACGATAACGCCCGCCACCATACCCGCACGCAGGCCCTGGCTTGCACACATGGTCAGCAGGGTTGCAGATTCCATTTCATAGTTCATTACGCCCATCGCCTGCCACTCTTCCATCGAACCTTTAAAGTGGCGCACAACACGACCAGAGTAAGTGTCGTAGCGTTCCTGGCCTGGGTAGAAGGTGTCGGAAGAAGCCGTCACGCCAACGTGAGTGGTTGCACCAATTGACTTCGCCGCTTCAACCAGCGCAGTCGTACATTCGAAATCAGCGACAGCCGGGAACTCCAGCGGAGCGAAGTGCAGGCTCGCGCCATCCAGACGAACAGACGCCGTGGTAACCAGGACATCACCCACATTAATATGCGGCTGGATAGCGCCCGTTGTACCGATACGCAGGAAGGTGCGAATGCCCAGCTGTGCCAGCTCTTCAACCGCAATAGAGGTAGACGGGCCGCCGATACCGGTAGAGCAGACGATAACAGGTTTACCATCCAGCTCTGCACGCCAGGTGGTGAATTCGCGGTGAGATGCCAGCTTAACCGGCTTATCCATCAGCGCGGCGATCTTTTCCACACGATCCGGGTCGCCAGGGACGATGGCAAGCGTAGCCCCTTGTAAATCGTTTTTAGTGAGGCCGAGATGAAAAACATCAGACTTGGACATATACAACTCCTCTGTGAATCGGTTTAGTCAGAAGAAGCAAAAAGACACTTTACCGAAGGGTTTAACATTTTTTCGTGACACTCATCACCTTGATGCAAATGCGTTGCATAAATTTACCCAGCAAAAGTGATGCGAATCACATAAATCACTCTTCATTCTGCATGACTGCATAAAAGATGAGCCGATTCAGGCAATGTGATTTGTTGCATGCTGACTATAGTTAACATTGCGCAACATTTTTATAAGGGTACGGAGAATACCATGGCAACAACACAACAATCTGGATTTGCACCTGCTGCATCACCTCTCGCTTCGACCATCGTTCAGACCCCGGATGACGCGATTGTAGCAGGCATCACCTCTATCCCTTCACAAGGGGATAACATGCCTGCTTACCATGCCAGACCAAAGCAGAGCGATGGCCTACTACCAGTGGTCATTGTAGTGCAGGAAATTTTTGGCGTGCATGAACATATCCGCGATATTTGTCGCCGTCTGGCGCTGGAGGGGTATCTGGCTATCGCACCTGAACTTTACTTCCGCGAAGGCGATCCGAATGATTTTGCCGATATCCCTACGCTGCTTAGCGGTCTGGTAGCAAAAGTGCCTGACTCGCAGGTGCTGGCCGATCTCGATCATGTCGCCAGTTGGGCGTCACGCAACGGCGGCGATGTTCATCGCTTAATGATCACCGGATTTTGCTGGGGTGGGCGCATCACCTGGCTGTATGCTGCGCATAATCCACAACTGAAAGCAGCGGTGGCATGGTACGGCAAGTTAACCGGCGATAAGTCGCTGAATTCACCGAAACAACCTGTTGATATCGCAACCGATCTTAACGCGCCAGTTCTCGGCTTATATGGCGGCCAGGATAACAGCATTCCACAGGAGAGCGTCGAAAACATGCGTCAGGCGCTGCGAGCAGCAAATGCGAAAGCAGAGATTATCGTCTACCCGGATGCTGGGCATGCATTTAATGCTGATTATCGCCCGAGCTATCATGCCGAGTCTGCGAAAGATGGCTGGCAGCGAATGCTGGAGTGGTTTAAGCGGTATGGTGGGAAACGGAATTAGTTTCCTCTTATTCTATATTTGAGATGGTGAGTGAACGAATGCGTTTTGCTGCCATCTCTGTCCCCCAAAAAATAATCAGTATGAATTGATTGGAGAGCACGACTCCGCTATTTGACCTTAAGAAAGTCGGCAAGTCATAGTCATAAATGAGTCTCTTCACTGGCAGACACCTTAAAGATTTACCATCAACTCCCATTCTCAAACAAACATTAATTATTATCAACACATTCACATTAATTATAAATTATCTCAGACCTTCCTGATAAAAAGATATTAAAGTGAAACATTTTGTTTTTCACATTTTAGTTCATCCCTTTTAGGCGTAAATAAAGGTAAAAAATAACAATACTATTTTTCTTTCACAAAAAAATTAACAAAAGGTTTTTCAAGGATGAGTGATATTATCTACCTGACCATAACCGGAGAACAACACGGATGTATTTCCTCTCGTTGTGGAACGAGCACATCAATAGGTAATCGCTGGCAGATTGGTCATGAAGATGAAATCTTCGCATTCTCGCTCTCTAATAGTATTACGAATACAGGAAAAGGGTCACATTTGCATGGCCTTAGTTTCTGTAAGTTGATTGACAAAAGCTCCCCGTTACTTATTAACGCTATTAACAATAACGAGCAGTTGTTCATGGAGTTTGACTTCTATCGGATCAATAGATTTGGTCGATGGGAGAAATATTACAACATTCAACTCCGCGGCGCGCTCTTATCAGCAATCAATCACCTGTTTACGGAGAACAATCTGGATACAGAAACCATCACTGTCAGTTATGAATATATACTCTCCAGGCATCTGATTGCTAATACTGAATTTAGTTATTTGGCATTTCCCGATAACTACAATCGTCTGTTTATACCACGGCCAAAAACTAAAGATGATAATGGCCTCAAAACACTCAATAGTAAAGCTGTTGGCAGACTGCTTGCTGCTGGCGGCATATACAATGGGAATATCGAAGGATTCAGGGAAACAGCAAACAAGTTGGGGGGAGATGCACCTGCTGGTTACAATCAAGTTATGGATAACAAAGGGTTACTCATCGCTGGTGCTTCAATAGTTGCTGGAGCAGTTCTGGGGAGAATGAGACTCCCTGATTTGGAATCACTTGAGCATTTCGGAGCCAGAGGAGCAGTATCAGGAAGACCATTTAATCCCGACCTTGCCGGTGGTCCAATAGAAAATCTGACGACAGATGGCGTAACAATCAACAGGGAAGGTATCGCTATTGTTGAAAAACACATAGCCAGATTTGGTCATGACCCTGTAAATGAAGTGATGATCAATAGACTGAAAGATATTGAGAAAGGAAAAATCCCCCCAGAACAAGTAGATCTTAACTTCTATACTCATGAATGTCGGGAATATCAGCGTTACTGTAATCTTGGTTGGGAAACAGGACAACCTGATGGTGACGCAGGCTATGCACTCTGGAATCATACGCATACTGCTACTCTAGAAGATTATAAACTTAAGGGAGAACTTAATGACTTATACCACCAGGATGCACTTGACTATGATAACTGAAACTGAAATTAACGTACTGAAAGTTATGGCTGAGAAAGATATAAACTGGAACTGGATGAATCTCGATCGCACACTATCTGTAAGGCAAATTCCAGGATTCGGTAATGTTGTTAACATTGTTAACAAATTAGCTAACGAGGGTTTGGTTATTATTGAGGATAGCGGACATAAGTCTATGCCTCACTACCACGTTACTGAAAAGGGATACAATCTCGTGAAAAGTGAGAATAAATAACGTAGCGTTGATTACTGAACAAATCGCTCAGGATTATATTTTGCGAAAAAAATGATTCGGTTATTTCTGTGTCTGAACGGCCGCAGATAGCAAAATGGCTTCCGGTGATGGAAGCCATCAGATTATTGGCAAAGTGCGTGTTGTTCATGCCGGATGCGGCGTGAACGCCTTATCTGGCCAACTAAATCTTGAAAATTCAATAAATTGAATAAATTATGTAGACTTGGTATCAGGCAGTTTTGCCTCTTTCATCGTACTGCAATTTACAGTGACTCGTTAATACTCATCACCCCCGACGCAAATTCTGCGCCGCCTGCACCATGTTCGCCAGCGCGGCGCGGGTTTCTGGCCAGCCGCGCGTTTTCAGACCACAGTCCGGGTTGACCCACAGACGCTCTGCCGGAATGCGTTTTGCCGCTTTCTTCAGCAGGGCTTCAATCCATTCCACGCTCGGTACGTTTGGCGAGTGAATGTCATAGACGCCAGGACCGATTTCATTTGGATAATCAAACTCTTCAAACGACTCCAGCAACTCCATGTCGGAACGCGAGGTTTCGATGGTGATGACGTCTGCGTCCAGCGCCGCAATCGAATCCATGATGTCGTTGAACTCGCAGTAACACATGTGAGTGTGGATTTGTGTGTCATCTTTCGCCACGGCGGCGTTGATACGGAAAGCCTCCACGCCCCACTGGAGATAGGCATCCCAGTCGCTGCGACGCAGCGGTAAACCTTCGCGCAGTGCCGGTTCATCAATCTGGATGATGCCAATTCCAGCGGCTTCCAGGTCCGCCACTTCATCACGCAGCGCCAGCGCAATTTGTTTGGCGATGGTTTCACGGCTGACATCTTCACGCGGGAACGACCAGCAGAGAATGGTCACCGGGCCAGTCAGCATCCCTTTCACCGGTTTATCAGTCAGCGATTGCGCATACTTCGCCCACTCCACGGTAATCGGTGCCGGGCGGCTAACGTCACCAATAACAATCGGTGGCTTCACGCAACGGGAACCATAGCTCTGTACCCAACCGTTTTGCGTAAAGACAAACCCGTCGAGGTGCTCGCCAAAGTATTCCACCATGTCATTACGCTCGGCCTCACCATGCACCAGCACATCCAGACCCAGACGTTCCTGCTCAACAATGGCCTGCTTGATATGTTCTGCAATGCCCGTACGATAGTTGTTGGCGTCGAGATTACCCTTTTTGAAATCCAGACGCAGGGTACGGATTTCTGTGGTTTGCGGGAAAGAGCCAATCGTGGTGGTCGGCCAGGCTGGCAGTTTAAAACGCGCACGCTGGGCTTCAGCACGCACTTCATAGACATTCGCACGCTGACTGTCCTGGGCGGTGATCGCCGCCAGACGCTTTTCTACCGCCGGATTATGTACACGAGTAGAGTGACGACGCGCCTGAATCGGTGCACTCCACTCTGCCAGAGCTGCCGTGTCACCACTGTTCAGCGCATCGCGCAGCAATGCCAGTTCATGGCATTTTTGCAGGGCGAAGGCAAACCAGCTTTTCACTTCTGCATCAAGACGCGTTTCCACGCTCAGGTCGATAGGGCTGTGCAGCAATGAGCAGGAAGATGCCACCCACAAATCGCGTTTGCCGACAATGTCCTTAATTTGCGCATATTTCTCGGTAAGATCGGCGCGCCAGACGTTACGACCATTGATAAGACCAGCAGATAGCAGCCAGTCAGAAGGCAGACGCTTGTGCAGTTCAGCAACGTCATCTTTACCATGTACGAGATCGACATGCAGACCCTGAACAGGCAGCGCAGTAATGGTGTCGAGATTTGGCGTTACGCCTTCAAAATAGGTAGTCAGCAGCAGTTTCACCTGGCCCTGGAGCGCGTCGTAAGCGGGTTTATAGGCGTCCAGCCACGCCTGCGGCAGTTCCAGTACCAGAGCCGGTTCGTCGATCTGTACCCACTCAATGCCACGTTTTGCCAGTTCTGCCAGCACTTGCTGATAAACCGGCAGAATGTCGTTTAGCAGGCTCAGGCGATCAAACTGTTCACCTTTCACTTTACCCAGCCACAGGTAGGTAACCGGCCCCAGCAGCACGGGCTTGACCTTGTGGCCCAGCGCCAGCGCCTCGTCCACTTCCTCCAGCAGCTGCGTCCAGGTCAGTTTGAACTGTTGGCCTTTAACGAACTCCGGCACCATGTAGTGATAGTTGGTGTTAAACCATTTGGTCATTTCCGCTGCCGCCGCAGGTTCGCCAGTCGGTGCACGTCCACGACCAATACGGAACAGGGTGTCGACATCTACCGAACCATCTTTGTTCTGGTGACGCGCCGGAACGTTACCCAGCAGCAGGCTGGTGGTCAGGACATGATCGTACCAGGCAAAATCGCCCACCGGCAGCAGGTCGATACCCGCTTGCTTTTGTTGATCCCAGTGACGAGCACGCAGTTCACGCCCTACCGCCAGCAGTTCTTCACGCGTGGAGTTCCCCGCCCAATAACTCTCTTGCGCTTTTTTCAGCTCGCGACGCAGGCCAACGCGAGGGAAACCGAGGGTGTGATTCAATATTGTCATTTTTCTTCCTCTAATTATATGTAAATCCTATGGATTTTGAATTTAGGGAAGGCGGCAAGTTTATTCATCCCCGGGAGCTTACTGAAGTAAGTGACCGGGGTGAAGAAACGCAGCCAACGCACCATAAATTTAAAAGACGAAGGATTTTAGCCGTCCAGATGTTTACACATCCATAATTGGCGGTTACTGTATATTCCTCAAGCGCAAATTATTCATGCCGAAGTGAAGGACTTTCATGATCGAAGTAAAACACCTGAAAACGCTACAAGCGTTGCGGAACTGCGGCTCACTCGCAGCCGCTGCGGCGACGTTGCATCAAACGCAATCCGCCCTGTCTCACCAGTTTAGCGATCTGGAACAACGCCTTGGCTTCCGGCTATTTGTGCGTAAAAGCCAGCCGCTTCGCTTTACACCGCAGGGAGAAATCCTGTTGCAACTGGCGAATCAGGTGCTGCCGCAAATCAGCCAGGCACTGCAAGCCTGCAATGAACCGCAGCAGACGCGCCTGCGCATTGCCATTGAGTGCCATAGCTGTATTCAGTGGCTGACGCCCGCGTTAGAAAATTTCCATAAGAACTGGCCGCAGGTAGAGATGGACTTTAAATCGGGCGTGACGTTTGACCCGCAGCCCGCGTTGCAGCAGGGTGAGCTGGATCTGGTGATGACCTCCGATATTCTGCCGCGCAGTGGCCTGCATTATTCGCCGATGTTCGATTATGAAGTGCGTCTGGTGTTAGCGCCTGACCATCCACTGGCGGCGAAAACGCGAATCACGCCGGAAGACCTCGCCAGCGAAACGCTGTTGATTTATCCGGTGCAGCGTAGCCGACTGGATGTCTGGCGGCATTTTCTTCAGCCCGCAGGCGTTAGCCCGTCACTGAAAAGCGTCGATAACACCTTGTTGTTGATTCAGATGGTTGCCGCGCGGATGGGCATCGCTGCGCTACCGCACTGGGTGGTGGAGAGTTTTGAACGCCAGGGTCTGGTGGTCACCAAAACCCTGGGCGAAGGCTTGTGGAGCCGACTGTACGCCGCCGTGCGCGATGGCGAGCAGCGTCAGCCGATTACAGAAGCGTTTATTCGCTCAGCGCGCAATCACGCCTGCGATCATCTGCCGTTTGTGAAGAGCGCGGAGCGACCCACTTACGATGCACCCACAGTGAGGCCAGGATCACCAGCGCGCCTGTAATAAACGTTGGCCAGTGCGGCTGTTGGTGCCAGATAGCCAGGTTAACCAACAGCCCTGCCGGAACGTGCATATTATTCATAATGCCCAGCGTTCCGGCGTCCACCTGAGTCGCGCCGTAGTTCCACATAAAGTAGCCAATCCCGGAGGCCACCACGCCAAGAAACACCAGAATGCCCCATTGCAGCGTGGTTTGCGGCATTTTCTGCGCATTTCCCAGCAAGAACCATGCAATCACCGCCACCAGGAACGCACCAAGATAGAACCACGCAAAGGCGTTATGCTGTGGCATCGGACGAGTTTCCATCAGGCGTTTGTAACCCACCATGCCGATGGCAAAAGTGATATTGGAGAGTTGCACCAGCAGCAGGCCAGTCCAGAAGTGGTCGGTGACCTGATCATAGCGAATAATTCCGGCACCAATCACCGCCAACAAGGCGCTAAAAGCATAGCCCCAGCGCAGACGGCGCTTACTCATGATGTCATAAATCAGCGTGATGTAGAGCGGAGTCAGTACGGTGAACAGCAACAGCTCGGAGACCGTCAGGTAGAGATAGGCGCGAAAACTCAGCATATACATCACGCCGAGCTGCATCGCGCCCACCAGCATATACAGGCCGACCGTTTTCAGGCTATTGCCACGGGTACGCAGAAACGGCAGAAAAACGAGTGCCGCCAGGCCAACGCGCACCAGCACCGCAAAATAGCTATCGACGTGCCCCGCAAGGTACTCGCCATAAAAGCTAAAGGAGAAGGCCCACAGAATCGTGGTGATGATAAGTAGCGCCACAATGGAAAACTCTTTGATTAACGAGTATCCATTGTAGCGAAGTATCAGGTTGACAACTGACCAAATAAAGAACGATTACGATAAATAGAGCTTACGCAGATAATGCGGCACTGCATCCTCGGCGTTAGTACCAATCACTTCCAGCTCCGGATGCAGATCTTTCAGACGCTGGTGCGCACTGCCCATAATGCAGCCTTTACCTGCCATCGACAGCATTTCGGCGTCGTTCATCCCGTCACCAAAGGCAATACAATCTTTCAGACTGTAGCCCAGTTTCTTCGCCACCGCTTCCAGGGCATGGCCTTTTGAAACGCCGCCCGCCATCACTTCCAGACAAGTTAGGGTAGAGAAACTGACATTGACGCGATCGCCCCAACGAGCGTTGATTGCCTGTTCCAGCGGCAGCAGTTGTTCATGAGAATCACAGGTGAAGAACACTTTGCTGACGCCTTCCGGCTCCAGTAATCCTGGCTCATACAGTGCATATTTAAACACCGCTTCTTTAAAAAAGCGCATCTCTTCCGGGCGGTGGCGATTCATAAACCATTCGTCGTCGCGATAAACGTTAGTAATGATGTCCGGGTTGTCGTTGACCACGCCAAACAGATCGCTGGCAATGTCGCGATCCAGGTTATGAGCAAAAATCAGATTGCCATCCAGATCGTGAACGCGCGCGCCATTGGAGGTAATCATGTAAGACTTAATCTCCAGATTATCGCGAATTTGCCCCACATCAACGTGGTGACGACCGGTCGCAAACACAAAGTTGATGCCGCGCGCGGTGAGCAGCTTCAGAGTTTCTTTGGCGTAAGGGGATAACGTATGGTCGGGAGAAAGTAACGTGCCATCTAAATCAGACGCAACAACCTGGTACATAAGAAATTTAAACCTCTGTAGAGCGGTTTCCGCTGGGTGAGTTATGCCTGTTGAAAAAATCAACAATGGCGTGGAGCGCGACTGAGCGCATTGCGTCCTTTTCAAAAAGGATCTCATGGTACGCACCTTTAATTACCAGCGGTCGTCCCCCTTCGACAGGATGGCCCGCAGCGGTGCGGAGTTCACAAAAACGGTCGTGCATGCGGTTATCCACCACGCGTTCCTCTTCAGCCTGCAAGAGAAGCGTTGGCGTGGCGTCATCACCCGCACCGGCTAACACCTGTTCGCCAGCCAGAATACTTTCGCGTACCCAATGGTAGGTCGGCCCACCGACGCGAATCGTTGGGTCATCAGCATAGAAGCGTAAGTTACGTCGATATCGCTGTCTGCTGTGGGTCAGTACGTTGATAGCAAACGGCAACGCGCGCCAGCGCCCGGTGCCTATTGCATAGCCATCACGGAAACGTGGATGCGCTTCGGCCCAGTTAAGGATCTGCCGCGCCATAAATGACGGCATACGAATCACGATCCCAAACATTGGCGCAGTTAGCGCAATGGCGTCACATACTCCTGGATGGCGTTGCAGAAATAACGTGGAGATCGCACCGCCCATCGAATGTGCCAGTATATAGCGCTTACGCCACGAACCGGGCTGGACCTCCTGTTGCCAGAATGCCGCCAGATCATCAACATAATCATTAAAGCGATTAACATGCCCAAGATGCGGATCGGCTAACAGGCGACCGGAACGTCCCTGCCCGCGATGGTCGATGATTAAGACATCAAACCCCAAATGGAACAGGTCGTAAGCCAGTTCCGCATATTTTACGTAGCTCTCAATACGCCCCGGGCAGATGACTATCACCCGGTCATGGTGCTGTGCGCGAAAACGGACAAAGCGCACCGGAATGTCATCTACACCAGTAAACTCTGCTTCATCACGCTGACGCCAGAAATCAGTCAGCGGTCCCATGGTAAAAGCAGCAAACGCGTTTTCTCTTGTTTCCCAGTCTTTTTGCTGCTGAAACATCGGGTAATCTGCCTCTTAAACCACGTAAAATCGTTTTTTTAAGCGTGCCTGACACAACGCTTCGACAGTAGCGTATTGTGGCACAAAAATAGACACACCGGGAGTTCATCATGACCTTAGAATGGTGGTTTGCCTACCTGCTAACATCAATCATTTTAAGCCTGTCGCCAGGCTCTGGTGCAATCAACACCATGACCACCTCGCTCAATCACGGTTATCGTGGTGCGATGGCGTCTATTGCCGGTTTGCAGACGGGGCTGGCAATACATATTGTGCTGGTTGGCGTGGGTTTAGGAACGCTATTTTCCCGCTCAGTGATTGCGTTTGAAGTGTTGAAGTGGGCAGGTGCAGCTTACCTGATATGGCTGGGAATACAGCAGTGGCGCGCCGCTGGCGCAATTGATCTTAAATCGTTGGCCTCAACCCAATCACGCCGACATTTGTTCCAGCGCGCAGTTTTTGTGAATCTCACCAATCCCAAAAGTATTGTGTTTCTGGCGGCGCTCTTTCCGCAATTCATCATGCCGCAGCAGCCGCAACTGATGCAGTATATCGTGCTCGGCGTCACCACTATTGTGGTCGATATTATTGTGATGATCGGTTACGCCACCCTCGCCCAACGGATCGCATTATGGATAAAAGGGCCAAAACAGATGAAGGCGCTGAATAAGATTTTCGGCTCGTTGTTTATGCTGGTAGGAGCGTTGTTGGCATCGGCGAGACATGCTTAAAACTGGAATAAAGCTCACGTAAATTAATGTGCCTCGAGAGATTGTTACATCCGCGCTCGAGGCATCTCGTAATAAGCGTAATCTGTTAATTTATTTACTATTTACTTCTCTTTGTTAGTGCCAGAATGCCGCCATATTTCACCCACGGATGATGAAAAATGACGGAAGCAACGACACCACATGACGCAATCTTTAAGGCTTTTTTATCCCGACCAGAAACGGCCCGTGACTTTATTGAAATTCATCTGCCGCCTTCTTTAGTTAAACTCTGCAATCTTGATACGCTCCATCTCGAGTCCAGCAGTTTTGTAGAGGAAAACCTGCGCCAGTATTACAACGACGTACTTTATTCAGTAGAGACGACGAAAGGGTGCGGATATATCTATGTGTTGATTGAGCATCAAAGTTCACCTGATGAAAATATGGCGTTCCGTATGCTTCGCTATGCTATTGCCACCATGCAGCGGCATCTTGAAGCGGGACATGATTATCTGCCTCTGGTGATCCCCATTCTTTTTTACCAGGGAAAGCGTAGCCCATATCCATGGTCAACAAACTGGCTCGATGGTTTTCCGGATCCGGACGTTGCACGCGATCTCTATTTCCATGCTTTTCCGCTGGTTGATATTACGCTAATTCCTGATGACGAAATCATGCAACACCGCAGCATGGCCGCCTTTACGCTGGTACAGAAGCATATCCGTCAACGGGATATGACAACGCTGTTAGATAAGTTATCCCGCTTAATGATTCTGGGGCAGATGAGCGGACAGCAAATACGCATGTTGATAAACTACATGGCGCTGGTAGGTGAAGCACAGGATGTACGAACATTAGTACATGGTCTGGCACAACGAGTGCCTCAACAAGGAGAGGAACTGATGACTTTAGCGGAAGAACTTCGGCGCGATGCCCTTCTCAATGTCGCAAAAGCAATGCTACAGCGTGGCTTTGATTTGCAGTTGATTATGGAAATGACCGGGCTTTCTCAGGAAGACCTTTATCAATTACAATCCTGATGTTATTCCCCCTGATAGTGTATCAGGGGGAAGTGCTTAACGCGAAATAATCAAATGAATACCAAATCCGGCAAATAACGCCCCGGCAAAACCATCAATCCACTTCGCCAGACGTTGATAACCACGGCGCATTTGCGGTAGAGCAAACAGGCTGGCAACCACCGTAAACCACGCCAGCGTTTCGACAATAATCAACGCGAAAATGCCCCAGCGCTCAGTGGTGCCGACGTTCTCACCAACAAACAATGAGAATACCGAACCAAAGTAGATAATCGCTTTCGGATTGGCGAGATTAGTCAGTAATCCTTTGAGGAAACTACGCCCGCTTTTCGCCAGCTCGACCTGTGGCGCAGGCGCAGAAACAGCCTCTTTTTTCAGCGCGCCACGCAGCATCTGGTAACCCATCCAGCAAAGATACAGGCCACCGCCCACCATAATCAGCGTATGCAGCCAGGCCATTTTTTCGATAATCAAATGCAGGCCAAGCAACGCGATCCCTGCCCAGACCATTACGCCGCAGGTAATGCCCAGCACGCCCATCATCGCCTCTTTACGCGAACGACTGACAGCGGTCTGAGAAACAAAGAAGAAATCGGGACCAGGGCTCATAAGCGCCACAATATGAACCATGGCAACGGTGAGGAATAACATCAACATACAATTGACTCGCGGAGAAATCGTTTACGGAGTCTTCATCCTGGCACTTTTTTATGCTGCTGACTACTCTTCGTCATCGCCATCGACATGCGCACGGATAAGTGCCATAAACGGTTTGCCAAAGCGTTCCAGCTTGCGCATCCCAACGCCGTTAACGCTGAGCATTTCGCTGGCGGTGATTGGCATCTGTTCCGCCATCTCAATCAAGGTCGCATCGTTAAACACCACGTACGGCGGGACATTGCTTTCATCGGCAATCGATTTACGCAGTTTGCGTAATTTGGCGAACAGTTTGCGATCGTAATTGCCACCGAAAGATTTCTGCATTGCTTTCGGTTTGAGCGCCACAATACGCGGCACGGCAAGTTGTAAAGAGGATTCGCCGCGCAACACCGGGCGTGCGGCTTCTGTCAGTTGTAATGCCGAATGCTGGGCGATGTTTTGCGTCACCAGACCGAGATGAATCAACTGGCGGATTACGCTCACCCAGTGCTCATGACTTTTATCGCGGCCCATGCCGTAGACTTTCAGTTTGTCATGACCATAGTCGCGGATTCGCTGGTTATTCGCACCGCGAATCACTTCCACTACATAGCCCATACCAAAACGCTGATTCACACGACCAATGGTGGAAAGCGCAATCTGCGCATCGGTTGAACCATCGTACTGTTTTGGCGGATCGAGACAGATATCGCAGTTCCCGCACGGCTCCTGCCGCCCTTCACCAAAGTAATTCAGCAGCACCAGACGACGACAGGTTTGCGCCTCAGCAAACGCGCCCATCGCATTGAGTTTATGGCGTTCGATATCCTGCAATTGCCCCTGCGGTTTTTCTTCCAGGCAACGGCGCAGCCACGCCATATCGGCCGGATCGTAAAACAGCATCGCTTCCGCGGGCAGGCCATCACGCCCGGCGCGACCGGTTTCCTGATAATAGGATTCGATATTGCGTGGAATATCAAAGTGAACCACGAAGCGGACGTTAGGCTTGTTGATGCCCATGCCGAACGCTACCGTCGCCACCACAATTTGCAGGTCATCGCGCTGGAATTTTTCCTGCACGTCCGCACGGACATCGTTTTCAAGCCCGGCGTGATAAGCCGCTGCGCTGATACCCTTGCTTTGCAGACGCGCGGCGGTGTCTTCTACTTTCGCACGACTATTACAGTAAATAATCCCCGACTTACCGCGTTGTTCCTGCACGTAGCGCATCAACTGATCGAGCGGTTTGAATTTCTCCATCAGCATGTAGCGAATGTTCGGGCGATCAAAACTGCTGATTTGAATCAGCGGATCGTTCAGCCCCAGCAGGCGCACGATATCCTGCCGCGTGGTGTCGTCGGCGGTGGCGGTTAGCGCCATAAACGGCAGAGTAGGAAAACGCTGACGCAGCTGACCGAGCGCGGCGTATTCCGGGCGGAAATCGTGCCCCCATTGGGAGATACAGTGCGCTTCATCAACGGCTAATAACACTGGATTCCAGTGCGCCAGATGCTCAAGGAAGTTATCCAGCATCAGGCGTTCCGGCGCGATATACAGCAGGCGGATTTGCCCGGTGCGGCAGCCTGTCATTACTTCAAGCTGCTGCTCGCGGGTTTGCGTCGAGTTAAGGCACGCCGCCGCCACGCCGTTGGCCTGTAGCTGATCCACCTGATCTTTCATCAACGAAATCAGTGGTGAAACAACCACGGTAAGACCGTTTAGCAGTAAGGCAGGAATTTGATAGCAAAGGGATTTTCCGCCACCAGTGGGCATGACGACCAGGCAATCGCGACCGGAAAGTACGGTGTCGATAATCTCTTCCTGGCCGGGGCGAAACTGTTGGTAGCCAAAGGTTTCTTGTAAAACCTGTTTAGCCCCGGACTCCAGATTCAACACTTCCGCCTGCGCCACATTAACCCCGATTGCCTGAAATAAAAACAGGCGCTATTTTCAGCGCCTGCGCGAGAAACTGCAATGCTTTTAGTCTCTGAGAGGGTAATCCTGGATGCTGGATTCCAGTTTTGCCTTTCAATCAACTCACATTAGAACAAGTCGTTCAGCATAACCCCCACACCCACACGGGTCTGGTTAAAGTTATAGTCGATGAGCGATTCGCCATAACCGCTGTAAACCTGGGTATAAAGGCGCACATGCCTGGTGATCGGGTAACTTAAGCCTAACTCCGCACCACCGTAACCGGTGTTCCAGTTGTACTGTCCTTTCGCACTCAGCACCGCATCACCCAGGTGATAGCCGATTTTAAGCTGGTAGTAACCCATATATTTGGTGATATCTGGGTTATCGTCAGTATTCCCCACCACATACCACGGCTTCACCTCTACCAGCCAGTTACCGTTTTCTGCCATCAGACGGGTATAAAGGCGGTTCCAGCTGCGGGAAGTCGGGTCTGAACGCCCGTTAGAGTCGTGGTTATAACCCATCTCCACATCGCGCAGCGTCCAGCCAGCAAAGCGGTAATCTGTGGCAAAACCAAGGAACAATTGCGGTTCGTAGTTGGTTTCACGAAACGGTGAAGACTCTTCGCTATTGGACAGTTGCCACCAGGATTTTTGCGTGTAAGAAGCTCCCAACACCGAATTTGGCCCCAATATTCCGCGCCACAGCGGAAATGCCAGGCTCAACTGGAATTTCACTTCATCCTTACGCGCGTTTTCCGCCCAGTCATAACTGGCGATCGCTTCTTTGTTCAGATCACTGGTTTGGGTGTAGATGAGGTAGTTGGTGTCATAAGGATAGAGCGTGAAAGGATTGTCATGCTCCTGCAGCATATTCGCAATAATACTGCCACGCACCGCAGGCGCGTCATGCACCTCTTTTACCGTTGCCTCTTGCGCATACACTGCCATTGGCAACATAAACACCGGCAACAACCAGCCCTGCAGAGTCCGCATCGGTCGTGTTCTCCGTAACGAATTATTGATTAGATGAATATTTTTCTGCGGGCTATTTTACATACTTAACTCCTTTGCCGTTAGTTATCCCTTCCTAAAGTAGAAACCAACAGAAAAGAAGCATAAAATCAACATTTCATTAACCAATGAAGTGTAAGGATGATATGTCTGCCGTACTGACCGCTGAACAAGCCCTGAAATTAGTGGGTGAGATGTTTGTTTATCACATGCCATTTAACCGCGCATTGGGGATGGAACTGGAGCGTTACGAAAAAGAGTTCGCACAGCTGGCCTTTAAAAATCAGCCAATGATGGTGGGTAACTGGGCGCAAAGCATTTTGCACGGCGGGGTCATTGCGTCGGCGCTGGATGTCGCCGCAGGTCTGGTGTGCGTGGGAAGTACCTTAACCCGCCACGAAACCATCAGTGAAGATGAACTGCGCCAGCGGCTATCGCGGATGGGGACCATTGATCTTCGCGTCGATTATCTGCGCCCAGGCAGGGGTGAGCGTTTTACTGCTACCAGTAGTCTGTTGCGTGCGGGCAATAAAGTCGCCGTCGCCCGCGTTGAATTACACAATGAAGAACAGCTTTATATAGCCAGTGCCACCGCCACCTATATGGTAGGTTGATAACGTAAAAGCAGGTAAACTGCTTTTACCAATAAAAAATGAGTTTTGCCAATGGACACCAAACAAACGCGGCAGGGCGTATTACTCGCTCTTGCCGCTTATTTTATTTGGGGTATTGCGCCAGCGTACTTCAAGCTGATTTACTACGTGCCCGCCGATGAGATCCTGACGCATCGCGTGATCTGGTCATTTTTCTTTATGGTGGTGCTGATGAGCATTTGCCGCCAGTGGTCCTATTTAAAAACGCTGATTCAGACACCAAAGAAAATCTTCATGCTGGCAGTCTCTGCCGTGCTGATTGGTGGCAACTGGCTACTGTTTATCTGGGCGGTGAACAATCACCATATGCTGGAAGCGAGCCTTGGTTACTTTATTAACCCGCTGGTGAACATTGTGCTGGGGATGATTTTCCTCGGCGAGCGATTCCGCCGGATGCAATGGCTGGCGGTGATTCTGGCGATATGTGGTGTATTGGTCCAGCTCTGGACTTTTGGTTCGCTGCCAATCATCGCGCTGGGGCTGGCGTTTAGTTTTGCCTTCTACGGCCTGGTACGCAAGAAAATTGCCGTTGAAGCGCAAACCGGCATGTTAATCGAAACCATGTGGCTGCTGCCCGTGGCGGCGATTTACCTGTTTGCTATTGCCGACAGCTCAACCAGCCATATGGGGCAAAACCCGATGTCGCTGAATTTACTGCTGATCGCCGCCGGTATTGTCACCACCGTGCCACTGTTATGTTTTACCGCAGCAGCTACACGCTTACGACTCTCAACATTAGGCTTTTTCCAGTACATTGGGCCGACGCTAATGTTCCTGTTGGCAGTGACGTTTTATGGTGAAAAACCGGGAGCCGATAAGATGGTGACTTTCGCCTTTATTTGGGTAGCGCTGGCAATTTTTGTGATGGATGCGATTTATACGCAGCGTAGAACGTCCAAATAAAAAATAAATATATTCTGAAAAAATATGCCTGCTCTTGCATGAGAGTGGGCATATTGTCATGCTGACAGGAGACTCACACAAGGATGTAAAATTTATGTTGCGTATATTTATCCCAACATCTAACGGTAAGATTTCCAGACGTCGTTATATATTTTCATTTATTTTAATAAATTTCATTTTTGCCTTTCTTATTATCTTTTTTAACGATGGGGACGCAGGTTTTCTTGTTATTGTCTCTACCATCGCACTCCATTATCTCGTCATCAACATGAATTGCCAACGACTCCGTGATAGTGGTTTCATATATATAAAAACTTATGTTTTTGGTACATTAGCAGTATATATCATCTCTATCATCACAATGATAGCCGAACATTTTGATTGTTCAGGCAATGGTTCGATGATTTTTTTGATTTGTTATTTTTCTACTTTCAGTATGCTAATGCTTGCACCTACTGATTCATCAAAACAATAGTTATGGAGTATTTATGAGTAAGGAATATATGAACGATGGTTCATTAAGTGAAAAATGGAAATATCGCTTTAGTTTTTATGATCAACATGGCTTTCCTGGATTCTGGGGGGCAACACCAGAATATAAAGCAGCATTTAAAGCATTAAAAGTAATACAACGATTAACTATTCAAATTAATTTCATTGCTTTCTTCTGTTCCTGGATCTATCTATTTGTTCTGGGTTTATGGAAAAAAGCAATTATAGTTCTATTACTTTGCATTCTATCTCTATTTGTTGGTGCACTAATTGGCGTTAACATTTTGGGAATTGCCGTAGCAGCCTATGTTGCTGTTAACACGAACAAATGGTTTTATGAGAAAGAGGTAAAAGGGTTAAATACCTGGAGCCTTTGAATAACTGGTGGCTTAGCCGGGCTAAACCACCACTCTCGTTTTTTACAACCAGTTCTTCCGTTTAAAGTACAGATACGGTGCCAGGCCCGCGAGGATCATAAAGATAATCGCGCCTGGGTAGCCGAAGCTCCACTTCAGTTCCGGCATAAACTCAAAGTTCATCCCGTAGCTGGAAGCGACCAGCGTCGGTGGCAGGAACACCACGGATACCACCGAGAAGATTTTGATGATGCGGTTCTGCTCGATATTGATAAAGCCCATCGCCGCCTGCATCAGGAAGTTCACCTTCTGGAACAGGGATTCGTTATGCGGCAGCAGGGATTCGATATCTCGCAGGATTTCACGCGCCTGCTCCAGTTGCCCACCCGGTAAGCGTGCTTTACGTACCAGGAAGTTGAGCGCGCGCTGGGTATCCATCAGACACAGGCGAACTTTCCAGCCGATATCTTCCAGTTCCGCCAGCGTGGAGAGCGCCTCGTCGTACTCATCGCCCTGATGCCCTTCCATAATCACCCGGCTCAACTGCTCCAGGTCGCTGTAGATATTTTCAATTTCATCTGCCAGCTGTTCGATTTTGGTTTCGAACAGATCCAGCAGCAGCTCGTAGGCGTTACCGTCCACCATTGACTGGCTACGGGCACGCATACGATACAGACGAAAAGCGGGCAGTTCACGCTCACGCAGAGTAAACAGACGACCATCACGGATGGTAAATGCCACAGTGGAGTTACCGGCGTGATCTTCCGCATCTTCAAAGAAGAAGAAGGAGTGAATATGCAGGCCGTCATCGTCTTCAAAGAAACGTGCCGATGCTTCGATGTCTTCCAGTTCCGGGCGGGTTGCCAGGCTCTGGCCAAGTTCAGATTGTACGCGCAGTCGCTCGTCGTCGTCCGGTTCGACAAGATCAATCCATACTGCATTTACAAGGGGTTGTGACTCTTCGACTTCCAGCCGGGTCAGTCGGTTATTTTCCAGTTGAAATGCGCTCAGCATGACCGGGACTCCCAATGCTTAAAATATCGGACAGTTCGGTGGGCACACAGAAACAAATTGGGTTTCAGACCATTAAACAGCCTGACTCAGCGCGACGGGAAAAATTGAGGTCGCTGACAACCGCTAAGGCTATCAGCAAAAAGGGATAGCCTTAGGAGTTGATCCTGGATGACAGGATAATGAGCCAGTATCTACTGGGTGTGTCCAAGGCGAATGTCCTCTTAGAGTGATCGTGCGCGCATGTTACGCCAGCAAAATTTTGCCGTCAACACGCAACAGAACACCACAGAACAATAGTTGAACTTCGCGCTTTTTGGTACTCGTCAAGGTCGCTAACAGGATAAAAAAATCCCACATCCAGGACCTATAATGGCGCATCGGCTACTCATTGGTAAAGGAATGATCACCTTGAATCTCAAACGGATTTTTCTCGCCCTCACCTTACTTCCCTTGTTTGCTGTTGCCGCTGATGATTGCGCACTATCAGATCCGACACTGACCATACAGGCGTATACCGTTAATCCTCAAACAGAGCGGGTGAAAATGTACTGGCAAAAAGCCAATGGCGAAGCGTGGGAAACGTTACATGCGCTGCTGACGGATATTAATAGTCAGGGTCAGGTGCAAATGGCGATGAACGGCAGCATATATGATGAAAGCTATGCGCCGCTCGGTTTGTACATCGAAAACGGTCAGCAGAAGGTGGCGTTAAATCTCGCTTCAGGTGAAGGGAATTTCTTTATCCGTCCTGGCGGTGTGTTTTATGTCGCGGGAGATAAAGTCGGAATCGTTCGTCTGGATGCCTTTAAAACCAGTAAAGAGATTCAGTTCGCGGTGCAGTCAGGGCCAATGTTGATGGAAAACGGCGTCATTAATCCGCGTATTCATCCCAACGTCGCCTCACGCAAAATTCGTAACGGTGTTGGGATTAATAAACAAGGGAACGCCGTGTTTTTGTTGAGCCAGCAGGTGACAAATTTTTATGATTTTGCCTGTTATGCCAAAACGAAACTGAACGTTGAGCAACTGCTTTATCTTGATGGCACGATTTCACATATGTATGTGAAAGGCGGGGCAATCCCGTGGCAACGCTATCCTTTTGTTACCATGATTTCCGTCGAGCAGAAAAGTTAAAACAACCGTTTTGTGTCACTGAATATGGTGCAGATGCCGGATGCGGCGTAAACGCCTTACCCGGCCTACATAACATTGCAATTTATTGAATTTACATGATTTTGTAGGCCGGATAAGGTGCGCAGCACCGCATCCGGCAACGTTATACCGTCTCCAGCCGGGCGTAAGCCGCCACCAGCCATTTAATACCCTGGCCCTGAAATGCCACCTGCAAACGACTATGTTCGCCGCTGCCTTCCATATTGACGATAGTCCCTTCACCAAACTTGGCGTGTCGTACGCGCTGGCCGAGTTTGTAACCGCTGTCGTTCTCAACCATCGGCGTACCCATACGATGATGGCTGACCGGGCGGCTTACCGTAGCGCGTAAACGCACCTCTTCCACACACTCTTCCGGCAACTCGCCAATAAAACGCGACGGGCGATGGTAAACCTCTTTGCCATACAGACGCCGGGTTTCCGCGTAGGTCAGCGTCAGTTTCTGCATCGCGCGGGTTACGCCAACGTAGGCCAGACGGCGTTCTTCTTCCAGACGCCCGCCTTCATCCAGCGACATCTGGCTTGGGAACATGCCCTCTTCCATACCGACAATAAACACCTGCGGGAATTCCAGACCTTTCGCCGAGTGTAGCGTCATCAGCTGTACCGCATCCTGCCAGGTATCCGCCTGCCCTTCACCTGCTTCCAGTGCCGCATGGGAGAGGAACGCCTGCAGCGGCATTAAATCTTCGTCTTCTTCGTTGTAGCTGAACTGGCGCGTTGCCGTCACCAGTTCCTCTAAGTTTTCGATACGCGTCTGGCCTTTTTCGCCCTTCTCCTGCTCGTACATGGTGCGCAGGCCGGAGTCTTTAATTACCCGATCAGTCTGTACATGCAGCGGCATATCGGCAGTTTCTTGCGCTAAGGCGTCGATCAGTTCCATAAACCGTTGCAAAGCGCTGGCAGCACGTCCGGCGAGGGCTTTTTCCTGCAACAGTTCACGACATGCCTGCCAGAGTGTTAACTGGCGATCGCGCGATGTCTGACGTACCACGTCCAGCGTCCGGTCACCAATACCCCGCGTTGGCGTATTGACCACACGCTCAAAGGCCGCGTCGTCGTTACGGTTGGCAATCAGGCGCAGATACGAGAGCGCATCTTTGATTTCCTGGCGTTCGAAGAAGCGCATCCCGCCATAAATACGGTACGGCATACTGGCTTGTAATAACGCCTCTTCCAGTACACGCGACTGGGCATTGCTACGATAGAGAATGGCGCACTCGGCGAGCGCCCCGCCGTTGTCCTGCCAGGTCTTGATGCGGTTAACAACAAAACGCGCTTCGTCGAGTTCGTTAAAAGCGCAATAGAGGGAAATCGGCTCACCGTCCGCGCCATCGGTCCACAACTTTTTACCCAAACGCCCGTTGTTGTTTTCAATCAGGGCGTTCGCCGCGCTCAGGATATTGCTGGTAGAGCGGTAGTTCTGCTCCAGACGAATGGTTTCGGCACCGGGGAAATCATTAAGGAAACGCTGAATATTCTCCACCTGCGCCCCGCGCCAGCCGTAGATTGACTGGTCGTCATCGCCAACAATCATCACTTTGCCAGTATCGCCCGCCAGCAGGCGGATCCACGCGTACTGAATGTTGTTGGTATCCTGGAATTCGTCCACCAGGATATTGGTAAAACGTTCGCGGTAGTGTTGCAGGATATGCGGCTTGTTAAGCCACAGTTCGTGGGCGCGTAGCAGTAGTTCAGCGAAGTCTACCAGGCCCGCACGGTCGCACGCTTCCTGATACGCCTGGTACACCTTCTGCCAGGTCTGCTCCACCGGATTACCGTAGCTTTGAATATGGTGCGGACGCAGCCCTTCATCTTTCTGGCTGTTGATGTACCACATTGCCTGGCGCGGCGGCCACTGCTTCTCGTCGAGGTTCATGGCTTTGATCAGACGCTTAAGCAGGCGCAGCTGGTCTTCGCTGTCGAGGATCTGGAAATCCTGCGGCAGGTTGGCGTCCATATGGTGCGCACGCAGCAGACGGTGTGCCAGCCCGTGGAAAGTGCCGACCCACATACCGCCCTGACTGGTGCCCATCAGTTGCCCGATACGATGGCGCATTTCCGCCGCCGCTTTGTTGGTAAATGTCACCGCCATAATCGAGTACGGCGAGCAGTTTTCCACGCTCATCAGCCAGGCGATACGATGCACCAGTACGCGCGTCTTACCACTGCCCGCGCCCGCCAGCACCAGAAGGTTGCTGCGTGGCGCGGCCACCGCTTCGCGCTGTTTGTCATTAAGGCTGTCGAGCAGGTAAGAAACGTCCATTGGCACCGCCGCGTAAAAATAGGTTGGGCGGAGAAGCGCAACGCCCTCCGCCAAAAAGCTGGGTATATATACAGATTTGCTGATTATATCAGCGAGGTCAGAGATGCCAACCGGGAAATTTCCAGATGCGGCAGTAAACGGCTGTTCCAGGTTTGCATCAGATCGCCATTTTCCGGTCTGATCCAACAGGCTTGCATTCCACTACGGATCGCGCCCCCCACATCGGTGGTGAGATCGTCCCCGATATGTAAGATCTCACCGATCGGCACGTTGAGTTTTTCCGCCGCCAGGAAGTACATATCGCTGAACGGTTTCGAGCGCCCGTGCGGACCAGCGCGCAGCACAAACTCAAAATAATCCCCCAAACCAAACAGCTCCGGCTGGGCGTTACCGTTGGTGATCGCCACCAGCGGCCATTTCTTCGCCAGCTGTTTTAAGGTGTCGTGCGTTTGCTGCGGAACGTCGATCCGGCTACGCCATTTGGCAAAGTTGATCATTGCCGCGTGTGCGCCTGCACTGGCTTCTTCTGCGCTCAGCCCGGCGTCGAGCATCGCTTGTTCTATTGAGCGAAAACGCCAGCGCGTCACATCATGATAAATCTCGGGTTCCGCTTCCCGTACCGCCTGACGCAGACGTTGCAGATCTTCATTCTGGAAGCTGCGCAGCGCCGGATGGTAATTTTGCACAAAGGTAAGCGCCTCCTGCTCAGTGCGCAAAATCACCGGACGGTTATCGTAAAGGGTATCATCCAGGTCAAAGGTGAGCGCCGAGATGCGCCCCAAAGGCCGGTAAAAACGCATTATTTCCCCCGTTTGGCGCGTGGATGCGCCGCATCGTACACCGAGGCAAGGTGTTGAAAATCAAGATGAGTATAGATTTGCGTGGTAGAAAGGTTGGCATGACCCAGCAGCTCCTGTACACCACGAAGATCACCGCTCGACTCCAGCATATGCGTAGCGAACGAGTGACGTAATTTATGCGGGTGAACGTGATTATTCAGCCCTTGTTTTATGCCCCATTCGGCAAAGCGTTTCTGTACATTACGCGCGGAGATACGCTTGCCCAGTTTCGACAGGAAAAGCGCGTCGTCTTCGCTGCCAAACAGGTCGCGCAAATCAAGCCAGTGCTCAATCCACGCCACAGCGTTGCGACCAATCGGCAGGCGGCGCTCTTTGCTGCCTTTCCCCATCACCCACACTTCGCCGGACTCCAGGTCGAGGTGTTTGATATCGAGCCCCACCAGTTCGGAAAGACGCAGACCCGCACCGTACATTACTTCCAGCATTGCCCGATCGCGCACGGCGAGGGGATCGTTGATATCAATATCCAGCAGCCGATTTATATCATCGACGTCGATATTTTTCGGCAGATGACGCGGCGCTTTCGGTGCCGAAACACCTTTCGCCGGGTTAGCTTTGAGTTCGTTCTGGCTGACCAGCCAGTCAAAAAAGCTACGTAGCGCAGAGAGGCGTAATGCGAGGCTTGCCGCACCCAGCCCTTTACGGCGACTGCGTACAGCAAAATTACGCACCATCGTCACATCACATTGCTGCCAGCTTTGCAGGCCGTTTTCGCTGGCAAAATTGATGATCGCCTCAAGCTGACGCTGGTAGTTAAGCAGGGTTATCGGGCTAAGCTGACGCTCCACGCTCAGATAACGTAGGTAGCGTTCTACATCGGTGTGTAAATCGGTCATACGCGTTCAATCCAACGCTCCAGAAGCTCCGGCAACATCAGCGCAATTTCATGCAGTAACTGCGTTCCCTGCCCTTGTTGATAGTGGCTGGCATCGCGGCTGGTGAACAGCACCACACCCAAATCAGCATCGCTTCCCAGCATCGACATCGCCACCGATCCCACCGCTTTCGCTTCCGGTAGCACCACCAGCAGCTCCGGTCCGTTAAGCGGACCAAGATAGTGCTGTTCCTGCCCCAGACGCTGAATACGCAGCGGTTCGAAAGACTGACGGCTTAATGCGAGATGAGTGTGGTTCGACGGCGCACCTAAGCGCCAGCGATCCGGAAACAGGCGCAGACTCGCACCTGCCAGACCGAGATCGCGCGCCCAGCGGTGAAAACGCATCAGCATATCGTCGAGACTGCTGGCGGCGGTGAGACTACGCTGCAGGTAAAGTAAGCGATAGAACAAGCCTTCGTTGGCGATAGCCTGTTCCATCAACAGCGCCATGTTCTCTTCCAGAACATGAATATGATTACGTGCGCGGGCCATGTGCCACTCGACCAACGAAACGGTGCCGCGTACCGGATGCGGCACACGTATCGCTTCTACTGCGCGCGCATTGCGGATAAAAAACTCAGGATTTTTAATCAGATAATCGACAACCGCCCGGTCATCTAGCTCCGTGAGTATTTCCTGCAGTTCTTCCCCTGGTTGCTTCATAGATGAATAAATCCGTCGTAGACATGTACCGCCGGCCCCGTCATATATAACGGGTGACCCGGACCTTTCCAGGCGATATCAAGACGACCGCCGGGGAGTTCCACGCGTACTTCTTCGGCCAGCAAACCTTGCTGAATCCCTACCGCCACCGCCGCACACGCGCCGCTGCCGCAGGCCTGGGTTTCTCCTGCCCCACGCTCATAAACGCGTAAACGAATATGCTCGCGCTTAACCACTTGCATAAAACCGATATTAGCGCGCTCCGGAAAACGTTCGTGGCTTTCCAGAACAGGACCAAGCGTTTCTACCGCCGCAGTATCGACATCATCAACCTGAATCACGCAGTGCGGATTTCCCATCGACACCACGCCGCATAAGATTGTCTGCTCGGCGGCGCGCATAATATAGGTCTTTTCCGCTTTGTTAGCGCGAAATGGCACGGCAGAAGGTTCGAAGTTGGGTTCGCCCATATTTACGCGCACCAGATCATCATCGGTGACGGTCAGAACCATCCGCCCGTTGGCAGTACTGACGCGGATATCGCGCTTATTGGTCAGCCCTTTCAGGCGCACAAAGCGGGCAAAGCAGCGCGCGCCGTTGCCGCACTGCGCCACTTCACTGCCATCAGCATTGAAAATGCGATAGTGAAAATCCAGTTCCGGATCATACGGTGGCTCAACCACCAGCAGTTGGTCAAACCCTATCCCCAGGTGCCGATCCGCCAGGCGACGAATCAGCTCCGGTGAAAAAAAGACATTCTGCGTTACCGCGTCGACGACCATAAAATCGTTGCCAAGGCCATGCATTTTCGAGAACTGCATCATTTACTCCAATCACGCGGGTACAGAAACTGACTTTTAGTAATTCACCTGGGATGGACCATCGCCAGTGGCGCGGTCGTTTTTATCCGGCACCGTGGATTGCGTTTGCGTCTCTACCGGTTTGGTCGGTGGCGGTGCGTTTTTATCTGCAGGCGGGAAATAGAGCGGACCTTTCAGACCGCAGCCCGTCAGGCTGAAGAGAGTAAGTAATACAGTGAGTGCCTTAAACACGTTTTTCATTATGGATTGCCTGTAAAGTTCATCGCTTTCTGCTTTCTATCATCGCAGGAGAAGACGTAAAAGCAAGCGTTTAGCGACTCTTTATGAAGTCTGAAAAATGAGGAATTGCTGCGAGTATAACGCTTACACGTGGGGATTTATGTTTTGCTGGTAGTTTCGTGATCGGCACCTCGCGCCAGGATGGCTTTATGCACTATCGCAATGTGGTTTGTTTGTTGTCTTGTTCGTTATTCTTATCCCCGGCATGGGGATGTCGGCTTTCCGCGCCTGAACATAATATTTACCAGAAACAGGGAAAAGGCGTGGTGTACCTGCGCCCTTATAAAGAAACAAATCTTTCTCTACCTGACGTGAATTACAAGAGTTTGCGTCGTTTACCTAATTTATTAATAGACGCAACAACACAAGATGAATGGAATAAAGAACCACCTCTGACTGATCTAACAACTGACAACCTCTATGAGGGCGCACAAGCCTGGTATCCCCATTACTCCTGGCATAGCGATGGTCGCTATATCCTCTACGCGGGTGAAGTAGTGCAAAATCCTCACGACGCACCACCCGTCGATATCGCCTCATTCAAGGCATGGGGAGATTTTGCCGCGGATAAACACAGTCTCTATTTTGAAGGCAAGCGCACCGATAACAATGGCGGGGGAAATAGCTTAGATATCAAAACACTGCATCAGGTGGAATTCCGGCCTCCCTGGGATCCTGACTTACTGGGGCTGATATTACGTGACGCTAATTTCTTGTATATCAATGGGCATCGCCTCGCAGATCCCGATAGTTTCCGTGTGCTGGCACAAAAGTCATGGGATCAGCGAGGAAAGTTTTCTACCGCGTTTAATCCCTGTGTGGCTATGCCATTTGGCCCCTGGGATACCCTGGCTCGTACACGGACCAAAATCCTGATCAACGGCGAACAGCTTGATGCCGACCCGGACACCTTTTCCGTCGTGCGCTGGATGCCCGGCTCACTCTTGACCTGGCGTGATAAAAACGGGCTACAGCGTAAAGTCCTCGACAAGGAAAATCTGGCGTGGGATGAAGATTTAACAAAGCACTGTCTGGATTTTTCTCTGCTGGAAAAGAAAGTGTTCTGGCGTAAAGGGCCTGCTTGTAAACAGGAAGAAGTACCGGGGCTCGATCCTGAACAGTTCCACCCCATCAGTGATGCTGTCGCCCAGTATCAGGATTCGCTTTATACCATAATCGAAACAGAGTCTGGTGACCGCAAGCTGGAGATCGTAAAACTTGATGATCCCAATCTTATTATCAACAAACGTTTCAACGCCGGGAAACGCCATGGCTATTTACTTACGCGTGCCGAAGGGTGGCCAAACCATTCCGGTTTACACGTGTTTGAATCTGACGGACCGCTGATCTTACTGGATAACCACTCTCCGGATGAACGCGAAGCCCATCTTGATGACCATCCCTTTTTGCGCAGATGGTATGCCCGCGATAACCGCTACGTTTACAGCTTTGATGGCGCGCAGCTCTGGCGATACCGCACCGCGGATCCGAAACAAGTTCGCTTAATCTGGAAGGAACAACATTCGGGATATGGCTATGGCGTAAATTACAAAACGGGATATCTGGACGGAAAAATTACCGATGACGGCGAATTTATTCCTGCCCCGCGCAATGAGGCGACAAAATGAAAGGTCAAATAATCACAGTTGCACTCATCTTGTTGGGGCACACATTTCTGACACCTGCTGTACAGGCCATAGGGTTCGACTATTACAATGATCACGGTGTTATGTCTTACGGTAAAGGTTATGGGGAGGATGAGAAAATTATTGCCCAATTTCCGAAGATGAACAGAGCCGATTTGCGCCTTGTGACAAATATATCCGGGAAGCGGGAGTTAGTGGAAGGCTATATACCCACCGATGAAATAAGCATAAAAAATGAGGAATACCACTGGGTGACAGACGGCCACGTTATTCTCTGGCGTGGCAAAATCGTTAGCAATCCACCGGGAACACCCACTGTCGATATTGCCAGCTTTCAAGCTATGGGCCGCTTCGCGGTCGATAAATATAGCCTCTATTTTGACGGACAGCGCACCGAAAGTAATAGCGGCGCGTCACGTGTTGATCTGGCGACACTAAAAGCTATCGAAGGTAACTCTACCACGCTGGTGGATAGTAAAAATCTCTACTTGTCCGGTCGACGTCAGGGGAGCAGCAGTAATGTTACTGTATTAGAAAAAAGATGGTGGGGTATTAATCCACGTCTTATGAGTGTAAACAGAAATTTGTATTCCAATGATCTGCTTATCCGCAGTGGGCAGAATATTTATTTAAATGGCGTTCACCTTACGGCGAATGCAGACTCATTTGAGATAATTCGCTGGATACCTCATTCACTGCTGGTTTTTCGCGACAATAAGGGTATGCATCGTTATCCCTTTGGGCAATTGTCTGGCAAAGCGATACCCGTAGATGATGACGTCTCTTTTGAAGTAGGGGAAAGTCGCGTTCGCTGGCGTAAACAGCTCACGCCCGACCGTCAGTGGAGCAAGTGGATAGACCTACCAGGTATTGAACCTGAACAATTCCATCTGATTACTGGCAATATTGCGCAATATAAAGATCGGTTGTATGTAACAAAATTATCGACATTTGGTGAAGACCAGCTTGAGATAATCCCGCTGGATACGCCAGACCTGGTCATTGATCGCTCATTTAATAGCGGCAAACAGCATGCTTATTTTATCCGCCAATTACGGTCAAAGAGCGTGCATATTATTCCAGTTAACGGTCCGCTAACTAAAAACGATCGCTTCGCTTATGACGATCGCAATGTTTATACATGGACCGATACAGAGGTAAGGATTACGCCCTCCCCCTGCCCGGCGAAAACAAACGTCAGAGAAGAGAATGTGCGTGAACTTCACAACAGAGACATTATTATTCCGTTGACGGATGAATCATGCCAGAACGCAGCAGACGAGCAAACTTTGAAGCCCTGACCCCATGCCGCTATACTGCCGCCATCACCTAAAAACAGGATACAACAATGAACGACAGTGAATTTCATCGCCTGGCTGATCAACTCTGGCTGACCATTGAAGAACGCCTGGACGACTGGGATGGCGACAGCGATATCGACTGCGAAATCAACGGCGGCGTACTGACCATTACCTTTGAAAACGGCAGCAAAATCATTATCAACCGCCAGGAACCACTGCACCAGGTATGGCTGGCGACCAGGCAGGGCGGCTACCATTTTGACCTGAAAGGCGATGAGTGGATTTGCGACCGTAGCGGTGAAACCTTCTGGGATTTGATGGAACAGGCGGCGACGCAGCAGGCGGGTGAAACAGTCAGTTTCCGCTAAGATTGCATGCCGGATAAGCCTCGCTTTCCGGCACGTTCATCACGAAAAATACTGCTGTAATAGCGGCGTGTCGTGATCCTGATTGGCAGGCGGCATGTTGCCGATAGATTTGGTGCGGAACGGAATCACCTGTTCACGACCATCAACCTTCACAATCTGATAGAACTGCGGCAGGTTGAAGTTGATGAAGCTTGAGCCGTAGGTAAAACGGTCGTGCGATGACGAGTAGAAGCGACTGACGTCACGCACCAGCTCCTCTTTGCTGCCTTCGCAGTGGTGATACACCTCAACCCGGTTGCTTTCGTCGAGAATGTAGATATTAAAGCCATTCTCGTCTTGCGTTTCTTCGAAGAAGAACTGGATGATCCCTTCGCTGGCAAAGCCGTCCACCACCGCCGGTAATTTGACGTGATTGGTTTCAACCTGCACTGACAGGCCGTGCAGTTTGTTATGCGAAATAGCGCCATAAAACTCGATGGCATTTTCCAGTTTCTGTACCGATACATTCAGGCGTTCGAAGAATAAGCCCCAGGTTTGACCAGAAACGCGCAGCGCCTTGAAGCGCCCGGTTTCCTGGCGGGTGCTGGAAAGACGCAGTTCAATGCACTCAGAAACCAGTTGCTGTACGCGAGTACGGATTAAGCCGCGCAGATGCTGGCTGTAGCAGAAGACTTCCACGCTATCTGGCGGTGCGGCGTCCTGATGCATTTTGCCGAGAATAGTTTTCAGGGCTTCGATCATCGACTGCTCGCCGTTGAAGTGCAGCGTACGCACTTCGTTCCACGAGTTGCGGTACAGCAGGTCAACGCTACCTACCAGGCAATTTTGGTTTTCGCCAAAGCTGAAGACGTCCAGCTTACGGAAATCAAAATGCACCACCTGAT
This sequence comes from Escherichia sp. MOD1-EC4550, assembly GCF_963876935.1. Classification (NCBI taxonomy): domain Bacteria; kingdom Pseudomonadati; phylum Pseudomonadota; class Gammaproteobacteria; order Enterobacterales; family Enterobacteriaceae; genus Escherichia; species Escherichia sp. MOD1-EC4550. The sequence goes on from NZ_CAWNSE010000010.1 coordinate 53,745, forward strand.
TGCGGAACGCAGCTGTCGGGTCATATTCCAGGTTAACGATAATCGCCAGATGGCGAATCTCACATGGGCTGTAGAGCGCTTTTGGCGTCGGTGCAGGCAGGCGCAGCGGGAAATGGTGCGACACATCGGCGACCATCTCCTGCAACTTAGGCAAATCGACAATGCCGTTGCCCTTAATATACAAGCGAGTGCGCGAGGTCAGCAGGCCGTTAAACCATGCCCACGCCACCAGTTTATTCAGGTAACGGTTATATTCCAGCGGCTGATGGCTGATGATCGACTCAATATTTGGCGCGCGGTTATACAGATACCAACCTGAACGGTTAGCCCGGCCCGGCGGCACATAAATAAAGGTCAGATTCGGTTCCGAGAGATCGGGCGAAATCTGCGGGTTTACCAGCGTCACTTTACCTGGCAATGCTTCAAACGCGGCGTACAGTTTACGCGTCAGAACACCGATATCCTGTGGGCTGGCGGAGACGCTAAGGTTATTGCGACGCGCAAAGCGGATCAGATTACGGTAGCTCTGCATCATTGCATCGAGCAGCTCGTTGTGCGCCTCACGCACCTGATCAATCTTCCAGTTAGCGCGGTTATCGAGCATTGCAAGACGACCATCGTCCCATTCCCACTCTTTCACTAACTGGGTTAGCACTTCACGACGCCAGCCTACACAGGCGCGTTCACGGCTGAGTTTTTCGCACACTTTTAAATAGAAGCAGCGACGCACTAAATCCAGACGGGTGAAATCTTCAATCGCCGTCAGGTATTCAGTAACACGCTCCAGCATCATGCAGTACGGATCGAGACCAAACGATACAATCTCGCCGTCGTGCAAACGCTGTTTGATATCTTTCGCCAGCAGACGTGGGTTCGGGTATTCCCAGGAATAGGCTTCCAGCAGCAGTGTTTTCAGCACCGCTTTGTAGGGAGAATCGATACTCTTATAGAGCTGCCAAAGGCTGGCACCAAAGTACTCTTCAGCAGAAAGCGAACTTAAGCCACCGAGATCCAGCCATTCATTAGGCGTGAGCACGCCCTGCGCGTAAAGCGTCATCACATAGTCGTCGTAATGCTCTTCTTCGTCGCACGGCACCATATTCCACAGAATACGCTTACCCGCGAGACGCACGGCAGTGCGATAAAATTCGTCAAGCAGCAGTATATGCTGGGTGGAGCCACAATCTTCGCCCCCCAGACTGCCGCTTTCATTATGTCGGAAACGGTTTTCATCAATCAGGAAAAAACTGACTTCTACGCCCAGCGAGGCGGCCCAGCTTTCCAGCAGGCTGCATTTACGTTGCAGTAACTGGCGCTCTTCGCTATCGAGCCAGGATTGATGGCAGACCCAGATATCCAGGTCAGAGGAACAACTTTGCCCTACGGACGAGGTGCTGCCCATGGTGTATACACCAGTAATTGGAAGCTCACCTTTCGGTGGGTCCTGTACTGACATTCCACGATACAGTTCAAGCTCGTTCAGGTAGTGGCGTTGAGTTTCATCAGGCGTGTAAAGGCAAATGCCTTTGGGAACGTTACCATCAAGGTAACCCGGCATTAGCGGATGGTGATAGTGCAACAATGTCGGCAGTAGACTGTAGACCTGTTGGAATGCAGGCCCCATAGCAGCAAGCGCGCGATCCACACGCAATTGATTTATGGCATCCAGTCTCTGTTTCAGAGTCTCAATATAGAGGTACAAGACGTATCGCCTGATTTGCTACCCGTCATGACTGTGATTCCGCCAACATCAACGGTAACACGCGGCATTCGGGATATTTCGTATGTCAAAGGTAACCGTTACCACTTTTCGCGCCTGGTTTTTTTAGTTTCACGACGAAAAAATGGTCTAAAACGTGATCAATTTAACACCTTGCTGATTGACCGTAAAGAAAGATGCGCTACATACAAGTGTAGCACCGTTTATTCTCTGTAAATTCCTTATTACGACGGCGTGAAACGCCTGTCAGGATCCACTGCCAGACCTCATATTAAGGTTTGCGCAGGCATCTACGTTTCACCACAACACTGACATCGCTCTGGCAAGGATGTTAGGATGGACCACGGATGATAATGACGGTAACAAGCATGTTAGACAATGTTTTAAGAATTGCCACACGCCAAAGCCCACTTGCACTCTGGCAGGCACACTATGTCAAAGACAAGTTGATGGCGAGCCATCCGGGCCTGGTCGTTGAACTGGTACCGATGGTGACGCGCGGCGATGTGATTCTTGATACGCCGCTGGCGAAAGTAGGCGGAAAAGGCTTATTTGTTAAAGAGCTGGAAGTCGCGCTCCTCGAAAATCGCGCCGATATCGCCGTACATTCAATGAAAGATGTGCCGGTTGAATTCCCGCAAGGTCTGGGGCTGGTCACTATTTGCGAGCGTGAAGATCCTCGCGATGCATTTGTGTCCAATAACTATGACAGTCTGGATGCGTTACCGGCAGGCAGTATCGTCGGGACGTCCAGTTTACGTCGCCAGTGCCAACTGGCTGAACGCCGCCCGGACCTGATTATCCGCTCCCTGCGCGGCAACGTCGGCACTCGCCTGAGCAAACTGGATAACGGCGAATACGATGCCATCATTCTTGCCGTAGCCGGACTAAAACGTTTAGGTCTGGAGTCACGCATTCGCGCCGCACTGCCACCCGAGATTTCTCTTCCGGCAGTAGGGCAAGGTGCGGTAGGTATTGAATGCCGCCTTGATGATACACGCACTCGCGAGCTGCTTGCCGCACTCAATCACCACGAAACTGCACTGCGCGTTACCGCCGAACGCGCCATGAATACCCGTCTCGAAGGCGGATGTCAGGTGCCAATTGGTAGCTACGCCGAGCTTATTGATGGCGAAATCTGGCTGCGTGCGTTGGTCGGCGCGCCGGACGGTTCGCAGATTATTCGCGGTGAACGCCGCGGTGCGCCGCAGGATGCCGAACAAATGGGGATTTCGCTGGCAGAGGAGCTACTGAATAACGGCGCACGCGAGATCCTTGCTGAAGTCTATAACGGAGACGCCCCGGCATGAGTATCCTGGTCACCCGCCCGTCTCCCGCTGGAGAAGAGTTAGTGAGCCGTCTGCGCACACTGGGGCAGGTGGCCTGGCATTTTCCGCTGATTGAGTTTTCCCCGGGTCGGCAATTACCACAACTTGCCGATCAACTGGCAGCGCTGGGTGAGAGCGATCTGCTGTTTGCCCTCTCGCAACACGCGGTTGCTTTTGCCCAATCACAGCTGCATCAGCAAGAGCGTAAATGGCCCCACCTACCCACTTATTTTGCCATTGGACGGACCACCGCATTGGCGCTACATACCGTAAGCGGACAGAAGATTCTCTACCCGCAGGATCGGGAAATCAGCGAAGTCTTGCTACAATTACCTGAATTACAAAATATTGCGGGCAAACGTGCGCTGATATTACGTGGCAATGGCGGTCGTGAGCTAATTGGGGATACCCTGACGGCGCGCGGTGCTGAGGTCACTTTTTGTGAATGTTATCAACGATGCGCAATCCATTACGATGGTGCAGAAGAAGCGATGCGCTGGCAATCCCGCGAGGTGACGACGGTCGTTGTTACCAGCGGTGAAATGTTGCAGCAACTCTGGTCGCTGATCCCACAATGGTATCGTGAGCACTGGTTACTACGCTGTCGACTTTTAGTCGTCAGTGAGCGTCTGGCGAAACTCGCCCGGGAACTGGGCTGGCAAGACATTAAGGTCGCCGATAACGCTGACAACGATGCGCTTTTACGGGCATTACAATAACTCTCATAACAGGAAGCCATAATGACGGAACAAGAAAAAACCTCCGCCGTGGTTGAAGAGACCAGGGAGGCCGTGGACACCACGTCACAACCTGTCGCAACAGAAAAAAAGAGCAAGAACAACACCGCATTGATTCTCAGCGCGGTGGCTATCGCTATTGCTCTGGCGGCGGGCGTCGGTTTGTATGGCTGGGGTAAACAACAGGCCGTCAATCAGACTGCCACCAGCGATGCCCTGGCTAACCAACTTACGGCACTGCAAAAAGCCCAGGAGAGCCAAAAAGCCGAGCTGGAAGGCATTATCAAGCAACAAGCTGTACAGCTTGAGCAAGCGAATCGTCAGCAAGAAACGCTGGCAAAACAGCTGGATGAAGTCCAACAAAAGGTCGCGACTATTTCCGGCAGCGATGCTAAAACCTGGCTGCTGGCCCAGGCTGATTTCCTGGTGAAACTCGCCGGAAGGAAGCTGTGGAGCGATCAGGACGTCACGACCGCTGCAGCGTTGCTGAAAAGTGCAGATGCCAGCCTGGCGGATATGAATGACCCGAGTCTGATTACCGTTCGTCGGGCAATTACCGATGATATCGCCAGCCTTTCTGCGGTATCGCAGGTGGATTATGACGGCATCATCCTTAAGCTGAATCAGCTTTCTAATCAGGTAGATAACCTGCGTCTGGCCGATAATGACAGCGATGGTTCACCAATGGATTCCGACGGTGAAGAGCTTTCCAGTTCCCTCAGCGAATGGCGTATCAATCTACAAAAAAGCTGGCAGAACTTTATGGACAACTTCATTACGATTCGCCGTCGTGATGACACCGCCGTACCACTGTTAGCACCGAATCAGGATATCTATCTGCGCGAAAATATTCGCTCCCGCCTGCTGGTCGCGGCACAAGCCGTACCGCGTCATCAGGAAGAGACTTACCGCCAGGCGCTGGAGAATGTCTCCACCTGGGTACGTGCTTACTACGATACTGATGATGCCACCACCAAAGCGTTCCTCGACGAGGTGGACCAGTTAAGCCAGCAAAATATCTCGATGGATCTCCCGGAAACCCTGCAAAGCCAGGCGATGCTGGAAAAACTGATGCAGACCCGCGTGCGTAACCTGCTGGCACAACCGGCAGCAGGGACAACGGAAGCTAAACCTGCACCTGCACCGCAAGCTGATACTCCGGCAGCCGCGCCGCAAGGAGAATAACCATGCTAAAAGTGTTATTGCTCTTTGTGTTGCTGATTGCGGGGATAGTGGTCGGCCCGATGATTGCCGGTCATCAGGGTTACGTGCTGATCCAGACCGATACCTACAATATCGAAACCAGCGTCACGGGCCTGGCGATCATTTTGATTCTGGCGATGGTAGTGCTGTTTGCCATTGAGTGGCTACTGCGGCGGATCTTCCGCACAGGCGCACACACCCGTGGGTGGTTTGTCGGACGTAAGCGTCGCCGTGCCCGTAAGCAGACCGAACAGGCGCTGCTGAAACTAGCGGAAGGCGATTATCAGCAAGTTGAAAAGCTGATGGCGAAAAATGCCGATCACGCTGAACAACCGGTGGTGAACTATCTGCTGGCTGCCGAAGCCGCGCAACAACGCGGTGATGAAGCACGCGCCAACCAACATCTGGAACGCGCAGCGGAGCTGGCCGGCAACGACACAATTCCGGTAGAAATCACCCGTGTACGTCTGCAACTGGCCCGTAATGAAAACCATGCAGCACGTCACGGCGTTGATAAGCTGCTGGAAGTTACGCCACGCCATCCGGAAGTATTACGTCTGGCGGAACAGGCGTATATCCGCACTGGTGCATGGAGTTCGCTGCTGGATATCATCCCATCAATGGCAAAAGCCCACGTTGGCGATGAAGAGCATCGTGCAATGCTGGAACAACAGGCATGGATTGGCCTGATGGATCAGGCGCGTGCCGATAACGGTAGCGAAGGTTTGCGTAACTGGTGGAAAAACCAAAGCCGGAAAACGCGTCATCAGGTGGCGTTACAGGTGGCAATGGCGGAACATCTTATTGAATGTGACGATCATGATACTGCCCAGCAAATTATCATCGACGGCCTGAAACGCCAGTATGACGATCGCCTGCTGCTGCCGATCCCGCGTCTGAAAACCAATAACCCGGAACAGCTGGAAAAAGTGCTGCGCCAACAGATCAAAAACGTGGGCGATCGCCCGTTGTTGTGGAGCACACTGGGTCAGTCGCTGATGAAGCACGGCGAATGGCAGGAAGCATCGCTCGCCTTCCGCGCGGCGCTGAAACAACGTCCGGACGCCTACGATTACGCATGGCTTGCCGACGCGCTGGACAGACTGCACAAGCCGGAAGAAGCCGCAGCGATGCGTCGCGATGGCTTGATGCTAACCTTACAGAATAACCCGTCACAGTAATCTATATCGCCTCGTTCAGAGGCGATATTTTTTTACCAGGATGTCAAAATTGCGCACGCCGTCCCGCTATCTTTTCCGCTTGCCATCGCATGAAATTACTCCTTTTCGGGCAACGCTCTTTTTAATCTTGTTGATATGTGCCGCTCTGGCTGGCGTAAGTTGGCTGATTATTTCCTTTGTGCGTACGGGCAATACATTCATCTTCTGGTTAACACTTTTTATTGGGTATCTGATAGCTGCGGCGAAGCAGGAAAAAATCAAGCTCCTCAAGAAGTACCGAATCATGGCAGATAAACGTCGGGTACGCTCCATTTGCCAGTTCGCCCGCGAATTTGACACCTACACCGTAGATACATGGGTGATTCGTGCGGTGTGGGATACCTTGCAAGGAAACGGCTATATCGATTACCCACTGCCACTGAAAGCCGATGATACACTGGACGATGATCTGGATTTGGTGCGCGACGCAGTCGAGTTAGAAGAGCTGGTTGAAGATACCGCTGCTCGTTGCGGGCGCGATCTATGCGGAATAGAAGAGAATCCGTTTCTTCCCATCGTCACGGTAGGCTCTCTTGTAAGAGTTTTAAACGCGCAACCGATGACCCAGGAGCGACGTAACCAGTTCTTTATTCGGTCATAAAAAAACGCCTGCTCTTATTACGGAGCAGGCGTTAAAACAGGTCTGTATGACAACAAGTGGGTGCTTCACTCAACGTTGTGTCCATGGTGTCTGATGAGGCATAAGCGACATCTGTCAGTGGACGATAAGCACCGTAAACGGCTCTGCGTCATTCCGGAGTTTATGAGGCACTAAGGCGGACATAAGAGATGGAATGAGCATCTACTCGTTTATTATGCCACAGAGAACCGGGAAATAACATCCCTTAACACTTGTTATGAGATAATTCTGTAATCCTCTTTGCTTCCTGAGTAATAACTTCCTGAGTGAATATTTCTCCTGCGCACGATTCTACACATATATATAATGAATAATAAAAGTCATTCAATTAATAACATATATATTAATTGCCGTTAAAACTAAAAACAGCATCAATAATCAACGCGATATAACATCACCGCCTTACATATCACCTGCGCCAGAGGTAGGATTGAAAACGCTCTCCTGATTTTCCAATTCATTATCTGGATAAATAAATAATTTATTTTCATCACTATTATTTATGCAATCATCCTGTCAGGGAGAGGGATCTCAATTATCAATGCTTAATTACGTCAACATTTTGACGACATGAAACCGGAGCATTTTGCATGGAATTTTCGTTTTCACCCAAACTTCTTGTTGTGGCTGTCGCCGCCGCTCTTCCACTCATGGCCAGCGCAGCAGATACCCCGTCAACCGCCACCGCACGCAAAGGCTTTGCCGGATACGATCACCCAAACCAGTATCTGGTTAAACCGGCGACCACTATTGCCGACAACATGATGCCGGTGATGCAGCATCCTGCACAAGACAAAGAAACCCAGCAGAAGCTGGCGGAATTAGAGAAAAAGACCGGTAAGAAACCGAACGTGGTTGTTTTCTTGCTGGATGATGTGGGCTGGATGGACGTTGGCTTTAACGGCGGCGGCGTGGCGGTGGGTAACCCTACACCAGATATCGACGCCGTTGCCAGCCAGGGGCTGATTTTAACTTCGGCGTATTCTCAACCGAGTTCTTCCCCAACCCGCGCCACGATTCTCACCGGACAATACTCCATCCACCACGGCATTCTGATGCCGCCAATGTACGGGCAACCGGGCGGTCTGCAAGGGTTAACCACGCTGCCACAGTTGCTGCACGATCAGGGCTACGTCACCCAGGCTATCGGGAAATGGCATATGGGGGAAAACAAAGAGTCGCAGCCGCAGAACGTTGGCTTTGATGATTTCCGCGGCTTTAACTCGGTATCTGATATGTATACCGAATGGCGTGATGTTCATGTCAACCCGGAAGTCGCCCTGAGCCCGGATCGTTCTGAATACATCCAAAAACTGCCGTTCAGCAAAGATGACGTTCATGCCGTGCGCGGCGGTGAACAGGAAGCCATTGCCGACATTACGCCGAAATATATGGAAGATCTGGATCAACGCTGGATGGAATATGGCGTTAAGTTCCTCGACAAGATGGCGAAGAGCGATAAGCCATTCTTCCTCTACTATGGCACTCGCGGCTGTCACTTCGATAACTACCCGAACGCCAAATATGCGGGAAGTTCTCCGGCACGCACCTCGTATGGCGACTGCATGGTGGAGATGAACGATATCTTCGCCAATCTGTATAAAGCACTGGAGAAAAATGGTCAGTTGGATAACACGCTAATCGTCTTTACCTCCGATAACGGACCGGAAGCCGAAGTTCCGCCGCACGGTCGCACACCGTTCCGCGGTGCGAAAGGTTCTACATGGGAAGGCGGCGTTCGTGTGCCAACCTTCGTTTACTGGAAAGGGATGATCCAACCGCGTAAATCTGACGGTATTGTCGATCTGGCGGATCTCTTCCCTACGGCGCTGGATCTGGCAGGACATCCTGGAGCGAAAGTGGCGAATTTAGTGCCGAAAACCACCTTTATTGATGGTGTGGACCAGACATCTTTCTTCCTGGGAACAAATGGTCAGTCTAACCGTAAGGCCGAGCACTACTTCCTCAACGGCAAACTTTCTGCTGTGCGTATGGATGAGTTCAAGTATCACGTCCTGATTCAGCAACCTTACGCTTATACCCAGAGCGGATATCAGGGTGGATTCACCGGCACAGTAATGCAAACGGCGGGATCGTCGGTGTTTAACCTGTACACCGATCCGCAGGAAAGCGACTCTATCGGCGTGCGCCATATCCCAATGGGTGTACCGCTACAGACCGAAATGCACGCGTATATGGAGATCCTGAAAAAATATCCGCCGCGCGCGCAGATTAAATCTGATTAAGCCGGCGCTATCGCTACATCGGGCCACACTGACCTTGCCGGATGCGGCGTGAACGCCTTATCCGGCCTACAAGCCTTGCAAATTCAATAAATTGCAGCGTCCTGTAGGCCGGATAAGATGCGTCAGCATCGCATCCGGCAATCAACCGCAGGCGGTCACAAAATGGCTGCTTTTTTACTTATTCACCACCATCAAATGCGCCTGCATAATGTCGCTGGCCGGACGACCGTGCGCCAGCAAATCAGCCATTGCTTTAAGATATGGCGGTAGATGGCGGAAATAACGCTGATACCCGGCACACAAATAATTCAGCCCCGGCTTACCGCTGGCATCGAGCATAAAGCGGTGTTTCGGGCAGCCTCCCCAACATGCTTTTAACACGTTACAACTGCGACACTGCGCCGGTAACTGCTTAAATTTATCTTCTCCAAACACCTGCTGCTGCGGGGAATCTACCATTTCTGCAATTGTTTGCTGAAGCATATTCCCCAGTCGATATTGCGGATAAACATAGTGATCGCAGGCGTAAACGTCGCCGTTGTGTTCGACAATCACCGAGCGTCCACAGGTCGGCTGATGATGGCAAACCGCACCCGGCGCACCGACAAAATTGGCAAACGCCCATTCGATATTCATCACGAAAATCTTGCCGACGTCACGTTTGATCCAGTGGTCAAAAATTGCCACCAGAAACTCACCGAACTCATCGGGGCGCACCGACCATTCTGTCAGTTCCCCCTGAATATCACCAGGCGCATGTAATTTCAGTCCATTGCGGGCAGCTGTTTCATCAGCCAGGCGCTCCACCACCGGAATAAACTGGATGAACTCCACGCCTGCATCACGCAAAAACGCATATACCTGCAACGGTTGCTGCGCGCTGGTGCGGTTGACGCAGGTCAGCACGTTATAGTCGACATGATGTTTTTGCAGGAGCGTCAGGGCACGCATCACCAGCTTATGCGTGGGTCTGCCACCTTTGGTCACGCGATATTGATTGTGGATCTCAGCCGGACCGTCCAGCGATAACCCAACCAGAAAATGATTTTCTGCCAGAAATGCACACCATTCGTCATTGAGCAGCACGCCGTTAGTCTGGAAGCTGTTACTTATCTTCCTGCCAGCACCATATTTCGCCTGTAGCGCCACGGCACGGCGGTAAAAATCCAGCCCGAGTAACGTTGGTTCGCCGCCCTGCCAGGTAAAAGCCACTTCGTTTTGGGGTTCGCTGGCAGCGATATAGTGACGGACATACGCTTCCAGCGTGTCATCGTCCATATGCGCAACTGGCTTTTCGCGGTAAAGGGATTGTTTTTCGAGATAAAAACAGTAGTCACAGTTCAGATTACAATCGGAACCGCTTGGTTTCGCCATCACATGAAAAGCACGCGTTGGAACCTGTTGCAGCATGGTCGCTCCTTGCCTGAAGTCATCCTTCAATACGTTAAGGGCGAAATCATACCGTGTAGCAATGAGTGACTACGGGCGTTTCTTGCGAAGGGAGAGTGATGAAATGCACAGAAAATAAATATCCTCCGGCATAGCCGGAGGTTTTTCAAAT
>NZ_CAWNSE010000011.1:0-71443 GCF_963876935.1 Escherichia sp. MOD1-EC4550
CGCCGCAAACCGCTCAAAGAAGAAAATTCCCTCCTCCGCCCACAACCGGGACAGAAACGTCAGGTCGCTTTCCCCGTACTGGACACAGAATTCCCGCGCCGGATGGTCCTCATAAAACAGCGGCGTCCACTCCGTGACGCCGTTCTCGTTCAGTAACGTGGCCGATATCGTCCGGATATCCTGCTGCTGGAAGATACGGAAGTTCCGCCGCAGCCCGCACCGCCATAACGGCGGCTCAATACGCAGGTGATAACGCATCTGCCAGCCGTTATTCTCCTGCATGCCAAAACCCGCCACCACGCCGGTGACATAACGCAACGGGATGACGCCCTGCCAGATAGTCAGCGTTGCCTTCTTCTCCAGCAGCATCTCCGCCGTCTGCATAAAAGAGTCGCTGGCAACATCCACACTCATCACAAACGGATATGACTGGTTCTGGATTAACCGGAAGCTCACCACCGCAAAGGTGTCCGGTTCCTGGCCGTCAACCTCCAGTGTAAAGCGAAGACCTTTTAAGGACATAAATACCTCTCAGACATATCAGCCTATATTTACCGTACCGCCACCAATAACCACGCCGCCGCAGTCAACAGCATCACCGGTTCTGGCGGCGGGCAGGCCGTCAATAAAGACGGTTGACGAGCCTCTGGCGATTTTACGGGGATGAGGGGGATGCTTCGGTTTAGCATGCGGCGTCAGCGGATCTCCCTGGCGGGCTGCGGGGAGACCATCGATAAAAACGGTGGATGACCCGGCGGTGATGACGGTCTCGTAATAACCGTCGTGCTGGGTGCCTTTGTCGGTAAGTTTGGCTGCTAAAGGCATAATTCCTCCTGTTCAGAATTTCTACAGCAGCAGGTTTCAAAAATCCGGAGAAATATTCAACGAAATATTAATCACTTCACCGGATATTCTGATACGTACCTTCACTGGTCTATTTAAGTAATACAAATTGTTGGCGTGTATTAAGTTCCATTTTGTTCTCCTTAATTATGTAAGGAGTATTTGATCATGTATAAGCAATAAAAACAGCTTCAGGAAATAAGGAATATCGCAATTTTTAAACATAAAATGCGAATCGTTCAATACAAAAAAGCAGCGTTGCGTAATCTTTCCCTGATTAAATACGCTACCGCCCTACCCTGATGACATGATCTGCACTGCACTATCATATCGACATGTTTCTCTACATGCGAAAAGATGTTTTATTTTCGGATTATATTAAATTGATATTTCATATAAAAAACGAAATTACATCAATCATATAAATAGTTGTGCCAACTTTAATTACTATTCATAGCAAACAAATGGATATCCAGTTAACTACGCCAGTGATTCATTAACATTAATCTCCGGCATTGTTGTTAAATAATGGCATTCCTTTTTAGTACTTCTTGTAACTTTGGTATCTGACATACAGCATCAGCAATCGCACTGATATTCGTGGCATTATCCTGAAACCATTCATGCCCAGGCCCCCATGTGCGCATTGTGCAAAGATAACAGTCCACCAGCGTTAGTTGCTCACCAAACGCATAAGGTTCAGCGGTCAGTTGTGAATTCAGCCAGATATAAAGCGATTTGCGATATTCAATAACATTCTTCTTTAACTGTTCAGGTGTGTCAGATGCCCAACGCTCAGGGTAATCGGCGAAAGTGAACGTTGGATAGACATTAGCAACCAGCCAGACCAATAGCCGTTGAAACTGCTGACGTTCGGCGCGCCTAACCGGTGGCGCAAGGTCCGGGCGACGATCGAGAACCATCAATGCAATCGCCGCTGTCTCCGTCATAATCTCGTCATTTTCCAGCGCCAGTGTCGGAATCTGACACAACGGGTTGAGGGTTTTCAATAACTCGCGTGAAGTTCCCTCGTGGTCAAAACCACTGACATCAACGAACTGATAAGGAATATCAGCCAGTGATAGCATCAGCTCACTGATTGTAGAGCCCCATCCGGGTACGCCATACACCTTAATCATATGCCCCTCACAATCTTTTAAAGATTAAGTGTAGGACAGTACACAGGTTAACCAGCAAAAGGATTTGTCATTTTTTCGTCAGTTGTATTATTCCCCTTCAGGATTGTAAGGGGATGTTTTGCATCGTTTATCGATAACGGGTAGGATGCTGCGCCGATAGTTTTATACCCATAAAGAATAATGGTGATAACTATCATCGCCAGGATGAATAAACCTTGTTCATGGCAACTTATATGACTTTTTCATTAAAGCAATCAGGGAGAGCAATGAGTAAACACGACACCGACACTTCAGATCAACACGCCGCGAAACGTCGCTGGCTTAATGCCCACGAAGAGGGGTATCACAAAGCGATGGGCAATCGCCAGGTACAGATGATCGCCATTGGCGGCGCGATTGGCACCGGCTTGTTTTTAGGTGCAGGAGCCCGACTGCAAATGGCGGGGCCAGCACTGGCACTGGTCTATTTAATCTGCGGCCTGTTTTCATTTTTTATTCTGCGTGCATTGGGTGAGCTGGTGCTACACCGCCCTTCCAGTGGCAGTTTTGTCTCTTATGCCCGTGAGTTTTTAGGAGAGAAAGCCGCTTACGTTGCAGGCTGGATGTACTTCATCAACTGGGCGATGACCGGGATTGTCGATATTACCGCCGTCGCTCTGTATATGCATTACTGGGGTGCGTTTGGCGGCGTGCCGCAGTGGGTCTTTGCGCTCGCTGCGCTGACCATCGTTGGCACCATGAATATGATCGGTGTGAAATGGTTTGCGGAGATGGAGTTCTGGTTTGCGCTTATTAAAGTGCTCGCCATTGTGACCTTTTTGGTCGTGGGTACAGTGTTCCTCGGTAGTGGTCAGCCGCTGGATGGCAACACCACTGGCTTTCATTTAATCACCGATAATGGCGGCTTCTTCCCCCATGGTTTGCTACCTGCGCTGGTATTGATTCAGGGCGTAGTGTTTGCTTTTGCCTCCATTGAAATAGTGGGTACAGCTGCCGGAGAATGTAAAGATCCGCAGACCATGGTGCCTAAAGCCATTAACAGTGTGATTTGGCGTATTGGCCTGTTTTACGTCGGCTCCGTGGTGTTGCTGGTTATGTTATTGCCGTGGAGCGCGTATCAGGCGGGGCAAAGTCCGTTCGTGACGTTTTTCTCTAAACTGGGTGTGCCATATATCGGCAGCATTATGAACATTGTGGTGCTGACCGCTGCCCTCTCCAGCCTGAACTCAGGTCTGTACTGCACCGGGCGTATTCTGCGCTCAATGGCGATGGGCGGCTCTGCACCAAGTTTCATGGCGAAAATGAGTCGTCAGCATGTGCCGTATGCCGGGATCCTGGCGACGCTGGTCGTTTATGTTGTTGGCGTATTCCTTAACTATCTGGTGCCGTCGCGCGTATTTGAGATTGTGTTGAACTTCGCGTCGCTGGGAATCATCGCTTCATGGGCGTTTATCATCGTGTGCCAGATGCGCCTGCGTAAAGCGATTAAAGAAGGCAAAGCAGCGGATGTCAGTTTTAAACTGCCTGGCGCGCCCTTCACTTCCTGGCTGACATTACTGTTTTTACTGAGTGTCCTTGTGCTGATGGCGTTCGATTACCCGAACGGGACTTATACTATCGCGGCGCTGCCGATTATCGGTATTCTGCTGGTTATAGGCTGGTTTGGTGTGCGCAAACGCGTTGCTGAAATTCACAGCACTGCGCCAGTCGTCGAGGAAGATGAAGAAAAACAGGAAATTGTGTTTAAGCCTGAAACGGCGAGCTAATTGCAAAATTGCCCGGCTACGTGCCGGGCAAATTTAGATTACTGACGAAGGTGTGCCGCATGCGGCGTGATAAAAGTCAGGCAAGTCTCTCCGTTTTCACCCTCGCCATATCTATTACAACGCAATACGAATCACATCGTCCGGCTGAGTAGCTTCCTGCTGTTTAGTAGATTTTTGTTTCACACTGACATACAGCGTTTTGCCATCGGCAGACAGCGCCAGGCTGTTCGGATGGGTCGGCGTATCGAACGTTTTCACCACTTTATAGCTTTTCGCGTCAATCACACTGACTTTACCTGCCTGACGATGCGTTACGTAAGCTTCATTACGCGCTGGGTTAAACAGCACAGCCAGTGATTCCGGTGCCGCAACCTTCGCCAGAATATTGCCATTACGGGTATCGACCACTAGCACTTCTGCCGCTTTAGAATCGGTGATAAATGCACGCTGCCTGGCGGTATCGAGGCTGATGTTGATAAAGAAGTGCTCTTTGCCATCATCCAGCAGCTTTTTACGGCTGAGGATTTTATTGTCGGCGGTGTCGATGGTAATCAGCTCACCATCGGCATTAGTGGTGTAAAGACGTTTGCCTTTGCTATCCAGCGCCAGACCGGTACTCATTTTACCGGTGTTCTGGATGGCGGTTTTCAGTTTGATATTCTCGCCATCAACGACCCAAATCACGCTCTCTTTACCAATACCACTGATGTAAACGGTGTTCGTGGCATCATCAGCTACCAGCTCACGCGGTTGCAGCGGGCGCACCTCTTCCGTGCGCTTACGATCATCCAGCACCAGACGGCCTTTCACTTCGCCCGTTTTGGCATCTATCGCCGTGACCGCGCTGTTTACGGTGTTACCAAACCACAACGTCTGAGTCGTGTTATTGATGGTGGCACCAAACGGCTTGAGATCGTTATGGATCGCCTGCGTCACTTCCAGAGTGACCGGATCAAGACGATAAACCACGCCACCTTTATCCAGTTTGCGGCTTTGCGAAGTGGCGAGCCACAGCGCGTTTTCTTGCTGGCTATAAGCCATTTCGTAGGCACCTTTACCTACCGCTTTACGCAGCATTTCTTCTGCGGCCTGCGTACTGAATGATGAAGCAACAAGCAATGAACCTAACAGTAATGAACCACGCAGGCGCGATGAAAACAGATGACGTAAATGCATGACGACTCCCTTTGATGAACCGATATTTTTGCTGCTTCACAATGCTTCGCTAAGCGTAATCATCGTTACGCTCTTGTTACAAATGGGAATGGTAATCATTATTTTCTCAAATGTGGAGCATTTCTTGCCGTTACGACTACAATTCTCTCAATTACTTAACGTATTGTGCCGTTTCATTTTCCATAAATTTACAATTTTATTACCATGACGGCGTTTTCCCATTCTTAACCTGGCTTTTTTCATGAAGATTTTTTCTGTCCGACAGACCGTTTTGCCCGCACTGATTCTCCTTTCTCCTCCCACTTTTGCCGCTAATGAACAAACCATGATTGTTACCGCCACGCCGCAGGGGGTTTCAGAACTGGACACACCCGCAGCGGTGAGCGTGATCGACGGCGAGGAGATGCGTCTGGCAACACAGCGCATTAACTTGTCCGAATCACTGACCGGCGTGCCTGGTTTGCAGGTACAAAACCGGCAGAACTATGCGCAAGATTTACAGCTGTCGATTCGCGGATTTGGCTCCCGCTCCACTTACGGTATTCGCGGTATTCGCCTGTATGTGGACGGTATACCCGCCACCATGCCCGACGGGCAAGGGCAAACATCCAACATCGATTTAAGCAGTGTGCAAAATGTGGAAGTGCTGCGTGGCCCCTTCTCTGCCCTGTATGGCAACGCGTCTGGCGGTGTAATGAATGTCACCACCCAGACCGGGCAACAGCCACCAACCATTGAAGCCAGTAGTTACTACGGCAGTTTTGGCAGCTGGCGCTATGGGCTGAAAGCAACGGGCGCAACGGGAGACGGCACACAGCCCGGTGATGTCGATTACACCGTCTCAACCACGCGTTTTACGACCCACGGCTATCGTGATCATAGTGGCGCACAGAAAAATTTAGCCAATGCCAAACTGGGCGTTCGCATTGATGACGCCAGCAAATTAAGCCTGATTTTCAATAGTGTGGATATCAAAGCAGATGACCCAGGTGGGCTAACCGAAGCAGAATGGAAGGCGAATCCGCAACAAGCGCCACGCGCTGAACAGTACGACACGCGAAAAACCATCCAGCAAACTCAGGCTGGGTTGCGCTATGAACGTAGCCTAAGTTCGCAGGATGATATGAGTGTGATGATGTATGCCGGAGAACGAGAAACGACCCAGTACCAGTCAATCCCAATGCCCCCCCAACTTAACCCATCGCATGCGGGCGGTGTGATTACTCTACAACGTCATTACCAGGGGATAGACAGCCGCTGGACACACCGTGGCGAACTGGGTGTTCCGGTCACGTTCACTACCGGCCTGAACTACGAAAACATGAGTGAAAACCGTAAAGGCTACAACAACTTCCGCCTGAACAGCGGTGTGCCGGAGTACGGGCAAAAAGGTGAGTTGCGCCGCGACGAACGCAATCTGATGTGGAACGTCGATCCTTATTTACAAACGCAGTGGCAGCTGAGCGAAAAACTGTCGTTGGATGCCGGCGTGCGCTACAGCTCCGTATGGTTTGATTCCAACGATCATTACATTACTCCGGGTAACGGCGATGACAGTGGTGATGCCAGTTATCACAAATGGCTACCAGCCGGATCGTTAAAATATGCAATGACCGATGCCTGGAATATCTATCTGGCAGCCGGGCGTGGTTTTGAAACGCCGACGATTAATGAGCTGTCTTATCGTGCTGACGGTCAAAGCGGTATGAACTTTGGTTTAAAACCATCCACCAACGATACAATTGAGATCGGCAGTAAAACGCGTATTGGTGATGGGCTGCTTAGTCTCGCATTGTTCCAGACCGACACCGATGATGAAATTGTTGTCGATAGCAGTAGCGGTGGACGTACGACTTATAAAAATGCCGGAAATACCCGTCGTCAAGGTGCTGAGCTGGCATGGGATCAACGTTTCGCGGGAGATTTTCGCATAAAAGCGTCCTGGACCTGGCTTGATGCGACCTATCGCAGCAATGTTTGCAATGATCAAGATTGTAACGGTAACCGGATGCCGGGGATCGCCCGTAATATGGGCTTTGCGTCGATAGGTTATGTACCGGAAGATGGCTGGTATGCAGGCACGGAAGCGCGTTATATGGGCGATATTATGGCCGATGATGAAAATACGGCCAAAGCGCCTTCTTATACACTCGTCGGCTTATTCACGGGGTATAAATACAATTACCACAATTTAACTGTGGATTTATTTGGCCGTGTCGATAATTTATTCGATAAAGAATACGTTGGTTCTGTCATTGTCAATGAGTCGAACGGGCGATATTACGAACCTGCGCCCGGGCGAAATTATGGTATCGGCGTGAATGTTGCGTGGCCATTTGAGTGATTATCTTGATGCCCGGTATTTGCCGGGCATTTAATTTAACGATTATATTGCTGGTATAACATAGCAACATTTTGTTGCATAATTTCAGCAAGACAATGTCTGCATCGCTCTTTGTCTTTTACTTTCAACGCGGCGAGTAGTTCATGATAGCTTTCTATACGATCCTGTAATTCCGCTGGATTAATCGCTTCATAAAGATAATGTAAACCAGGTCCCATCCTGACCCACAGTTGCTCAATCATCTCACACAGGATGGGCATATTTGAACGATGATAAATCGCTAAGCGAAATAACCTGTTCGCATTAATGATTTGTTCCATGTCGCCCTTTTCTTGCGCCTGCTGTAATTTATCGAGCAATTTCTGAAGTTCCGCTATATCTTGCGAGGAGAGGTTTTCTACAGCCAGAGCAACTGCCATTAATTCCAGTTCGTAGCGGATCCGATTGATTTCGTCTAATTGACCTTTCCCCACTTCCGGTACTGTAAATGCTTGCGCTGGTGCGACAGAGAGCGCATTCACCGAAACCAGACGTAATAATGCTTCACGCACGGGTGTAATACTCATACCTAATTGCTCCGCCAGATTTTTAGTAATCAGGCGTGCGCCAGGTTTTAGTGCGCCAATACTTAGTTGATGTTTCAGGTCGTTCTCAACCTGCATAGTCAAACTAACATGTTTCATTTTTTCCGTTCCAGGCATTTTACTTCCTTCGCGTGTTTTCTTTCCGACCCTGCCTGCATGGCAGAAGGCGTTCACCTGGTGTGTTAAAATGAATAATCATAAGCCACTCACCTTTGTAGTTATTAGCAGCAGAACAATGATGTGGTCAGTTAATTAAAGCTGAAAATAAGCTTTTTGCCTGGATTTTTATGGCGGCCTTACGCCGCCGTTGAAACTTTAATCATCATCCGCCACGCGGATCACCACTTTGCCAAAGTTTTTACCCTTCAGCAGGCCGATAAACGTCTGTGGGGCGTTCTCCAAACCGTTGGTAATTTGTTCACGATAGTGAATTTTCCCCTCTTTCACCCATTGTCCCATCTCCTGCTGAAACTCATGGATACGGTGACCATAATCCTGACCAATAATAAACCCTTGCAAGCGAATGCGTTTTTTCAGCACCGTTGCCATCAACAGGGGTAAACGATCCGGACCGGGTGGTAGCTCTGTAGCGTTATAGCTGCTCACTAAGCCGCAGACGGGAATGCGCGCGGATGTATTGAGTAACGGTAGCACCGCATCAAATACCTTACCGCCAACGTTTTCATAATAAATATCGATACCTTTTGGGCACGCTTTCGCCAGTTGCTCGGCAAAATCATCCGCGTGATGGTCAAGGCAGACATCGAAGCCCAACACCTCGGTAGCATGGCGGCATTTTTCCGCGCCACCAGCTACCCCCACCACTCTGCAACCTTTAAGTTTGCCGATTTGCCCCACCGTCGCCCCCACTGGTCCTGTCGCTGCAGCTACCACCAACGTTTCGCCTTCTTTGGGCTGACCGATATCCAGCAGGCCCATATAAGCGGTAAAGCCTGGCATCCCCAGCACACCCAGCGACCACGATGGATTTTGCGGATGATCGCCAAGTTTCACCAAATCATCACCACTGGATATGTCATAGTCCTGCCATCCACTGTAGCCCAGCACCCAGTCACCAGGCTGGTAATCAGGATGATTTGACTCCACGACACGGCTCACCGTACCGCCGACCATCACGCCGTCAATGTCAACCGGCGGTGAATAAGATGGCTCATCGCTCATACGTCCACGCATATACAGGTCCAGTGACAAATAAACTGTGCGCAGTAATACCTGTCCTTCACCCGGTGTGGCGACATCATCTTCTTCAAGACGAAAATTCTCCGGAACCGGCGCGCCATGCGGACGCGAGGCCAGAACCCAACGGCGGTTACGCTGCTTTTGTTGCCCCATAATGCTCTCCTGTGCTTTTGGCATGAATCCATCAATAGTAGCAGGCTCGCAGGATTGGTTTTGTTTGCAGTCGTCACATCCCCTCTGCAACACGCAATAATTTCATCGAGGAATCCGTTGCTTCGGGCTGTTTTCGATAGTATTGATAACGTCATTATCATTATTTTATCGAGGCCAGACATGTCCATCCGTTTTGCCCGCAAAGCCGACTGTGCTGCCATTGCGGAAATTTATAACCACGCCGTGTTGTATACGGCGGCTATCTGGAATGACCAAACGGTGGATGCAGATAACCGCATTGCCTGGTTTGAAGCGCGGACCATAGCAGGTTATCCGGTGCTGGTGAGTGAAGAAGATGGCGTAGTGACGGGATATGCCTCGTTTGGCGACTGGCGTAGTTTCGATGGTTTTCGCCATACCGTGGAGCATTCGGTTTATGTCCATCCTGATCATCAGGGCAAAGGTCTTGGGCGTAAATTGTTAAGCCGATTGATTGATGAAGCGCGGGATTGCGGGAAGCATGTTATGGTCGCCGGGATCGAATCGCAAAATCAGGCTTCGCTGCATCTCCACCAGTCGCTGGGATTTGTCATCACCGCACAAATGCCGCAGGTGGGCACTAAATTTGGGCGCTGGCTGGATCTGACATTTATGCAGTTGCAACTCGACGAACGCAGTGAACCGGACGCAATCTGATGAATCAGTCGCTTACCCTTGCCTTTTTGATTGCCGCAGGGATTGGTCTGGTCGTCCAGAACACGCTAATGGTGCGCATCACCCAGACCTCCTCTACCATTCTCATCGCCATGTTGCTGAACTCACTGGTAGGGATTGTGCTCTTTGTTTCTATTTTATGGTTTAAACAAGGCATGGCGGGGTTTGGCGAACTGGTGTCCAGCGTACGCTGGTGGACACTTATACCCGGCTTGCTGGGATCTTTTTTTGTCTTCGCCAGTATCAGCGGATATCAGAATTTGGGAGCGGCGACAACTATTGCAGTACTGGTCGCCAGCCAGCTAATTGGCGGTCTGGTGCTGGATATCTTCCGCAGTCATGGCGTACCACTACGGGCGTTGATCGGCCCAATTTGTGGCGCAATTTTACTTGTGGTTGGTGCCTGGCTGGTGGCCAGGCGCACATTTTAATCAGAGGATGGTGCCGCCTTTGGTTAACTGTTCGTGGCGCGCTTCCATATCTTCTTTATGCTTGCGACCGTGATGGGCGATCGCTGTGCGCAGACGCTGCTGCTGGGTGTAGCGATCTTCCCGACTTAACTCCGCGTCATCGCTCAGGGCGATTAATAATTCGTTCATATGGGCAATGACGCTCTCTTCAATCGCGGCATCCACGCGCGCGATGACTTCATCCAGATGCGACATACTTTCTCCTTAGCCACTTGTGAAATTTATCGATTCATCCAAATGATATAAGTCTGCGTGGTGCCGTCAAGCCAGTGCGTAAGATTTAAAACAGTGAAAACAACAGCGCCACCGGGAAACTCATCGGCCATGTTGCCCCCACCAGAAAGGCGCTTAAGAAACGGATGCGTTTCTTATCGTGAGAAAGAAACCAGGTGATAAGAAATGCGATTGCTGCCATAACCGCATAAAAAACAAGCATGTGTTGATAGAGAGACATGTACGGGCGTCCAGCCAGATGAATAAAACGCGCGCAAATATGCGTCATTTTTTGACGTGCATCAAGTTTTTTCACCAGTTTGAGAAAAAATCATCAACAGCAACTTGCCCTTATCCATCTTCAGAATAATTATTATTGCGGATTTTCTTAACCCGTACTATACACATAGGGGCAATGATAAAAGGTGGCAAAAATGAATGTTTCCAGTAGAACTGTAGTACTGATAAATGTCTTTGCTGCTGTTGGTTTGTTTACTCTTATCTCTATGAGATTTGGCTGGTTTATTTGATGTAGTGATTTTGCACGCAGCACGTACTGTCAGAGAAATCAGTGCTCTGACAGTACGCAAGATCATCTCATACTCTCCAGGTTTACAACATTATCCTTAATATTTACTTCTTTTTGCTGACATCTACATTGAAATAAGTAGAAAACATCCCCCTCCTATCGTCCTTACAGACAGCTTACTGATTCAAAGGGAACTTTGTTTTCACATTTTTCTATCGTCATTACTTTAGACGCGCGGGGTCTATAAATGCTTTATACTTTCAGGGAATAAAGTAAATATAAAAAGATGGCATAAAGTATATGCATGGCAGGATGTTTGCAACCTCCTTGAGGACGCTGTCCCATTGAAATTGCAAACCCCGCACTGGTTATCTGCCCATTTATCATGTAAAACAGACAATTATAGGTCTCTGAATATCTCAGAAAGATTGAATTTTTTATAGTCCCTCTCTTGAATATTTCCATTTGATATCAATCGATTCATCTCTTCAACAAAATAATTTATATCATCACATTTGTTATTATCCGGAAGATCTGAGTAATTATAATTCCACCACTTTATTCTCAACAATTCATCAATAATATTTGAATCAAATCTAAATCTGATTATTTTTGCAGGAACTCCTGCAACTATGGCATATGGTGGCACATCTTTGGTAACAACGGAATTGGCAGCAATAACAGCACCATCACCTATTGCGATGCCACCTTTCAATACAACATCATTTCCTATCCAGACATCGTTTCCTATAATCGGATTTTCAGGTTTGGTAATGAATGGTTTCAATGTCCATGGCCGTTCGAACTCACTCAAGGCAAATTTATCAAATTCACCGTTATAAGTCATCATGTGAGTAGTAAAACGATTCATAGGATGATTTCCACCCATTATTTTTACATTTGATGCAATACTACAAAATCGTCCTATATGTATATTCCCTGAAAAATGACAAGTTGGAAATGAAAATGCACCTACACTGGAAAAATTTTTTACAGGCATTGTTGAATATTCTTCAGCAATAACATTCTCTTCAATTGATATTTTGTCACCTTTTGAGAAAAGAAATAAATTCCTTTCTTTGTAAGACTTCTTCCCTTTATGATTTAAAAATATTTTATTATCCATGCAAAATTCAAAGTGTTTTTTCGTCCACCTAAAGGTAATGGTTTTATTTTTATCTTCTGTGAATTTATATAACTGTACGTTCATACTAAAGATTTCTACTTTTACTTATAAATTATTAGTTGAATAACGATACTCTAAAGTCTTCTATGAATCAACCATGACAGGATGAAAAATCACCATCATACCTTTAGCGCATAATAGTCGTCTAACTTTTCCACTCGTTTTAATGTATTCATTATTATTAATCGCCAATGACTCAAAACTTCAAACGATAGTGGCCATCATATAATTTCATATAACAGCCACTAGCATTTAACTTAATGTTTAACCATGACATGGCGGACGACGGTGTAATCCTCCAGCCCATAAAGTGACATATCCTTGCCGTAACCAGAAAGTTTCTGTCCACCGTGCGGCATTTCACTTACCAGCATGAAATGGGTATTGACCCAGGTACAACCATATTGCAGTCGTGCGCTGACACGATGCGCCCTGCCCACATCTTTAGTCCATACCGAAGATGCAAGTCCGTACTGGCTGTCATTCGCCCAGTTCACCACCTGTTCTTCATTGTCAAAGGCCGTCACGCTCACCACCGGACCAAATACCTCTTTTTGCACGATGGCATCGTCCTGTAACGCGCCAGCCAGCAGCGTAGGCGCGTAGTAATAACCATTACCCTTGCGTTTTTCACCACCGGTGATCACTTTGATGTGCCCTGTCTCTTTCGCCTCTTCTACCGCCTTGCTGACACGTTCGAGATGTGCCAGCGAACTTAACGGTCCAAGCTCTGTGGACTCGTCATCCGGCGCACCAGATTTTAACGTTGCCACTGCAGCACCGAGTTTTTCCACCAGCGTATCGTAAATACCTTTTTGCGCGTAGATCCGACAAGCCGCAGTACAATCCTGTCCGGCATTGTAATAGCCAAAAGTGCGAACACCTTCGACCACTGCTTCAATATCAGCATCATCAAAAACAATCACTGGCGCTTTGCCACCCAACTCCATATGAGTACGCTTAATAGACGGCGCTGTATGGCTGATGATGTGCTCGCCGGTGGCGATAGAGCCCGTCAGCGACACCATCCGCACTTTGGGATGTCCGGTCAGCGGATCGCCCACTGTTTTGCCTCTGCCAAACAGCACATTAATCACGCCAGCCGGGAAGATATCTTTCGCCAGTTCAGCCAGCTTCAACGCTGTCAGCGGCGTAATTTCTGATGGTTTAAGCACTACGCAGTTCCCTGCCGCCAGCGCCGGAGCCAGTTTCCACGCGGCCATCATCAGCGGATAATTCCACGGTGCGATAGAAGCCACGACCCCCAACGGATCCCGACGGATCATTGAAGTATGACCTTCAAGGTATTCGCCGGCCGCCAGACCATTGAGGCAGCGCGCCGCCCCGGCGAAAAAGCGAAAGACATCGACAATCGCCGGAATTTCATCATTGAACGCACTATGCAGCGGTTTGCCACAATTACGGGACTCCAATTCGGCAAAAACCTGACCATTTTCTTCAATAACATCGGCCAGTTTCAGCAGGCATTCCGCACGCGCTTTCGGCGTGGTTTGCCCCCATTCGGCAAATGCTGCATCTGCCGCGCGAACAGCAGCATCCACCTGCTCTGCGGATGCCTCGGCAATCTCCAGTAAAACGTCCCCCGTTGCCGGATTATAGACAGGCTGTTTTTCCCCTTCGCCGCTAACCAGTTCTCCGTTAATCAGTAACTTATGTTGCATAGCATATTCCTGTATCAGTGGTTATTGACCATTGTCGCCTTCGCGGGTTAGCCACCAGGCTCCCAGGATCGGCAAGGTTGTTACCAACATAACCAGCAGTGCCACGACGTTGGTTACCGGTACATCACGTGGTCGCCCAAGCTGATTGAGTAACCACAACGGTAACGTTCGTTCATGACCTGCCGTAAAAGTCGTAACGATGATTTCATCGAACGACAAAGCAAACGCCAGCATTCCTCCTGCCAGAAGCGCCGAACTGAGATTCGGCAACACCACGTAGCGGAAGGTTTGCCAGCCATTGGCCCCAAGATCCATTGACGCCTCAACCAGACTCCAGGAGGTGCGGCGAAAACGGGCGATGACATTGTTAAACACCACCACTACGCAAAAAGTCGCATGACCGACCACGATGGTGAAAAATCCCGGCTCCAGATTGATGGTTTTAAAAGCAGTTAATAGCGCCAGACCAGTGACAATGCCCGGCAGCGCAATGGGCAGCAGCAATAACAATGAAATGGCGCTTTTACCGAAAAAGTCCCGACGCCACAGCGCAGCAGCGGCCAGTGTCCCTAATACCAGCGCAATTAATGTCGCCAGCGCCGCCACTTTAAGTGACAGTGTCACAGCATCAAGAATATCACTACGCTGTGCTGCCACGCTAAACCAGCGCAGCGTCAGGCCTTGCGGTGGAAAACTAAACGCTGCATCTTCGGTATTAAAAGCATAGGCGGCGATAATCAGGATGGGAAAATGAAGGAAAACAACGCCGCCCCAGGCCGCCAGTTTAAGGAAAAACGGTGCGCGTTCAGAGTGCATCGAACGCTCCCAGACGTTTCACGAACGCCAGGTACAGTGCGATGAGAACAATCGGCACCAGGGTGAATGCCGCCGCCATCGGCATATTGCCAATCGCCCCCTGCTGGGAATAAACCATATTGCCGATAAAATATCCTGGAGGGCCAACCAGCTGCGGAACGATAAAATCGCCCAGTGTGAGTGAAAAGGTAAAGATAGAGCCAGCGGCAATACCCGGGATCGCCAGCGGCAGCACCACATAGCGAAAGGTTTGCCGTGGACGCGCGCCAAGATCAGCCGACGCCTGCAACAATGACGGCGGCAAACGCTCAAGCGCCGCCTGCACGGGCAGGATCATGAACGGCAGCCAGATATAGAGAAACACGAGAAAGCGCCCCAGCCCGGAAGTTGACAACGTGTTACCGCCCACCGCGGGTAATGTAAGGAACGCTGTCAGCAGTGGTTCCAGCCCCAGATGTTGTAAAAACCACTGCGCCACGCCATCTTTTGCCAGCAATAATGTCCAGGCATAAGCTTTAACAATGTAGCTTGCCCACATTGGCAGCATCACCGCAATATAAAAGAACGCTTTCATTTTCCCGCTGGTATAGCGCGCCATATACCACGCCATCGGAAAAGCCAGAATGGCGCTCGCGATAGTGACAGCCACAGCCATGGTTAGCGTGCGGAGGATGATGTCGTAATTCGCCGGATTAAACAGCGCACGGATATTCGCCAGCGTCAGTTCTGGCGTTACCGACATGGTGAAATCGTCAAAGGTATAAAAGCCCTGCCATAACAACGTCAGGAGTGAACCAAAATAGACAATGCCAAACCACATCAGCGGACCAAGCAGCAGCAAAAACAGCCCCAGTCCCGGTTTCCGCCAGAAGAAACCTGACACCTTACCCAACCCTGGGCGCGCAGGTGATTGCAATACGTTCATCGCCATTCACCTCTCCTCAACCAGCGGCACCATCACATCGCGCGACCAGGAAACCATCACCTGTTGTCCGGGCGTGAGCGTGGCAGGCAGTTCTTCGCCTGTCATATTGGCCTGACTCACCAGCAGTTTTTCACCGCCATTCAGTCTCAGTTCAAAACGGGTCGCCGCGCCCTGATACTGTACAGCCTGAATAGTGCCATTTGCCTGCACTTCGCCGGATGTATTGAGGCGGATATGTTCCGGTCTCAGGGCAAAACTGCCTATCATGCCGCAAAGATTCTCGGCCATTAGCGGCTCAAAAACGTTGGATGTCCCGACGAATCCCGCAACAAACGGCGTGTGCGGGCGCATATAGAGGTCACGCGGTGAATCAACCTGCTCAATGCGACCGTTGTTGAATACCGCAACACGATCGGACATCGATAATGCCTCGCCCTGATCGTGGGTGACGAAAATAAAGGTGATGCCAAGAGACTGTTGTAGCTTTTTTAGCTCCAGTTGCATCTGCTCACGCAGCTTAAGATCCAGTGCACCGAGCGGTTCATCCAGCAGCAATACGCGCGGCTCATTCACTAACGCTCTGGCAATGGCAACCCGCTGACGCTGACCACCAGAAAGTTGTGACGGTTTACGTTGCTGTACAAACCCCAACGCCACTTTCTCCAGCGCCTCTTGCGCCATTACGTGTCGCTGTTTTTTATCCACCCCTTTGACCATCAGCCCATAGGCCACGTTGTCAAGAATCGACATATGCGGAAAAAGCGCGTAGTCCTGGAAAACGGTATTCACGTCCCGCTCCCACGGTGGCAGATTGCTGGCGGGTTTACCAAAGATAGATATAGTCCCGCCGGAAAGCTGTTCGAATCCAGCAATCAGGCGCAGGCAGGTGGTTTTGCCGGAGCCAGACGGCCCCAGCATTGAGAAAAACTCACCATCTTTTATCGCAATACTGACACCATCTACCGCGCGCACATCACCATACAGTCGCGATACGTTGTCAAACTCCACTGCGTACGTCATAAAACACCCCAGCGAAGTTAGCGGCCGCCCATAATGGCAATATAATCCTGCGTCCAGCGACTGTAGGGAACAAACTTGCCCCCTTCTGCTATAGGCGTTTTCCAGAAGGCGATTTTATCGAAATAGTTAAAACCGTTTGTTTCACAACCTTTTTCGCCTAATAACGGACTGGCTTTACACCCTTCCGGCACTACCGGTAACGAGCCAAACCAGGCCGCCACATCGCCCTGCACTTTTGGCGTTAATGACCAGTTCATCCATTTGTAGGCGCAAACCGGATGTTTCGCTTCGCTATGTAGCATGGTGGTGTCAGCCCAACCGGTAACGCCCTCCTTCGGGAAAACGGTAGCGACAGGCTGGCCTTCGGCTTTCAGGGCGTTGGCCTGATAGGGCCATGCACTGGAGGCAACCACACCCTCGTTTTTGAAATCGCTCATTTGCACGGTAGTGTCATGCCAGTAGCGATGGATCAAACTATGTTGATCGCGCAGCACTTTCAGCACCGCCTGGTACTGTTCTTCGGTGAGTTGATACGGATCGCTGATGCCCAACTGCGGCTGAGTGGCTTTAACGAACAACGCAGCATCCGCAATATAAATAGGGCCATCATAAGCCTGAACGCGGCCTTTATTGCTCTTACCGTCCGGCAGATTCTGCGCAACAAAAACCACTTGCCAGCTATCCGGCGGCGTCGGGAAGGTTTTCGTGTTGTACATCAGCAGGTTCGGCCCCCATTGGTAAGGAGTGCCGTAAACTTTGCCGCCAACGTTAAACCAGTCGCCTTTAACCACACGCGGATCGAGCGCTTTCCAGTTGGGAATCAATGCGGTATTAATCGGCTGCACGCGTTTACCCATAATCAGGCGCAGCGAGGCATCGCCGGACGCCGTAACCAGATCGTAACCCCCTTTGGTCATCAGACTGACCATTTCATCGGACGTCGCGGCGGTTTTTACATTTACCGCGCAACCTGTCTCTTTTTCGAATTGCGTTACCCAGTCGTATTGTTTATCAGTTTGTCCGCGTTCGATGTATCCCGGCCAGGCGATAATATCCAGTCGCCCTTCCGGTTTATCTAAATTGGTAGGCGGTTCGGCGGCGTGAGCGGTCATTATTGTCATGGTGAGCGCACACAGGCTGCTGCGGGCAAATGTCTTGCTCATAAGGTCTTACTCCTGTCGTAATTAATTGTTCAGCCGCCGTGCCGTAAAAATATCTCCTTGTTTAACCATAGACGGCGGCTTGCAGGCACACCTTCGCCCCTGAGAAAATTTAATCAGGTTGTGAGCTACCGCGCATTATGCCGTCTGTGAGGTTATCTTCTGGAGTATAGACAAGGGGTTAGGAAATATGACTGCTATTCGAAATTCATATTACCCAACCTAAGAGGAATTAAATTAAACGCTATTACAGCCGTTCTTGAATAAGTTTGCCTAATTGTTTAACCGCCTGTTCTTCACGCTCGCCCCACTGCCATGCAGTATTAAAACGAAAAAAACGTGACCAGTTTTCACCGGTAGAAAACATTTTACCCGGCGCAATACTGATATGATGCGTCAGTGCTGCCAGGCTTAATTCGCCCGCATCTAACGGCGCGGGGAGTTCCAGCCAGAGAAAATAACCGCTGTCATTATGATGAATTTTCACTTCCGCAGGCAGATAACGCAGCAGCGCCTGCCAGGCACGTTGTTTACGTTCCGCAAGCTGACGACGTAAACGACGAAGATGGGCGTCGTAACGGCGCGTGGAAAGATAATCCACAAGCGCAAGCTGCATCGGTGAACTGGTCGAAAGCGTACTCATCAATTGCAATCGTTGAATTTTGCGTGCGTGTTTTCCAGCGGCGACCCAACCAATACGAAAACCTGGCACCAGACATTTCGAAAACGAAGAGCAATGCAAAACACCATCGTGGCGATCCCACGCTTTCGCAGGCAGCGGTTTTTCCCGTCCAAAATAAAGTTCGCTGTAAACGTCATCTTCAATCAGCGTTACGTTGTACTGATTGAGCAACGCTACCAGCCGCGCTTTTTTCTGCGGCGTTAAGGTAAATCCGAGTGGATTCTGGCTATTAGTCATCAGCCAGCACGCTTTCACCGGATACTCCTGCAACGCCAGTTCCAGCGCCTGAAGATCGATCCCTTCGTTAACGTCCGTCGCCACCGATAACGCCTTCAGCCGTAACCGCTCCAGCGCCTGCAACGCGCCGTAGAAACAAGGATTCTCTACTATCACCCAATCGCCTGGTTCCGTTACCGCTTGTAAACTGAGGTTTAATGCCTCTAACGCCCCGGCGGTAATGACAATTTCATCAGGAGAAATAGTGATGCCCTGTAAGGCATAGCGACGAGCAATAGCCTGACGCAGTTCTGCGTTTCCTGGCGGTAAGTTTTCAATCACGCTCATCGCCGTGGCGGTTTTGCTTACCTGCGCCAGCGAGCGGTTTAGTTGTTGGAGGGGGAAAAGTCGCGGGTCGGGAAAGGCCGAGGCAAACGGAACTACCGACGGATCGCGACTGGCCTGCAACATATCAAAAATATAGGTGTTGATATCGACTGCTTCATCTCGAGTGACTGGAATGACTGGCGCTTTCGGCATTTTTATTGCCTGTGGCGCAACGTAATAACCCGACTGCGGTCGCGCGATAATATGTCCCTGACTTTCGAGCAACTGATAGGCATGGCTGACAGTCATAAAGCTCATGCCAGAAAGCGCCACCTGGTCACGCAACGAAGGCAAACGATCTCCGGGTTGCCAGATCCCCGACGCAATCTGCTCGCGTAATTGTTCTGCAAGCTGCTGGTATTTTTTCATTATCGAATCGTTATTATGTGCAGGTGATTCGGCAGTCTATATCAGTTGTTAAAAATGACAACTTTTCATTAACTGTTATCAAACCATCACCAGCGATAACTCTTTGCCAAGCGCCTTAGCCGCAAGCTGGACGGCGTCGATTTTTGTCGCATGGTGCAAGTTAAATAAGCGCGTAATTTCCTGTTTAGGTTTGCCAATTCGCCTGGCTAACTCTTGCTGAGTGATTTCTGACGGTAAAAAAGCATTTAACAGCAATACCTTAGAGGCGACGCTCAAAGGCACTTCAATAAAGTGATCGTGACTATTTAATGGCGAAGTTTACCTCCGTGTGTAATGTGCTCGAAAATAGCACTAAATCGCCGCAACGGCAGAATGCAATGCAAAATCAGGAAGGAAGATTCCAGAATTTCTTTGCGCTAATTTGCAAAACTGAATAATAACCTCAAGAAACGATCGGCATCATAGCGGCAAAAGGTGAGAAAAAGGTGGCGGGGTGTTTACGAAGGCGTTATCGGTTGTCTTATTAACGTGTGCGCTGTTCTCAGGACAACTCATGGCAGGGCACAAAGGACATGAATTTATGTGGGTAAAGAATGTGGATCATCAGCTGCGTCATGAAGCGGACAGCGATGAATTGCGTGCCGTGGCGGAAGAGTCGGCGGAAGGTTTGCGCGAGCATTTTTACTGGCAAAAATCGCGCAAACCAGAAGCGGGACAGCGTTGAGTCATTTGTTGCCGGATGCGGCATAACGCCTTACCCGACAGGCAATATCATGCAGATTGGATGAGTGGTGAGTAACCCGAAAACTGGCGTTTTACCCTTTTCGCTTCGGCAATGTTTTCAGCAGCTCATCCGGACTAACGGATGCCACTACGCTTCCCGGTAACGGCATTTTCAGTATGTGATTTTTGATTTTGCCAATGACGTGCATCTCACATGGGCGACAATCGAACTTTAGCGTTAACACTTCATCGCCATTAACCAGTTGCATTGGCGTCGCCTTCCAGCTTTTGATGTTACCTTTTGCCTGTTTCGGACACAGATTGAAGGCAAAGCGCAGACAATGCTTGGTGATCATTACCGGCACTTCCCCCTTCTCTTCATGCGCTTCATACGCCGCATCAATCAGTTGCACACCATAGCGATGATAAAATTCACGCGCTTTCTGGTTGTATACGTTCGCGAGGAAACTCAGATGCGTTTGCGGATAAACCGGCGCAGGATCAGCAACCGGTTTACGGCTGCCGCGCTGGTAACTGGCAAGACGCGCAGCATCCAGCATGTCAACGGCTTCACGGCGGAACTGGTTTAACAGACTGTTTGGTACAAACAGCGCCCCCGGCAAATTAATTTGCACATTGCGGGCGTAATAGATGGTTTGCCCCAGTTTTGCCAGACCATCCTTCAGATTGTTCATTGCTTTTTCGGCGTTATTGGCTTCGTCGAACTGCCCGTCCAGCGTATGCGTAATGCTGACACCCTCTTCACTGGTGAGGGTCAGAATCAGTTGTTCCTGCCAGCCGCCCAGTTCAATGTCTACCGCTACGCGACGTTCGCTGGATGTTTTGGTCAACGCCTGCTGCCAATTATGGTCCAGATTACGATTAAGCGGATGATGCGGACGAATTTTATGCAAATCCGCAGGCATCTCATTTGGCCAGACGCGGTACTGATTTTGCCCGGTTTTTTCGACTGTATTGGCGCGAAAGCCAACCACTTCACGTTTAATCATCACATTCAGACCATCGCCATTTGCTAACGGCTCGGTGACGGCAACATCGAGATGATCCTTCGCCACTTTTAATACTTCACCGACCGGCAGGCCGATAAACTTGGGGGAGTCGAACGCGCCGATATCCCCTTTACGGGCGTTAACAAAGTAGTCGGTACTGCCACGGTGGAAAGTCTTTTCCGTCGATGGAACAAAGAAATGTTCAGTACGACCTGATGAAGCGCGCGCCAGATCGCCACGTTCTTCAATAATGGCATCCAGCATCTGACGATAATGGGCGGTGATATTCTTCACGTAGCTCATATCTTTGTAACGCCCTTCAATCTTGAAGGAGCGTACGCCAGCATCAATCAGCGCGCCGAGGTTGGCAGTCTGATCGTTATCTTTCATCGACAGCAGATGTTTTTCATAGGAAACCACCCGCCCCTGATCGTCTTTCAATGTGTATGGCAAACGGCACGCCTGCGAGCAATCGCCACGGTTGGCGCTACGCCCTGTTTGCGCATGAGAAATGTAGCACTGACCAGAATAGGCCACGCACAATGCACCATGAATAAAGAATTCAATGGTCGCGTCCGTGGCCTGGTGAATCGCGCGGATCTGCTCAAGATTCAGCTCTCGCGCCAGCACAATCTGCGTAAAGCCAACATCAGAGAGGAACTTCGCTTTTTCTACTGTGCGAATATCGCACTGCGTACTGGCGTGCAGTTCAATCGGCGGAATATCAAGTTCCAGAATCCCCATGTCCTGTACAATCAGCGCATCGACACCGGTCTGGTAAAGATCGGTAATTAACCGCTGAGCGGGTTCCAGCTCATCATCATGCAAAATGGTGTTAAGCGTGACGAAAATTTTTGCACCATAACGATGGGCAAACGGCACCAGTTCGGCGATATCTTTCAGGCTATTACTGGCATTATGACGGGCACCAAAACCAGGGCCGCCGATATAAACAGCATCGGCACCGTGCAAAATAGCTTCGCGGGCAATGGCGGCATCGCGTGCCGGGCTTAACAGTTCAAGTCGATGAGAAGATACGGTCACATTCTTATCCAGTAGCTGAAAAATGGCGGCTATTTTAGCCACAAGCGCGACGTTGCGAAATAGTTTTCCCGCTTAACTGCGTGGGTAATGGATGAGGGAATGAAAATGTACGATTTGCTCCCCACCATTACGATAGACATGCGTAACGTCTGCAGCAAATCGAGCGCCTTTTCCACAATTAAGGCTCTGCCATTCACCATCAACGCACAGATCAAGTTGCCCATCAATGACGACAACATGTTCGATTACTCCCTTCTCATGGGGCATCGATTCACTTATTGCACCGGGAGCCATCTGAATTGAGAAGTGTTCAAAGCAGAGTTGCGGATCATAAGGAAACAGCGAAGTGATCACCATCGCCTGCTGTTGCGGATCATAAACTGAAGGCGTAGCGGACTGCGGCGGAGAAATAAATGTCGAAAATGGCACATTCAACCCAGTGGCAATTTTCCATAATGTCGCGACCGTCGGGCTGGACTCATTACGCTCAATCTGCCCTAACATCGCTTTAGAAACCCCCGTCGCTTCTGCCAGTCGCGAAAGACTCCAGCCGCGCTGCTGACGTAGTTGTTTAAGTGTAGTGGATAAAAAGCGAGTGAGATTTTCCATGTGACTCCTCCGGCAAAGCGGAAGTTTATCACTTGTGCGTTATAACGGACAAATGCTACGGTACCTGTACGCTATAACGCACGAGGTGACCATGCGTCTGTTTTCTATTCCTCCACCCACGCTACTGGCGGGGTTTCTGGCGGTATTAATTGGCTACGCCAGTTCAGCGGCAATAATCTGGCAAGCAGCGATTGTCGCCGGAGCCACCACTGCACAAATCTCTGGCTGGATGACGGCGCTGGGATTGGCAATGGGCGTCAGTACGCTGGCTCTGACATTGTGGTACCGTGTGCCTGTTCTCACCGCATGGTCAACGCCTGGCGCGGCTTTGTTGGTCACCGGATTACAGGGACTAACACTTAACGAAGCCATCGGCGTTTTTATTGTCACCAACGCGTTAATAGTCCTCTGTGGTGTGACGGGATTATTCGCCCGTCTGATGCGTATTATTCCGCACTCGCTTGCGGCGGCGATGCTGGCCGGAATTTTATTACGCTTTGGTTTACAGGCGTTTGCCAGTCTGGATGGTCAATTTACGTTGTGTGGCAGTATGTTGCTGGTATGGCTGGCAACCAGGGCCGTTGCGCCGCGCTATGCGGTAATTGCCGCGATGATTATTGGGATCGTGATCGTTATCGCGCAAGGTGACATTGTCACAAATGATGTTGTCTTTAAACCCGTTCTCCCCGCTTATATTGCCCCTGAATTTTCGTTTGCTCACAGCCTGAGCGTTGCACTCCCCCTTTTTCTGGTGACGATGGCATCGCAAAACGCACCGGGTATTGCGGCAATGAAAGCGGCCGGGTATTCGGCTCCTGTTTCGCCGTTGATTGTATTTACTGGATTGCTGGCGCTGGTATTTTCCCCTTTCGGGGTTTATTCCGTCGGTATTGCAGCAATCACCGCGGCTATTTGCCAAAGCCCGGAAGCGCATCCGGATAAAGATCAACGTTGGCTGGCAGCTGCTGTCGCAGGCGTTGTTTATTTGTTTGCAGGTCTTTTTGGTAGTGCTATTACCGGGATGATGGCTGCCCTGCCCGTAAGTTGGATCCAGATGCTGGCAGGTCTGGCGCTGTTAAGTACCATTGGCGGCAGTTTGTATCAGGCGCTGCATAATGAGCGTGAGCGAGACGCGGCGGTGGTGGCATTTCTGGTAACGGCAAGTGGACTAACGCTTGTCGGGATTGGTTCTGCGTTTTGGGGATTAATTGCCGGTGGCGTTTGTTACATGGTGTTAAATTTAATCGCTGACAGAAACCGATAATAAAAAGCGCCATCTTACGATGGCGCGACTGGAATTACTTTTTGTTAACGTCAAACATGGTGGCATCGGTCGCCATGTCATCAATAACTTGCTTAATATTCTCGAAAGCCATTGGCGTACTTTCATTATTCAGGTCTTTACCTTCGCCCTGACGAACGACTTTGATAACCGGTTTATTAGTAGCTGCATCAATTAGCTCACCTTCAAAGTACAGGCGAGTATCCATAGTACGGTGGCCCGTCGCCATTTGCGTCCCCGCGACCACTAATGCGACAGGAACCACTTCATAGAATTGCAACCCTTCTTTGCTGGTATCTACACCGGTAATGGCACCACGGAAAATCAGACTACGCGGCCCAGCGGTGGTAACCAGTGGTTTACGCTGCGCAATCGCTTCTTTCATTTCAGTGTTGGTATAGCTCAAAATTTTATCCAGAACTTTCTGCCCTACCTGAGTAGAAGGTTTCGGCACCGGATAATAAGTGATTGGGTTCCAGACGATGCTGTCATATTTACTTTGATCAAAACTTGGGTCTACCCAACGTAAAACAGGCTTACCCGTTGCAGAATTTGTTTCTTTTAAATCAGAGTAATTGTTTAAAAAGCCAGAATATTTATCTGGCTGGGTGATTTTAGAGGCACAACCAGACAGAGCCAACAAGCCGCATAAAGCTGCAACTTTCGCAAATGATGTGGTACGCATGAATAGTTTCCTGAGATGATTATATTACTTTCTAAGTTATAGCAAAAAGCGCCGCTTCGTGTTGTGGCAAAAAAAGTGTTGGTGAAAATAAATTTTTCAGCCCCTTTTCAGACGACATAGTCAATGCCGAAAAAGGGGCTAAGTCAATCATCAGTAGTTAAATATCAGTGCGTTAAGCTGATGAAAAACTTCGACTACCGTGATTAATTTCACATCCTTTTGATTAAAAATATGCTTACCGAAAAGAACAACGGTTAACCATCTCAACGCGGGGCATTTTCACGCGCCTTGTTCTACAGGGTCATTTTTTACGTGCCAGCATCGTGGCGAAACGCAGTTTAATCCGATTACCGTTGGCGTCGGTGCGGTGCAGCTCGCCGACGTCTTCATTGTATTTCACCATCTCCCAGCCTTCGTAATATCGACGTAATTCTCCCTCTTTGAAGGCAAACGGGAAGCCGACACTACATGGATAATCAGCGGTATCCATCGCCGCCACAATCAGGTTGTAACCGCCAGGTTTAGTGCAACGTTGCATATTGGCAATCAGCCCTGGGATGGTTTTAGCCTCAAGGAACATCAGCACCACAGTCGAAAGAATAAAATCGTATTGCCCATCAAACGTGAGGTTATTCAGATCAACGACCCGGGTATGTAAATTATCCAGATTTTCAATGGATTTAATGCGCTCGACGTTGGCGATACTCATGGCATTTTTATCCCATGCGTCAACTTCATAACCATTGGCTGCCAGGTAAAGACTGTTACGACCATTGCCACAGCCCAGATCCAGCGTTTTACCGGGTTTAACCACTTTCACCGCTTCCAGTACTTCAGAGTGTGTGCGGGTTAATTCATACTTATCAGTAAAATAGTTTTCGTCACGAATGATCATTCTTTGTCCTCAGCTTTCATTAAAACGGCGCGCTCGGTTCTGATTAACAATTTCCCCTGCATCAGAAGCGCGAAAGTTCGGATGAGCAGTATTGCAATTATAAAATTGGTAAAGATAAACAGCGGCACCGCCAGGGTATGGAAAAATCCATTATCGCTGCCACTCCCCAGATGCAAACCGGTGGTTGCCAGTGCAGATACGCCGAACGAGAAACTCCAGAATGAAGCATTAAATGGCTGGGAGAGATACCATGGCATCAGACGTAGCATAAACAGCAGTTGCAGCAGCCCATAACCGAAAAGCATTTTCGCCAGCGTGTCACCCTCGCCGCCGTTGACGCTCAGCCAGGCACTACAGGCCACCAGCGCAGGAGCGAGCTGAATGCCGAGTGATGTCCGCAGCGCCGTGGGTAATTCTCCCGAACTGCGCAGACGCTGCAAGATCACCGGTTCCAGGCTTAACCATGAGAAAACGCCTGCGCCTAAAAACACCAGACCGGCGTCGGTGTAACCCAATGCACCACAGGCCATTGCGCTGATAAAGTTGTTGGCAACTGTCGGCAGATACAGTCCAGGCGTGGTAGCTTCTTCAGGATGAGATCCGCGCCATAATCCCGCAGTTTGCCAGGCGGCATAAGCCAACTGAACCACGACACCAAAACTGAACAGGCATACCGCCAGTGGGCGAAACCACGGAACAAAACCAATCGCTACCAGCATCGTCGTTGCAGGAAACAAACTCACAAAACTGCTCATCACTGGATGGCGCACTTCCGCCAGCACGCTATGCGGAAAGCGTATGAGTCGGGTAATAAATGCGCTAGTCAATAATCCCCAGATGATCATCGCCAGAATTACCAGCCCATCCCCTAACCAGTGGCTGACCTGCCAAACCTGGCTGGCATAGCGCCAGGCAAATCCCATCCCTATCGTCCCCAACACAATACCAAAGTAGCCTGCCGGCAAATTGAGCACTTTATCGCTCTGCATCTTCTTACTCATTTTGTTTAATTTATAAAGTATATTTGAAATACATTTTATGGAATTTTCTCGAGCATAGCCAGAGCCGCAGAATTTGCTACGGTTATAGTAAGTCACCTGTGGGAAAACGCTATGCGCAAATATCGTCTAAGTGAAGAACAGCGAGCCTTTAGTTATCAGGATGATGGCACTAAAAAAAGTGTGTTATTACGGCAAATTATCGCCATGAGCGATTTTAACGATGTGATAGCAGGAACCGCTGGCGGCTGGATCGATCGCGAAACGGTGTTAGCACAGGAAGGAAATTGCTGGATTTACGATCAGAATGCTATTGCGTTCGGCGGAACGGTGATTTCCGGTAATACGCGTATCACCGGCACCAGCGTCCTTTGGGGAGAGGTTTACGCAACGGATAACGTCTGGATCGATAATAGTGAAGTCAGTCAGGGTGCATACATAAGTGACAGTGTCACCATTCGTGACTCATTAGTTTGCGGTCAATGTAGAATATTTGGTCACGCCTTAATTGATCAACATTCTATGCTCGTCGCCGCGCAAGGCTTAACCTCCGACCATCAACTCCTGCTACAAATTTATGATCGCGCAAGGGTTAGCGCCTCGCGTATTGTCCACCAGGCACAAATTTATGGCGATGCCGTCGTCCGGTATGCTTTTATTGAACATCGCGCCGAAGTTTTTGATTTTGCCAGTATTGAAGGTAATGAAGAGAACAACGTCTGGCTATGCGATTGCGCTAAAGTCTACGGTCACGCGCAGGTGAAAGCTGGCATAGAAGAAGATGCCATTCCGACAATTCATTACAGTTCGCAGGTAGCGGAATATGCCATTGTGGAAGGTAATTGTGTGTTAAAACATCATGTCTTGATTGGCGGAAAGGCAGTGGTACGTGGCGGACCGATTCTGCTCGACGAGCACGTTGTAATACAAGGTGAGAGCCGTATTACAGGTGCGGTGATAATTGAAAACCATGTGGAGTTGACCGACCACGCCGTCGTTGAAGCCTTTGATGGCGACACGGTTCATGTCCGTGGTCCAAAAGTCATTAACGGCGAAGAGCGCATTACGCGAACGCCGCTGGCAGGGTTATTGTGAATCGATAATACGCGCGTATAAGTTCACATCATCATAGGCATCATTCAGAAACTCAGCCTGTTTCAGGCAACCTTCAAGGATAAAACCATTGCGCAAAGCGACCTGGTTGCTTTGCGCATTATCCACCCGACATTTGATCACGAAGCGTCTAAGTTCACCAGACTGAGCGTAATGATGAATCAATGCCTGCAGCGCCTGAGAAATGATCCCCTGCCCCTGATGAGATTCGTCCAGCCAGTAGCCGATTTCAGCGGTTTTATTCAGTGGTTCAATACGATTAAACGAGATAACGCCGATAAGTTCATCTTCTTTGAAAATCATGAACATTTTGGCATAGCCGCGTTGATGCAACATTACATTGCCCTGCACCGTTTTTCGCGTGTCCTCTTCACTTTGAACAAACTGCGGCCAGTTTAGCGACTGCTGTAACCAGGTTCTATTTTTACAGATTAACTGATAAAGAGGTGTGACATGACTTTCTGCAACAGCATGTAATTCAAGTGATTCACTTACTTTTATCGTTTCAGCCATCTTATCTCCAGTCAATCCATGCAGTTGTTAAAAAAGCCGCCTGGCTGGCGGCTTAGGAAAGTTTACACCTCTTTGACGCTCTCCTGCTGCAGGATTTTGAGCATCTCATCTTTTAACTGTAGCTTTTGTTTTTTCATGCGGACCACTTCCGCATTGTACCCTCGACCGTCGGAACCTTCCTTTCTGGCAATTTCATGATCAAGTTTATTGTGTTTATCGAACAAGGACATAAAGCGAGGATTTTCGTTTTTCAGACGGGATATTAAATCTCGGTATTCTGGAAACATACGCACTCCCTGTTAGTGGCTGACAAGGTGTATCTGAAATACACACCATCAGATTACTCATTTAACTTAGGGAAAAATGCGAGCGGGATCGTGTTTAACCAGACGGCACCTCCCGAAGAAGGTGCCGAAGAAAAAAACGATTAACTCATCACGCGGTCGTCAACATACTGACGTTTATCCGGCGCTGGCGGGAAATACTGATACAGCCATGTTTCACTGATAGCGTCGCCCTGACAACGCAGATACATCCGCATATCGACCGGATCAGTGGAGTCCGAAGTCGGATACCAGTCAAACTGAATACGATAACCATCAATGGGTTCAATATAGAGAATTTCGATTTGCTTCGCTTCCCCACTGGAAAGCGTAATCACCGGCTCAATGCCTTTTGGTGCGGCAGCTTTCAGATCACCACCAACGAAATCGACGGCAAAACGACGCGCCCATTTTTCGGGATAGTGTTCACCAGGCGCCCAACCTTCCGGGAAACCGCCCATGCCGGTACGCGTTGCCATAACGCGCGCTAATGGGCAATGAACAGGCGGTTGCGCACTCCAGTACAGACGATACTGGAATGCAAACTCATCACCCGCTTTTACAGCTTTTTCTGGCTGCCAGAAGCAGACAATGTTATCCAGCGTTTCGCCCGTTGTTGGGATTTCCATCAGGCCGATGGTGCCCTTACCCCACTTGTTACGCGGTTCCACCCACAGACTTGGGCGTTTGTTATACCAGCCCATAATGTCCTGATAATGAGAGAAATCGCGATCCAGTTGCAATAAACCAAACCCTTTCGGGTTGTTGTCGGTGTAAGCATTGAACTGCAATTTTTGCGGATTATTCAGCGGACGGCAAATCCACTCGCCGTTGCCCCGCCACATGGACAGACGATCAGAGTCATGGATTTGCGGATGAATGGTGTCGCACATCCGACGTTCATTAGTGCCGCAGCTGAACATGCTGGTCATCGGCGCAATGCCCAGCTGTTTAATGTCTTTGCGCGCATACAGGTGATTTTCCACATCCATAATCACCTGACTTTTCTCACAATGGATAGTGAACTTATAGGCACCAGTAATGCTGGCGCTATCGAGCAACGCATAAACGGTAAAGGTGGTTGCCCCTGGTTTTACCGTATCAAACCAGAAGGCGGTAAAGTCGGGGAACTCTTCTTTGCTGTCGGTGTAAGTGTCGATCGCCAGGCCGCGGGCCGACAAACCGTATTGATATGTGTCATCAACGGCGCGGAAATAACTCGCGCCGAGGAATGATACGACATCACGGCGCGCCAGTTCGGGGGCTTTAAAAACGCGAAAACCGGCAAAACCGAGATCGCTTTGCCCTTCTAATTGTTTGGTATCCACACCCGCATCGTTGTATTTGAACAACTCCGGGCGAAAGTGAATTTCACGCGCCAGATGTGTTGCTGGATCTACAGAAAACATACGAACGCGGCGACGGAATCCCATTCCCATATGGAAGAACTGAGCGTCCAGTTGACGGTTCTCAACGTTATGCCAGAGCGATTTTTCGGCGTCGTATTGAATACTGTTATAAGCCTGCGGCGTCATTGTCGCCAGAGTGTCAGGTAACGGACGCGGCGCACCACGCCACGCGGTTTGCGCTAAGTCGTGCGCCATTGACTGTAGAATGGAGAAGTCAAAACGCTGGGTTTGCCCGTCGGCAATATCAGAATCTGCCGCGAATGCCGCCTGAGAAAAAAGAGAAGCAATGCCGCTGGTACCGCACACGGCGGCCATAGCCATTGAACCTTTAATAAATCGTCTACGATCCATACCTGAAAGTGAGTCCTTCTGGTGTTGTGAATGGTCCCGCGCTGGTCGTTTTCAGCGGCAAGAAAGTGCTTATTTATGACCGCTCACTCTAGACAATATTTATTAATAATCCAATTGTTGAACTCAGAGAATATGCATTAATCGGCAATTTTTTTATGTCGATGGGATGAGCCTGATTCGTTTGTAAAATCAGGCAAATTTTTGCAAAGGCGGATGGTCAGAATTTAAAGCAAACCACAGCGACGTTTACTGCGTTCTTCCGCTTCCTGATAAAGCTGGAACTCATCCAAAACCGGGCAGCCCAACGCCTGCTCAAATGCTTCGCGACTGGCATTACCGTGACTGCGTGCCTGCGTTTCATTACCCAGATTTGACTGGAAGATCCCCGCCGCGCTAACGGGCAAGAAATCTTCATAGGTAATGGGTTGCGCCACTATCCAACCACGTTCAATTAAGGGCTGTGGATCGTCTCCGGGATGAATCGCCTGACGATGCGCCTCACCTGAAGGCGTCAGACGGTACCGGAACCATGCCAGCCCTTGCTGACGCATTAAAAACTCACTGTCAGGAAAAGTGCGGAAGGTTTCCTGTAAATGCATTTGGTGAGTGAGATTATCCTGCCCGGTTCCAGCGTTCCGCAGTAGATCATCATACAGTTGTCGTCCTTTCGGCGTTAATGCCACGCCACGCTGCTCTATTTCACCAAAGCGCGCGGTATGCGTGCCCTGTTTCTGCCCCGCAAACAACACCGTCTCTTCCAGTGCTTTAAAGCTGGTCTGGCGTAGTAAAATCGGTACCTCGCGGCGCGGCGGCCCTTCGATCAGAATTTTGGGTTCAATTCCGCATTCAGGCATCATCGACTGCACCCGGTCAATATCCAGCGTGCGTGGCGTCAGGTGGTTGATATGGCATCCAGGAAAACAGACCACATCAGCAATCAGCCGATGTTCGTTATGCAAGGCGCGATAGGTTACTTCATCCACCGTTGCTGACTGGTGCCAGCGAAACGTTTCCAGGGCTTCCTGCACAAACTCCTGTGCCTGTGTTTCGTTAAAACCGCCCCGCTGCTCATACTCCTCTAACAGTTGTCGACAACGTGGGGTGAAGATATCGCGCTGACGCAGAATCTCCGCCGCTTTCTGGCGCAAAAATTCGTTCTCGATAAGCTCAAGACGGAGTAATGAGGTAAAAACGCGGAAGGGATTACGCGCCAGAGAAGCATCATCAATGGGCCGAAATGCTGTGGAATGTACCGGCACGCCCGCCTGCGAGAGATCGTAATAGCTCACCGGGTACATCCCCATAATGGCAAACATCCGCCGAAGAGTAGCAAGCTCTTGTGCAGTCCCAACGCGAATTGCCCCATGACGTTCAACATTCAGTCGCGCCAGCTCGTCTGCATTTACCATTTTTTCGTGCAGTTGAGGATTGTTTTCCAGCACAGCCAGATTCACATCAGCTACCAGTTCCAGCAGCATGCCGTACTGCGGAACTTCTTGCTGGTACATGGCTGACATTGCCTGCGAAAACTGTTCCCGAATCTCATCCGCCGTGATGCTGTTCGCCATAATGTCTGCCTCCATTGG
Source organism: Escherichia sp. MOD1-EC4550 (assembly GCF_963876935.1). Classification (NCBI taxonomy): domain Bacteria; kingdom Pseudomonadati; phylum Pseudomonadota; class Gammaproteobacteria; order Enterobacterales; family Enterobacteriaceae; genus Escherichia; species Escherichia sp. MOD1-EC4550. The sequence continues at coordinate 32,116 of NZ_CAWNSE010000011.1, forward strand.
TCAGTAATCTGGAGTGTAGGTAACCACATTCACTCTGGCGGGAAGAATTTACAAACTGTGATCTCGCCGCGAAAACATCAATATTATCCATTTTCCTGTAACGCAATTGCTTTAATTGTTAATAATATTTTGCAATCAAGTTATCATAATCAAACAACTTCACTTGTCAGCGACACCGCTTCGTTTTTAACATCGCTTATGGAAAAAAATAGTCTGTTTAGTCAGCGCATCCGTTTGCGCCACCTTCATACATTCGTAGCTGTTGCACAACAAGGAACTTTGGGGCGCGCAGCTGAAACCCTTAATTTGAGTCAACCTGCGCTCTCCAAGACATTGAATGAACTAGAGCAATTGACAGGTGCTCGCTTGTTTGAGCGTGGTCGTCAGGGGGCGCAACTTACCTTACCCGGCGAACAATTTTTAACGCATGCAGTCAGAGTTCTTGACGCTATTAACACTGCCGGACAGTCGCTTCATCGTAAAGAAGGTCTTAACAATGATGTCGTCAGGGTAGGTGCATTACCTACCGCGGCGCTGGGAATATTACCTTCAGTTATAGGTCAGTTTCATCAGCAACAAAAAGAGACGACCTTGCAAGTTGCGACAATGAGTAACCCTATGATTCTGGCAGGTTTGAAGACCGGCGAAATCGATATCGGGATTGGTCGAATGTCAGATCCCGAACTGATGACCGGGCTTAATTATGAATTGCTGTTTCTTGAATCGCTGAAGTTGGTCGTTCGTCCCAATCACCCACTGCTTCAAGAGAACGTAACGCTAAGTCGGGTGCTGGAATGGCCGGTCGTTGTATCACCAGAAGGTACTGCACCACGCCAGCATTCAGATGCATTAGTGCAAAGCCAGGGCTGTAAAATTCCTTCGGGCTGTATCGAAACGCTGTCTGCTTCGCTATCTCGCCAGCTTACGGTTGAATACGACTACGTGTGGTTTGTTCCATCTGGCGCTGTAAAAGACGACCTGCGTCATGCCACGCTGGTGGCCCTGCCTGTTCCGGGGCATGGTGCAGGCGAACCGATCGGAATATTGACCCGCGTAGATGCGACGTTCTCTTCCGGTTGCCAATTGATGATTAACGCTATTCGAAAATCAATGCCGTTCTGAAAAGTAAGGGATCTTTCGATCCCTTCTTTGATATTTTCACGCTGTTGCGAAACTAACAGACTCACCAGCTCCGCGTGGTTCTGCCAACACAGAATGTTTGTTCAGGCGGAAAACGTCTACCGCCTCAGTTAATCGTGCAGCCTGTTCTTCAAGGGATAGCGCCGCCGCAGAAGCCTCTTCTACCAGAGAAGCATTCTGTTGCGTCACCTTATCCATTTCGGAAATCGCCTGGCTCACCTGCGTTATGCCTCTACTTTGTTCATCCGAGGCGGCGGCAATCTCCTGCATGATATGTGTGACACTCGCGACGGCATCAACAATCGTGCTCATGGTTTTCCCTGCCGTTGCCACTTCAACCGACCCCAGATCAATTAACCTGACTGATTCACTGATCAAGCCTTCAATCTCTTTCGCCGCCTGGGCGCTGCGACTTGCGAGTGTCCGTACTTCGCTGGCGACAACGGCAAATCCACGTCCTTGCTCACCCGCTCGCGCGGCTTCAACGGCAGCATTCAGCGCTAGAATATTTGTCTGGAAAGCAATGCTGTTGATGACGGCGGTGATCTCGGAAATTTTCTTTGAACTCGTGGAGATTGCTCCCATCGTTCTAACTACACCGGAAACCGTCTCCCCGCCATCGCTGGCTTTAATGGAAGCCTCTTGCGCCAGTTTGCTGGCATGATGCGCGTTATCCGCATTCTGTTTCACCGTCGCAGTGAGTTGCTCCATGCTAGCGGCAGTTTGTTCGATTGCCGCCGCTTGTTCTTCGGTGCGAGATGAAAGGTCCGCATTGCCAGCGGAAATTTCGCTGGTGCCACGATAAATCTCTTCCGCGCCCTGTCGAACAGTCCCGACTGTCATCCCCAGTGAATGCTGCATTTGCTGTAAATGATGACTTAAGCGACCGATTTCATTACGACCCGCCGGTTCATCATTCATCGTCAGATCGCCACTGGCAATTTTTTCAATCCGTTGTGCGGCATGTTGCAGTGGACGAATGACGATCCGACGTAGCACCATAAATGTTATCAGCGTCATGACCACGGCAAGCACAAACGCGCCAATCATAAACATCACACCCAGGCGGGTACGCTGATGGGCCTGTTCCGCCAGTTGGTTGGCTCTGGTGCTACGTATCTTAACGGCTTTGTTCAAAATATCGGTATAAGCATTATCCAGCGGTCGGATCTGCTCACTTTCATGATTGATAATCGCTTCAAACATGCCATTTTTGGCATATTTCAACATAGGTTGCATACCCGTGATATAAGCCTGGAAACGTTGATTTAATTCAGCGTCGAGAGCTTCATCAGCAGGTGTTTTCACCGGCCGACTCTGGTAAGCCCGATAACCTTGCTGCGACTGTTTAATCTCCGATTCGGCTTGCGCAATATTTCGCTTCATTGCTTCCATTTCCGCAATACGACTCGCCGCCCCGGCCTGAATCATATTGATCCGGGCCGAACGCAAAAAATCTGAGCTGTTCGCTAACCCGGTCCGAATCTCAATCTCCGCAGTCACATCACGCTGATCGCGATCGGCCTGCCAGAGGAAATAGCCAGCCAGGGCTGAACTCAAGGCAAACAGAAGTAAGATACCGCCAAGAATGCAGGCAAATAACGGAACCAGCCTGATGTGATGCAAAAAACTTAATCGCTGTGAGGGAGTTGTATTCATTACCGTTGTCTCTCGTCCAGGTTTACTCCTGATAGAAAGTCATCGGCACTTGACGGTAATTACTTATGACCAAAAACCTCTTTGCGTCACATTTTTACAACAATTATGGCAGAGAAGAATAATGCCATTGGAATGAAGAGAGTAACGAACGGCTAAACCGAATGACGAAAAATTCTGGAAAACAGCACGCAATTTCGTCAAGTGATTATTTTCGTCCCTAAGGAAACCTCATAGGATGCCTGCGGGTGCCTGAGACTTTCTGTTTTCAGGCTAACCGGGAATCAGAAAGACGAAGGCCCCGACCGATATTTCTATCAACCGAGGCCAACGAATGAACCAAGCAATTCAGATGTTAGCCTCTTACCCGCCATCCGGCAAGGAGAAAGGCTATGAAGCGCAACCCTCTGGTGGTGTGTCTGCTCATTATCTGCATTACGATTCTGACATTCACACTCCTGACCCGACAAACGCTCTACGAACTGCGGTTCCGGGACGGTGATAAGGAGGTTGCTGCGCTCATGGCCTGCACGTCCAGGTAAGGGCAAGCGCGGGGATTTTCCCCGCGCATCTGACTAGCAGATTCATTTTCTCATGGCACCCCTTTTATACTTCAGTTAGTGCATGTTTTTTTCGATGCACTAATAGAACCATCATTACAGACAAATTTGCCGCCTGCTGTACAGTGAGAGATCCCCCCTTTCGAACCAGAACAGGGTTTGCGCCCGGCATCGGCATAAAAGGAAACAAGCGTTCCCATAAACAAGATAAGTGCCAGTTTTTTCATATAACCTCCATGATTTATCGAATCTTATGTTCGATTTGAACATTATACGCTGGTTTATTTTGATACCGTGATGAGATCAAAGATCGGGTGAATTGATTAAAGATAAGCCAGATGGACGTATGGACAAGGATTATGGTTTTATTTGTCATACAAATAAATATAATAGGCGCTTCCGATGTAGGCCCGTACTCTTCGCCTGTACCGCGGGTCGGTTTTAGTACAGGCGTTTTCTTTAAAGATCCTTCAGGAACGTTTACGCGGCATCATGCGTAGAAGTGTGTTGTCCTTCCAGAAATAGTGGTGTGCCAGTGCAGCTGCAGCGTGCAACCCGATGACAAAATATCCCAGATTCGCCAGCGTCTCATGCCACCACTTTAAGCTATCAACCCGTTCGAAATTGGCCTCTGCTGCGTAAGGCATTGTCATACCAAACGCAAACCACGGGTTGCCCCGGTTATACATCATGACCAAACCAATCACTGGCAGCGCAATAAACAGGAGATAGATCACCAAATGTCCCAAATGTGCCAGTACCGTCATCATCGGTTTTGGTTTAGGTACAATCGGCGGAGTCGGGTTTTTAAGCCTTAACAAAAGACGAACAACCATCAGCACGAGAATTGAGATGCCACAGGAAACATGAATCATGTTGATGAGCGGCCGATCGCTACGTGGGAAGAAACCACGAAACTCCATTGCGCAATACGCTGCGATAACCAACAAAAAGACCAGCCAGTGAATGCTGATTTGTAACCTTGAGTATTTATTTTCCATAACATTTCCTGCTTTAAAACAATTTGCCGTTAACATAACGAGCTTTTCTTAAAATTTCATTAAATATTGTTCACCCGTTTTCAGTACGTTACGTTCCACGGCAAGAATGTAGATTGCCCATCCCGCCATCCTGGTCTAAGCCTGGAAAGGATCAATTTTCATCCGAACGTTCCTGACAGGAGAAGACCATGAGTAAAGTTGGTATTAACGGTTTTGGTCGTATCGGTCGACTGGTGTTGCGTCGATTACTTGAAGTCAAAAGTAACATAGACATTGTCGCTATTAATGATCTCACTTCCCCAAAAATTCTCGCCTACCTGCTGAAACATGATTCAAACTACGGACCGTTCCCCTGGAGCGTTGATTTTACGGAAGATTCACTTATCGTTGATGGAAAAAGTATCGCGGTTTACGCCGAAAAAGAGGCTAAAAATATTCCATGGAAAGCGAAAGGCGCAGAAATCATTGTCGAATGTACTGGCTTTTATACCTCCGCCGAGAAATCGCAGGCGCACCTTGATGCTGGTGCGAAGAAGGTGTTGATTTCCGCCCCTGCCGGTGAAATGAAAACCATCGTTTATAACGTCAATGACGACACACTGGATGGCAACGACACCATTGTTTCCGTGGCGTCATGCACCACTAACTGTCTTGCACCGATGGCCAAAGCCTTGCACGACAGTTTCGGAATAGAAGTCGGCACGATGACGACCATTCATGCCTATACTGGCACCCAGTCACTGGTGGATGGCCCGCGAGGTAAAGATCTACGAGCTTCACGTGCAGCGGCAGAAAATATCATTCCCCACACTACAGGCGCGGCAAAAGCCATTGGTCTGGTGATCCCAGAACTGAGCGGCAAACTGAAAGGTCATGCGCAACGCGTACCCGTGAAAACAGGTTCGGTCACTGAGCTGGTTTCCATTCTCGGAAAAAAAGTGACTGCCGAAGAGGTGAACAGCGCGCTTAAAAAGGCGACAAATAATAACGAGTCATTTGGTTATACCGATGAAGAAATAGTTTCTTCCGATATCATTGGCAGCCATTTCGGTTCGGTGTTTGATGCCACGCAAACGGAAATTACCGCCGTGGGCGATTTACAACTGGTGAAAACGGTCGCCTGGTACGATAACGAATATGGCTTCGTCACACAGCTTATTCGCACCCTCGAAAAATTCGCTAAACTCTGACGCGCACAGGCGGAGGAAAATACCTCCGCCTCTTTCTCTCATTACGACTGTAAATAAACCACCTGGGTTTGCAAATATTCATGTAAGCCATGTTTACCATCTGCTCCGCCAATACCGGATTTACGCCATCCGGCGTGGAAGCCTTGCATAGCTTCAAAGTTTTCACGGTTGATGTAAGTTTCACCAAACTTCAGCCCTTTAATGGCTTTCATCGCGACGTTCAGATTTTGGGTATAGAGTGATGAGGTCAGGCCGTAATCACTGTCATTAGCCATTGCGATAGCCTCTTCCAGCGTGTCAAATGCGACCACTGGCAGCACCGGGCCAAAGGTTTCCTCGTGCATAATCGACATTTCCTGACGAACATCCAGTAGCAATGTCGGCGGATAATAATATCCTTTCCCCTCTACTGCCTTGCCCCCCAACGCCACTCTCGCCCCCTCTTCGACTGCGCGCGCCACTTTTTGCTCGACCCTTTCCAGCGCCGCGGCGTTAATCAACGGCCCCATCGCAATGTCGTTGCGTTCAGCGGGGTTACCAAATTGAACCGCCTGCATCGCTTCACCCAGCCGATTGACGAAATGATCATAAATGCCTTTCTGTACATAAACACGTTCTGCACAGTTACACACTTGCCCACTATTAATGACGCGTGAATCAACGATGGCTTTGACTGCCAGTTCAAGATCGGCATCGTCCATTACGATAGCTGGTGCTTTACCACCCAATTCCAGACACACTTTTGTGATATTTTTTGCTGCAGTCGCCATGATCTTTTCACCTGCAGAGACGCTGCCTGTCATACTGACCATTGCGACCTTTGGGTTACCCGCCAGTTCTTGCCCAACGGTTTCACCACGCCCCAGCACAAGGTTAAACACACCGCGTGGAAGGCCTATTTCATCGACAATTTTGGCAAAAGCAATCGCATTGTTTGGCGTAAATTCACTGGGTTTAATGACGATAGTATTACCGGTCAAAAGAGCGGGAGCCATTTTGCGGGCAATGAGGAAGAACGGGAAGTTCCACGGCAGAATGCCGGTAGTCACGCCAAGCGCACGTTTAAAGAGAAGAATATTTTCTCCTGGACGATCGCTTTGAATAATCTCACCTTCGTAACGCCGCGCCCACTCTGCCATGTAATCGATATAATCCGCAGTAAATGCTACCTCAACTTCGGCCAGCTGCTGGATCTTGCCCCCTTCTTCAACAATCAGCGCACTGATTTCACTGGCGCGTTCGCGGATCCCGACGGCGATTTTGCGTAACCAACTGGCGCGTTCAATGGCAGGCAATGCTTCCCATTCTGGCTGCGCGCGCTCTGCGGCGTCGATTGCTTTGCGAGCATCTTCAGCCTGACCATCGGGAATGCGGGAAATCACCGCCTCTGTTGCGGGGTTAACCACATCAATCCATGCGTCTCCACGCCAGGTAACAAACTGTCCATCGATATACATAGGATGTTGAACGGGTACTGACATGGGAGACTCCTGTGATTAATGTGTGCATTTGGTAAATTATTTGTTAATTAATATCAATCATCATAGAGACAGCATCTTGAAAGGACAAATCTGTGAAGAGCTTCATAAAAAGAAGGGTAAAAGGAATAAAAGGCAGAAAAAAAAGTAAGGAGTCATGCCCGTTTGCAAACAGTTGTTCTCAAACGGGCAATTTTCAACGTAGCGAGCGACTTTCCATCGCCTCGATAAGCACAGCATCGTGTTTCAGCGTTTGCCATGCCTGGGTGACTTCTGCAGGAAAATCAACGTGAACGATAAAATCTCGCCCGCGTGGACCGTAGCCATCGCTATCATCGCGTAAACGTGGCAGCTCGCCAGTGAGTAGTGAGAGATAACGCTCAACCGGCCATAATCCTTCTAACTGGTTAATAAAGATTACACTGTCTGCGTTGTTTCCTAGCTGAGGAACGAATCCGGGATAACTTAACCAGCGAGGTGCATCTGGATTGTCCCCGGTGATACGGCGGAACGTCGCCATCGTGCGCCGCTGCATGGTGGGGTCCTGAACAACGATAGCCGTATGAACTCTTTCTACGGCCTGATTCAATAGCGCGATGCTAAAGCGTGCGTTTTCACCGCAGTTTGTTGACTGGTCTTCAATCCAGATTTTTTCATGCGGAATGTGCCAGAACTGATGAGCGATATCCGCCAGGATGGTAGCTTCTGCTCTGCCAGTGGTGCGGATAGTGTTGTAGTGCGGATGCTGTGCGATGGCGCTATACAAAAAAGTTGTCGAGTGACCGATACCACCACTAATCAGTAGAGGAATTTGCTGATCGCGGGCAATCTTACATGCCGCATCGATAGTCGGTATAACCGCATTGCCTGCAAGGATCACGCAATCGGCATGATACGGCACCTCACCGGAGAAATCATCCTGCGCCAGCCACTGACCGATAACATTTATGGCATCTATGGTTGCCGGCGAAAGCGTCGGAAACGGGGTAATGTTCATGGTTCCTCCTTATCGTTCCCTTAAGAATACTGCCTGAGATAATAATGAGAAGCGGAGCACTCTGAAAGGAGGAAGTCGTATTTCCTTAACCGCCACTCCGCAAGCCTGACATATCTTTTAAGGAAATGCTGTAGATAAACATTATTCATCTTGCAGCTGAGAATTGTATTTTTCTGAATTCCTGAATTTTTGCCCTTACCGTTTTAGAATTAATAAAAAACCCGGCGCTAAATGCTTACCGGGTTTTAGATTTATCAGGCAAATAGCAGCGTTAACCGCTAATCTGTTCCATCGCCTGCAGAATACGCTTATCTGAAATCGGATAGGGTGTACCGAGTTGTTGGGCAAAATAGCTGACGCGCAACTCCTCTATCATCCAGCGTATCTCTTTCACTTCTTCATCCTCACGACGTGCGGGCGGCAGTTTGTTGATCCATTGCTGCCACGCCTGCTGGACGTTTTCAACTTTCAGCATCTGAGCACGGTCACGGTGCGGGTCAACCGCCAGTTTTTCCAGACGCTTTTCAATCGCCTGCAAATAACGCAGCGTGTCGCCCAGCCGTTTGAAGCCATTACCAGTGACAAAACCGCGATACACCAGCCCACCCATCTGCGCTTTAATGTCAGAAAGCCCCAGCGCCATGGTCATATCCACCCGTCCTTTCAGGCGTTTGTTGATATTGAACACTGCCGTAAGGATTTGCTCGACCTGCTTCGCAATATCCACCACCGTGTCGTTCAGTTCAGCGCGGACTTTTTCATGAAGCGCAGCAAAGCCTTCTTCCGTCCAGACCGGGCCGCCCGCCTCATCAATCAATTTATCAACACCGCAGGAGATGCAGTCGTCAATAAGATCCAGCACTTTACCGTACGGGTTAAAGTAGAGACCCAGCTTTGCTTTATTCGGCAGTTTCTCATGCAGATATTTAATTGGCGACGGAATGTTCAGCAGCAGCAAGCGACGCAAACCACGCCACATAGCCTGCTGTTGTTCCTGCGGGTTATCAAAAAGCTTAATCGCTACGCTGTCACGCTCATCCACCAGCGCAGGCCAGGCCTTCACTTTGTAGTTGCCACGTTTCTGCTCGTAGTGATCCGGTAAATTACCGAAGCTCCAGATATGTAACCCGCTTTGCTCAATACCATCATCGGCAACGGCGGAAAGCGTTTCCTGCACTTTGCCTTTCAGGGCGTCTTTCAGATCCTGTAATGAGCGCCCTTCTTTTAGCTTCTTATTTTTGTCATCCACCACACGGAAGGTGATTTTCAGGTGATCGGGCACCTGATCCCAGTGCCAGTCTTCGCGGTCAACGGTAACGCCGGTCATCCGCCGTAGCTCGCGCTCAAGGCTGTCGAGCAACGGCAGTTCCAGCGGCGTGACGCGACCTAAAAACGCTTCGGCGTAGTTTGGCGCGGGCACAAAATTACGCCGTACCGGTTTCGGCAACGATTTGATTAGAGCAATCACCAGTTCACGGCGCAGGCCGGGGATCTGCCACTCAAACCCGCTTTCCTCAACCTGGTTAAGTAACGGCAGCGGAATATGCACGGTCACACCGTCAGCATCCGCCCCCGGCTCAAACTGATAGCTTAAACGCAGCTTGAGATTACCCTGATGCCAGAAGTTCGGGTAATCCAGCTTGCTGATTTTTTCCGCCCCTTCTTTGATCAACATGCTCTTTTCAAAGTTGAGCAAATCAGGTGTTTCGCGGCTGACTTTTTTCCACCAACTATCAAAGTGACGTGCAGAGATCACATCATGGCTGATGCGCTGGTCGTAGAACTCAAACAACGTTTCGTCATCCACCAGAATATCGCGGCGACGTGATTTGTGTTCCAGTTCTTCCACTTCTGCCCGTAGTTTCAGGTTTTCACGGAAGAATGCGTGACGCGTCTGCCAGTCACCTTCCACCAGCGCGTGACGAATAAAAAGTTCACGGCACAACGCCGGATCAATCTGGCTGTAGTTGACCTTACGCGCAGCAACAATCGGCAACCCGTAAACGGTGACTTTTTCCGTTGCCATCACCGCGCCCTGCGCCCGTTCCCAGTGCGGTTCGCTGTAGGAGCGTTTAATCAAATGCTGGGCAACTGGCTCTACCCATTCCGGATCGATACGTGCCGCAATGCGCCCCCACAGGCGGCTGGTTTCTACCAGTTCCGCCACCATTGCCCATTTCGGCGGCTTCTTGAATAAACCAGAACCGGGGAAGATGGAGAAACGCGCGTTACGTGCGCCGGTATATTCCTGTTTATCGGTATCTTTCATCCCGATATGCGAAAGCAAACCGGTCAGTAAGGCGATGTGAATTTCGCGATACTCCGCCGGTTCACTGTTAACCGGAATGCCAAGTTCTTTCACCACCTGGCGCAACTGAGTGTAGATATCCTGCCATTCGCGCACGCGCAGATAGTTAAGGTAATCGGTACGGCACAGGCGACGGAAGGCGTTGGAAGAGAGCGCCTTTTGCTGCTCGCCGAGATAATTCCACAGATTTACAAACGCCAGGAAGTCGGATTCTTTATCGTGGAAGCGACGATGTTTTTCGTCCGATGCCTGCTGCTTGTCCATTGGCCGCTCACGCGGGTCCTGAATAGAGAGCGCGGAAGTGATAATCATCGCCTCACGCACGCAGCCATGTTTCTGCGCTTCCAGCACCATTCGCGCCAGACGTGGGTCGACAGGCAGTTGCGAGAGCTGGCGACCGAGCGGCGTCAGTTTATAGGCGCTGGCCTGTTCATCAGTGGTGATCGCGCCCAGCTCTTCGAGCAGACGCACGCCATCCTGGATATTGCGTTTATCCGGCGCTTCTACAAACGGGAACGCAGCGATATCGCCCAGCCCCAGCGCGGTCATCTGCAAAATAACCGAGGCCAGGTTGGTACGCAGAATCTCCGGATCGGTAAACTCCGGGCGCGAGAGAAAATCGTCTTCGGAATAAAGACGAATGCAGATCCCTTCTGACACACGACCACAGCGGCCTTTACGCTGATTAGCTGAAGCCTGCGAAATGGGCTCAATCGGCAAACGCTGCACTTTGGTGCGATAGCTGTAGCGGCTGATACGCGCCGTACCTGGGTCGATAACGTATTTAATCCCCGGCACGGTCAGCGACGTTTCCGCGACGTTAGTCGCCAGCACAATGCGCCGTCCGCTGTGCGACTGGAAGACGCGGTTCTGCTCGCTGTTCGAAAGCCGTGCATAAAGCGGAAGAATTTCCGTATGGCGTAAGTTCAGCTTGTTCAGCGCATCGGCGGTATCGCGAATTTCTCGCTCGCCGCTCATAAAAATCAGAATGTCGCCGGGGCTTTCCTGGCTCAGTTCGTCTACGGCGTCAAAAATCGCCTGCAACTGGTCGCGCTCGGTGTCATCAGCTTCTTCAACAATCGGGCGATAGCGCACCTCCACCGGATAGGTACGACCGGAGACTTCGATAATCGGCGCATTATTAAAGTGGCGCGAAAAGCGTTCCGGGTCGATAGTCGCGGAAGTAATAATGATTTTTAGGTCAGGACGCCGCGGCAGCAACTCTTTCAAATAGCCGAGCAGAAAATCGATATTCAGGCTGCGTTCGTGCGCTTCGTCAATAATGATGGTGTCGTACTGCATCAGCAGACGGTCTTGCTGGATCTCCGCCAGCAGGATACCGTCGGTCATCAGTTTGACCATCGTGTTATCACTGACGTGATCGCTGAAACGCACTTTGTAACCGATGCAACCGCCCGGCTCCGTTTTCAGCTCTTCCGCAATACGGTTCGCCACCGTTCGTGCCGCCAGACGACGCGGCTGGGTATGGCCGATCAGCCCTTTAATTCCGCGGCCCAGCTCCATACAGATTTTCGGTAGCTGAGTCGTTTTACCGGAACCCGTTTCCCCTGCGACGATCACCACCTGGTGATCACGAATTGCTTCGAGAATGTCCTGTTTTTTCTGACTCACCGGCAAATTGTCCGGATAAGTGATTTCCGGTCGTGCCGCTTCACGCAGCAGGACTTTCCCTGCCGCCTGGTCAATCTCTTTCGCCATCTCCTGGAAAATGGCCTGTTGTGCATCAGGATTTTTAACCTTCTTCACGCCATGCAGACGGCGGGAAAAACGCAGTCTGTCACGCAGCATCAGCGAATCTAGCCGCTGCTGCAAGGCCGTAAAGGTCAATTTTTGTTGTTCTGTCATAACGTTAGTGGGCAGTAGGCTGCCTGATTAATTTTCTTTTAAATGATATATATAGAGTACCACATCGCGGCTTTCTATGCGTTGTTCAATAAATTCGAACATAGGCTTCGATTTATTGCGCTATCTCTGTGGCAGGATTGTGAATAAAGTGTCAACAAGCAACGGGGCATCGCCCATTCAAACATCTATAAGGAAACACCATGAGCAAGGTATTAGTTCTTAAATCCAGCATCCTGGCAGGGTACTCTCAGTCTAATCAGTTGTCCGATTATTTTGTTGAACAATGGCGCGAAAAGCACTCCGCTGATGAAATCACCGTGCGTGACCTGGCTGCAAATCCGATTCCGGTACTGGATGGCGAACTGGTTGGTGCACTGCGTCCGAGCGATGCGCCGCTGACTCCGCGTCAGCAGGAAGCTCTGGCGCTTTCCGATGAGCTGATTGCCGAGCTGAAAGCCCACGACGTTATAGTTATTGCGGCACCGATGTATAACTTCAACATCTCAACTCAGTTGAAAAACTATTTTGACCTGGTGGCACGTGCAGGCGTTACTTTCCGCTATACCGAGAACGGTCCGGAAGGTCTGGTAACGGGTAAAAAAGCCATCGTGATTACCAGCCGCGGAGGGATCCATAAAGATGGCCCAACGGATCTGGTAACGCCGTATCTGTCCACATTCCTGGGCTTTATCGGCATTACCGATGTGAAATTTGTCTTCGCCGAAGGGATCGCATACGGCCCGGAAATGGCAGCGAAAGCGCAGTCTGACGCGAAAGCAGCCATCGACAGTATTGTTGCTGCATAACCGGACACTATTTTGATGTGGACTGTAGATATTCAGTCCACATCTCAATCCACTTACCTGTTTTCCCACAATCTCAGCATCGTTTTGTGCTCGTCTGTCAGCACAATCTGCGGGCGTCTGACGCGAATATAGTTAATCGCTTCATCAACGGTTTTACAGTGTCCGTAACATAACAGCCATGCGGCCACCACCAGCGCACTGCGCGATAATCCCAACGCGCAATGGACCAGAATGCTGCCTTGCTCTTTGCGTAATGTTTCCAGCATCGCCACGGCCTGTCGGAGCTCCCCCTCTTCCGGAACCACCAGATCCAACATCGGTACACAAAAATAGAGTCGATCTTTTGTCGCGCGTCCGCGAGGGAATTCAAAGGTGACGTCCAGAACTGCATTCTGTGCCGGAATATGTCGTGGAAACGCCCCTAAATAAACACCCGCAGTAATTTCGCTCACCGGCTCCAGGCGAAGGCAAAACCAACGCATAGACAGCCACATCCCGATGCGCCAGGGCAACGTCAGCCAGTAAACGGCAGGCGGGAGTTTCCCCTGACTATCTTTCCCTGTTGTTATCGCGCCAAGCCCACCGTACCCACGGCCAATAATGAGTAGCGATAATACTGGCCAACATAACCAGACTGACCACCGTAACTGATTCATCATCATTAGCGTCATCAATACTATGCACGAACACGCGCCTACGACATATGGCAGTGCTATTTTGATTCGATGTTGATCAGGTATCTGATAATTCCAGCGACGGTCGACGGGCACCATCCAGTCAATCAACATACCTACAGCCAGCCCTGTGATGACATCAATAAAATGATGCTGCCAGGTCGTCAGCGTCGAAATGGCGATGAGTAAAAACCATCCGCCACAGACTTTACGCCACCTCACAGCCAGATGCTGACGAAAGTGACGCCAAAGTAGCCAGCAGAGAATAATATGCAGCGAAGGGGACTGGTTATAAGGCAGATCAAACAGTTCAAGTTGCGAAAATAGCCATCCCGTCACCCCACTCACTTCAGGGCGGATAAAACTAAACTTCAGCGGATAGAGCAAAAAACCGCAACAGGCCATTACCGTTGACAGAATAAGCCGGTGGACCAGTCGGCGCTGTTCGAATGTCGAGCGACAAACGAACAGCGAAAATCCATATAAAAGATCCAGACTCCAGTAAGGAACAATAGTCCAGGGAAGAAAAGGGATCGCCGTTTCCCAACCGAATACCTGACTGGGGATATCATGATTGTTAAGATCCTGAAACGCGGTGAACTGATTAAGAAATCCATATGTGAAGAAGAAAAACGGGGCCAGCAACAATAACCAGCCAGCTCCTTGTAGCAATACGCTCCGGCGTTCAGTGGTCACGACGCACCGCCATCGAAACCGTAAAAATACCCCACTCATCAATCCGTTGTGTGCATTTATCAAATCCTGCATTACGCACGAGCGAATCCATCTCCCCTTGCGAACGCACGCGCATTACCCACGGTTTACCATCTTTATGACTGGTTAACACCCCGGCAATCAGCTCCAGTTGTGGGTGCCACGGCTGCCCGGTGTAGATGAGAATGCCACCCGGTTCGATGGCATTGGCAAGACCAGCGAGGGAGTTTTTTACCTGCTCGTTTTCGGGAAAAAGCTCATACAGGCCAGAGACAATCGCCAACGTAGGCCGCGGAGTTAACGCGCTGAGTTCTGCCGTATTAAACGCATCGCCCTGTTCAAAACGCGCCCGCCCAGACATTCCCTTTTGGGCAATCATCTCTTGCCCCTGTGCAACATTTAACTCACTGTAATCACGTAACAAAATATCGCTTACGGCAGGCTCGTTTGCCAGCGCATCCAGTACATAGCGCCCATGCCCTGCGGCAATGTCAACCACGCGGACGGCTAAACCTTTGGCGTGGAGATCGGCAACGGCTTGTTTAATCAGCATTTGTAAATGGGCTTTGCGCTGGCGAATACCGCGCCAGCCAACACTGTTCAGGTAGATTTTGTCGATAAAACGCCCGAATGCGTTACTGCCTTGCGGTTGATTTTGATAAACATAATCCAGCGAACTGCCTGAATCAAAGCCGGTGCTCATTCCGAGATGCAGGCCCGCAGATTGCGCCCCGAACAGTTTCATCGCCTTTCGCATAAAGCGATACGCCAAATCAATCGGCGATAATGGCACGGGTCCACCAGAAAGGAGCCGCCATCGATCCGCAGATGGTCCTGTGCGGTCTTCATGCTGATAATCAAATTTTTGCGACTTGTTAGCATATAAGCGACTAATAAAGCTTTGCATTTTTTCAAATGCCTGCGCCCTGTTCTCTTCACCCAACGTGTCGTGATAAAAGCCCGGCAGCAGATGCAGCTCTTTCAGAGGGCTACGTAATCTCTGATAAAAATCAATCTGCGGTTGGCGATGTACCACATAGTCATCGCCCGATATCAGTAGTTGCGTAGGGAGCGTAATCGCCGCCGCATCGCTAACAATACGTTCAGACGTTTTATAGAGATCGAGCAAGATATTGACGGCAATCGTCCGTGTGATCAGCGGATCATTATTGAAACTCGCTGCCCGTTCCCAATCGTGGGTCAAATAGCATCCTTTCACATAGGAATTAATAAAAAACAGACCACGCAGACGATGCCATAACGCCAGCGCAGGACGTGCCAGCGGCACATACAATTTAACCTTAAAGGCAGGAGAAGCCAGCACCAGCCCGCGAATTGCAGGCGCATAATCATGAACCCATGTGGCAACCAGCACTGCGCCGACGCTTTGCGCGATCACAACCACCTCTTCCAGTCCAACCTGGCTGTCGATGGCAGCAAAACGGACAAATTCATCGACATCCTGCACTGAACGCGCAAGAGATGGGCTATAACCACGCGGCCCCGAAGTTTGTCCATGCCCTCTGGCATCCCAGGCATAAAAAGTAGTATCTGGCATCGCCATTTCATCAACGATATGTTGTAGACGACCAGAATGTTCATGACCGCGATGAAATAAGACGATGACTTTTTTCACCCCTGGCTGTAAAGCGGGCCAGTGCCGATAAAACAACGCTGTATTATCACTGGCTGTAAAAAAATATTCCCCAGGGATGCGTGAATTTTCCATTTTCTCTATTTTCCTTCAGTAACAGCAGTAGCGAATAAAATAAAAAAATACCGGAGCGGTGAAAATTAATGAGTCAATCCTGTCAAGGAGTCCGCCATGTCCTGGTAATAGTTTTCCACTATCTTTAACACCAATATCTCGTTTGATGGCTGACATCACTACATCGCCGCAAAAACCACTAATACCAATTAACAAACCCGCTAATAATGCCTGTAATGTATCTAGCGGTGTCAGCAACGGTCCAATAATCAGTGACGCAATCATGGTGGTGATTACGCCGCCCATCAGACCTTCCAATGTTTTTCCCGGGCTGACTTTAGGGACCACTTTTCTTCTGCCGCAGGATTTTCCCCATAAATACTGTGCAATATCGTTTGACTCGGTTAATGCCAAAAGAAATAACACCAGTAACGCCCCGCCCTGGGTATTTATGGTTGGCAATATTAATAAGCAGGCGGCATGACTCAAGGCGAAAACGGTCATTATCCAGCCCCAAAAAATGGCGCTCACGGTATGCAGAAAACCGGAGGGGTCACCCACAAAAACTCGCCAGGTGGCTAATATCAGAAACCCAGCCAAAGGTATAAATAACAGAAACAGCTCAAAGCAATTAAAACCGATAAGCAAATAGTTAAGAGGAATACCCCAATATAACCAACGCGGAAAATGTACAGATATAAGCGTACAATATTCTTTCAATGCCAGAAAACTTATCAGCGCAAAAAACGTCAACGTCATCCAGCGTGGACCTGAAATCACCATTGAAAAACAAATGACGATGCCCCACCAGGTACGAATACGTAATGTAACCTCACCCCCTTTTCTCTCCGGTAACCGCCATATCAGAAAACGGTTTATCAGCGTTGCTAAAATTAACAACGCGAAAAGTGTTGCCAGAGATTTTTCCAGCATTATCTTTCAGCACTCATAAAAAGCACACTCCGACAACGATTAATCGCAGTCCAGAGAAGCAGAATTGAAGCAATGCTCCATAAAAGATTATTCCATTGCATCCACTGGGGATAAATGGCAACGGCCAGCCCCCACAGACCAAATATTAACGCGCGATCGCTTTTGCCAAATGGACCGGCATAACTGCGAATACCGTTAATCGTCTGCGCGAGTAAACCGCAAAACTCAGTCAATATGGTGCAAAATAACATGAGTATTACGAGTGATGCGTTACTTTCCCGTAAAAATAAAAACGGTAAATAGAGCGCAATATCGGAAATAACATCACCAGTCTCATTCAACATTGCCCCCAGACGTGTTTGCTGATTGCACTCACGCGCCATCATGCCATCCAGCGCATTGAGCGCCATACGGATAAAAAGCACGATGGGCAATAGCATAAAGAGGATGGGTTGTGACCCCAACATCAACAGCAAACCGGTGAGAAGAGAAAGCGCCAGTGCAGCAAGAGTGATGTGATTCGCTGTAACGTGGTGCTTATAAAGCCAAAACATCGTCGGCCTTAACAGCGACTGAAAGAGCGGTTTTATCTGGTAGAGCGTCATTATCAATCCTTGATAATTCGGTTTGCGCTATGGTGCATCAATTCCCCTGACGGAGATATCGCAACACGCCGCTTCATTAAAAATTCAGAATATATCAAGGTATTGGGGACTCACTGCCAGGAATGATTATCCCCAATTAATCAAATGGTTAAGAAACATTACGTTGTGGATCAATACAACTCATCAAGTTTTCTCATCGCTTGTTCCCGTATTGCGCGCGTCTTACCGTTAAGCGCCAGCTGGCGAACTAAATCCAGTTCAGGGTTAACAAGCTCTAACCCCAGCAAAGGATCACGTTTCAGCCTCGCCTTTAATACATCAACTGGAAAACGGGGATTATTCATCGCCACAATCCACCATTCGGGATCAATTTCTGCCGCCAGTACTGCAGGCGGTGTGTGGCGGTTGTTAAGTGCGCCGAACTTGAAAAATGTGAGATTGCTTTTCGCCAGTGTACTCCACCATATACGATCCGGTTGTTTTGCCAGTACATCCAGTTGTGCTAACGCATCGGGATCCAGAGCATAATAGACGCGTAATGCTTCATCAACCTGCGCACGGGAGCTGTTTTCCTGCCTCAGAAAAAACTTCGCCCAAATATCATTGCGTGGCGTATTTTGCTGTAATTCCTTGAGGACAACAGCGGGTAAATTATCCCAACTAACTAATGCACTCTCTAAAAAGTCCCAGTCTTCCAAACGTATCAGGGCTGTGGCATTTAATAGCATCTGGTCATCAACTTCACCGTAGCTGATAAGCTCAGACAAAATCATATCAGCGCTGGTTTCATATGCATCTGAATCTGCTTTGGGATTATTTTTCCGATGCGATAAAGCACGTTGCCAAATTTTTTGTTTCATTGACGTGCTCAGATACTGATTTTTCGCCAGATTACTCCACCCCTCAGGATCGTTGAAACGTGTCAATAACCGTTGTAGAGCAGCGTCAGAGTGAATTACCTGCATATCCCGACAGCAAAAGTAGGCAGGGGATTTTTTCTCCATCCTTTTAACAAAATTAAACTGTAAGTTATCTGGCAATGCTAAAAATAACACACGTATTAGATCATCGTCATTCTCGAATTTTTGGTATAAATAGGCTGCAACTTTGTCACTCTCTTGTGGCGTCATCCGCAATAATTGACCATGGTGTTTCATCTCTGCCAGCTTGAACGCTAAGCTTGTGACAACATTGTTTGATGAATCGTTCGCCAACTGCATTGCCTGATTGTAGGTGAGTTGTCCTCCAGCACCGACCTGACGAATAGAGGAATCATCACTGCGGATATAGCCATCAATAATGGATTCAGGCAATAACCACGCATCTTTATAAAGCTCCTGAATGATCATATCCCAATCTCTTTTCGCCAGAGTCATGACGATATCCAGAGGGAGATTTTCACGTAGCGCAAGATTCAACGGACCGACACCATCAGGTAGATGACTCATTCGCGTCATTATTTCGACAGAGAGCGGTTCACGGTCGAGCAACCCCAGAACAACAGGCTGGTAACCCAATTGCTGATCGGTCAACTCCAGAATCTCATTGTCAGGCATATATCTCGCCATACTTTCAATCGTTTGTCCATCATTGCTATTAATAAGTTGTTTGCGTAGGTTAGCTGAAATTCCTTTAATCCTTGGGAGAGTTCGCATTATGGCAAGATCAAATGTCGCAATATCTCGTCCTTCAAATGCAGCAACGTTGCCTTCATCCAGCATTTGCAATTCCTGCACTAACTCAGGAGAAGGCTTAGGGCGAAACAGCGCTTCTTTTTTCATCAGACTACAGATATTCCCTGCCATGCGAATATTGCTTCGCTTGAAAATTTCTTTCAGAGCATCTTCATCATTTATTAGTCCCCAATAATATGCATCAGGATTTATTATCATCAGCGCTTTTTTGACATTTTCAGTGTCATTTTTGTCACTCGCACGGACCATGAATTCACTATTTGTCGAAGACGCAACAACAGGTGCAATTATGTCATTGATAAATATCCCTCGCGCATTAATACTCCCCTTAATCGTAGACGGATTATCGTAATATGAGTCGATAAATACCAGTCCACTTGCATTTATCGAACCGGTAATTAACAGTGGTGAATCCGTAACTATATTCGTTGCCGTCACGTTACCGAGAATAACCCATGGATTAGAAAGAGATAAAGTGGAAATATTACCTTTGACTGTCAAATTGCCAAGAACAATCAATTTTTGATTACTCTCTATATTACCGTCTACCACTAAATCGCCACGATGCACTTTCCAGTCCGATGCAGATAAACCGAAGGGGACAAGGTTCACGCTACTGTTGATAGCTTGTTCAACTTGTTGTTTATCTTCAGCGGTAGCCGCAGAAAAAAATGGTTCAATATCAACTGCATTTGCAACACATCGAAGGTCCGCCTGTACTGGAAGACTCAGCATAAACAGGGGAAGTAAACCTATCCAGCTGCAAATCCTGGCTTAAACATATGCACTCCATGCCATTAAAAAAGAAACAAAAGGGAAATGCATCTTTCCCTTTTGTATATTCGTTATTCTCGCGAAATACCGTCCAACGTAGACAACACGTCCGCAGAAAGATGCAATTTTTCTGCGGCCATATTCTCCCGTAAATGAGCAACAGAAGACGTTCCTGGGATCAGCAAAATATTCGGTGAACGCTGTAAAAGCCACGCCAGCGCCACCTGCATTGGTGTCGCATTAAGGCTCGCAGCAACATCGGAAAGCGTGGAGGATTGCAGCGGCGTAAAGCCCCCGAGCGGGAAGAACGGCACGTAGGCAATGCCATCATGAGCCAAAGCATCAATCATTGCGTCATCAGCACGATGAGCAATGTTGTATTCGTTCTGCACACAGACGATTTCGGTAATCTTACGCGCCTCTGCAACCTGCGTCGGTGTTACATTGCTCAGGCCAATATGTTTTACCAGGCCTTGTTGTTGCATCTCTGCCAGCACGGTCAGGCTGGCTTCAATCGATCCTTCCGCTGGGCCATGACCATCCCCCATCATAACGCGCAGGTTAACCACATCCAGTACGTCCAGTCCGAGATTACGTAGATTATCGTGTACCGCTTTTTGCAACTCTGCCGGAGAAAATGCGGGCAACCAGGAGGCGTCCTCTCCACGCCGCGCCCCAATTTTAGTAACAATGGTCAGGTCGTCAGAGTAAGGATAAAGCGCTTCGCGGATAATCTGATTGGTGACGTGTGGACCATAAAAGTCACTGGTATCAATGTGATTAACGCCTAATGCCAGCGCCTCGCGCAGCACGGTTATAGCGACGTGGCGATCCCTTGGGGGACCAAAAACTCCAGGACCTGCCAGTTGCATCGCGCCATAACCAAGACGGTTAACGGATTTTGTACCGAGAGTAAATGTGTTGCTGCTCATCGCACCCTGCCCTGTAATAAAACGGATTAATAAAAATCAGTATAGAAACGAAAAGAGTTAAATAATGCGAAGGCGTAAACAAGATTACTGGATGAGTTCCTCTATTGTCCTGAAAAACACCAAAACAAAACGCGTCAAGCGCCGCATCCGGCAATAAAAAACCGCAACCTGTATCAGCGTTGCGGTTTATGCATCACATACTAAAAATTAGAACGTTTTCTTGAAATTGAGCATCACGCCTTTATCGCTGACGCCGTCTTCTTTCCAGTGATAGGCATCCAGATTCAGCGAGCTCTCTTTGCTGCTGTACTTCACGCCGACGCTTGCCAGGCTGTTGATACCGCCGCCCTTCTGCCCATCATCGACATTAAAGTGCTGGCTGCCTGCGCCTGCAAGGCTTGCCGTGCGCTGGCTCTTCGTGTAGCTCAGGTTCGGCCCACCTTCCAGCGTGGCGTTCGCACTCCAGCCGTCTTTGGCTGCGTAGTCCAGCTTCAGCCCAACGATGCTGTCCACCGCCGTTTCGCTGCCGCTGTTCATGCTCAGGTTAAAGTCTCCGGCATTACGCTCCTGATAACCGCCTTCCAGCATGTGACGCAGTTTCAGACCCGCATATGGCGTGATTTTCAGCCCTTCGCGCGGTTCAAAGGTTTTCGCCCCTTCGCTACGGAACTCCAGGTACTGCTGTTTCACATTCGTGTCTGCCGTCTTACTGATGTCGCCGTAAGCCAGCGAACGGCTGCTGTCCAGTTGGTGAATATCGTAACGCAGCGCATTATTCCAGCTCATACCGTCGTCAAAGGACATCTGATGCTTCAGGCCAAAGAACTGGCTGTAGCCGCCTGTAACACCATTATCACCCGCTTTCTGCGCACCATCGCCGTCCAGACGGGCGATACCGTACTCCAGGCTCATGGTCTGGTTTTCGCTCAGGTCGAGGGTTTTGCGCAGCGCCAGCATGTCGTACTCGGTATTATTCCCCAGCTCTGCACGCGGATCGCCTTTCGCCACCACGTTAAATGCCAGACCGTTGCCCATCTTCGGTGCAGCGTCCGCCAACATGCTGAAGCGGTTACTCAACACGCGGGCCTCACGTAATACCGTGGTAGCCTGGCTCCCGCTGACTTGTTTCAGCGCGCTGTTCAGCTCTGCAGTGGTGCCAACGTTCAGACTGGTATACAGCTCGTTGTTGGTGTAACCCGCATCCAGCGCTTTTGCCACGTCATTCACTGAGGCATCCGTCGCCACATCGGTGTAGGCTTTTTTGCTCATGGTCACGTCAACGTTGCCGCTGGCGTCGGTACTGCCTGTCGCCTGCCAGACAACAGATGTCGAAGTGATCGCTTGCGCATCGGTCAGGTTGCTGCCTTGCACCACATCATCAAAGCTGACGGTTTTGTCCGCCGTTCCCGCCGCAAAAGCGGTGTTGATCTCCACGCCTTTCATACTGGCGTTGTTGACCATCAGCTTACCGGCGCTACCGTCGGCGTTCGTTCCCACCACGTAACCATTGAGGTTGTTCATGCCATCGTTACGGCTAACGGAAGAAGAATGGCTGCCGTCGTATGGCGTAATGGTGGGTTCTTCCGGCGCGGTAAAGTCGACATAGTGTACTTCCGTACCGTCTCCCCCTTCGCCACTGCCCTCTATCGCCGTGCCAGATTGTTTAATCAATCCGGAACCATTCACGCTGTCGTCAATATAAACAGTGCCGTTGTTAACAATGTGACCATTGCTCCCGAGCTTGCTGAAAGCCCAGGAGTTATTGGCGTAGATATTAATCGTACCGTTGTTTTCAACCACACCATCCGCTTTGGCGTCCGATGCTAATTGCATCCCAATCATGCCTGTTTGTGTCGTGCCTTCGCTGCCGACATTGATGGTGCCATTGTTAACCATTTTTGCGCTGCCGTGCGCATTCATGGCGATGGTATTATTTTTATCAATATTGATAGTGCCATCGTTAATTGCCCGGCTACCGGCGTTATTATTTGACGTCGTAACCTGGCCGTTAATCACACCTGTCGTACCGTTATACAACGTATGCCCATTACCGCCGGTAGCGATATCAGCATCACCATTCACTGTACCCCAGTTGTTGAAATGCCCAGCCCAAAGTCCGTTATCAAGAAGATCGACAACACCACCGACCAGGTTATTAAAGGTCGCGTTTTTATCAACCGAACCACTGTGAACCGTTCCTGCGTTATTGAAGGTGGCTGCGGCAGAAAAATTCACTTTATTGACCGTTCCATCCGCTTCGTTATTCATCACGGCAGAAGCTGAGGCCCCTTTCCAGGCGGTTACCGTCCCGGCGTTATAAAATGTACTGGCCCATTGTTCAACAGTGTTGATAGTGCCGGAGTTGTTGATAACAGAACCCGCAACGGTTGTACCTACCTGCCCGGTCACTACACCTTCGTTAGTAAACACGCCGCCATCCACAGAAACGGTTTTTGTCGTGCCCTGGTTGGTGTATTCCCCACCCGTTGCAATATCAACCTCGTTTATACTGCCCGTGGTTTCATTGACCAGATGACCAAAGTCAGCCACGGTGACAGGACCCCCGGTAACCGTACCCGCGTTGGTTACCAGGGTTTCGGCTGTTGCCGTGATATCAGTAGTACCGCCATATGAAGACAGGTTAAGCGTTTCCCCCTCGACCGTAATGATATCGCCGTTTCTCCAGCTTAATGAAACAAACCCATCAGTCGGGTTATAGGCGTTTTGATCCTGGCATATACCAAAAGTACAGATAGTTCCGTAGTTAACAATAGTCCCGGTGCCATCGTTATAGAACGCCTGCCCGTTTTCAGCATTGATATTGATGATGCCTGTCTGGTCATTAACTGCGGTACCGCCATTATAAACTGCCATACCGACGAGTTTATTCGCCCCCAGGCTGTCATCAAAGTTCTCATTCTTCTCGAGGTTGATGGTACCCTGATTAACCACGGTGTTATCGGTACCGTATGCCGCCATCCCGGCCCCGGCATTGTAGATAGTGATCGTGCCTGGCTGCTGATTAAACGCGGTGGCATTTTTCCTTGCCCCATCATAACTGTCCGTTCCTACCGCCATGCCGACACCATACTTTCTCGCATTGCCGCTGCCGATATCGTTGCGTAAGGTAGTGGTGTCGTTTTCATCTACCCAGAGCGTATCCAGGGTAATCTGGCCCGCATTATTTACAGTTGAATTATTAATCGCCAGCATGCCGACATTACCCCGGCCATACATATCAATTACGCCATTCGCACCATTCAGTGCTGAACCATCATCCTGAGCAGTCATGCCCGTCATACTAATAGCGCTATTATTAAAAACTGAGGGGTCGCTCAATGACAAAGCATTGAACATATTCAAAACGCTATACTGTTCCATCACTTTAGCCGTGATGGTACCGTTATTCACCGCAGTTCCGCCTACGTAGCTAAAAAAGGCCCTACTGGAGGATTCCGGCGATACATCGATTGCGGATGAGTAATCATATTGTTCAAGTAAAACAGTGCCGTTATTCGTCGCAACGGATCCCGTACCCGATATTTCGGCAAACCCAATATTCCAGAGTTCAACAAACCCGTTATTGATGACTTGCGATCCTGAACTGGCGCTAAGTATTGCTGATGTCGAATTGTTATAATGCGCATAAACATCAATGTCCTTCATACTGAAGGTCGCATCATCCGTGATTTCAAGAAAGGCATTATTGCTTGTCTGAATAATATCGGTATAGCCCACAGGAAATTCACCGCTGATTACGGAGTCTCCCCCCAGATAAACCGACGAATGACCATCAATCTGAATGAGCGGAATATCACCATAGCCCGTACGACTGGCGGCAGGGGCTGAACCGTCCGTCATGGACGATGCTTCACCAATCAGTTGAATACCACCCCGTAAGGTAACGCTATTATCATCCCCTGAAACCACCAACCCACTGATGTTTTCCTGACTACCACTGAAATTACCATAGGCGTGTTGCGCAAGTTCGCTATCAACCTTCAAGGTTAACTGACCATCAAGCATCAGGTCATTACTGTTACCCGAAACACGAATGCCCACGGAAGGGTCGAAAAAGTGCTCTGCTGCATTATCAGCCGTCTGATCTTTATCCACCAGAATATTTCCGGTAATGTCGATATTATTACCATCACCCGAAATATTTACTCCGGTAGCCATATTGCCGGTCACATTAAGCTCATTCGTCGCCAGCTTCATGGCGTTATTATTTCCAGATACATCCAGACCGGTTGAATAATTCCCTACATCCATACGGCCAGCCAGAGAAATCTGACCGTCATCTCCAGCGACGCGAATCCCGGTACTGAAATTATTCGAAATAATGTCACCCACATTGATAAGGGTAGAATGATTGCCCTCAATCAGAATCCCTGTCGCATTGGCCTCTGAACTGCCATTACTAACAGATATATCCCCCATATTAATAAACGTCGACGCATCGCCGCTAAGAGAAACGCCGGTCGATTTTTCATCAACCACCGTTATATTGCCTTTGTTGCTGACGACTGCGCCATTGCCCTCAACATCAATACCCCGTGCAGCATTGCTAACGTATAAATCCCCTTCCTGTTTAACCGTCGCATTATTACCAACGATTTTGCTGCCCGTTGAATTTTGCCCATCAACCGTCATATGGCCTTTATTATCGGTCCTGACATCATTACCGATAATAAGGGCCCCTGTTCCACCATTAATGACAGTGGAGTCGCCGGTGTTATTTAAGATTGTACGATCGCCATTGACGATAACCGCCGTGCCACCATCGACAACCGTCTCACCGTTATTATTAATGGTTATATTATCGCCGGTCAGGATACCGACCACCGAATCTTCACCGACAGCCTCTGTTTTACCCTCGTTTGTCAGCGCAATATTGTCACCATTAATCATCATCACTGTACCGCCATTCAGGGCCGTGTTGCCGCCCTGGTCAGTGATAATTGCATCATTAACGGTAATTATTCTGCCCGTTGTTCCATCAGACACGACGCTGGCTAACTGTGTGACGTGGAGTTTACCTTCGTCATCATAGCGCCATTCCGTATCACCAGTGGTACTCACTCCACTAAAGATGGCGGTATGAGTCTCTTCATGGTTTTCCCACTCAGTCACAATGGTTTTTCGGCCATCTTTTGCCGTCAGCGTGTAGCTACCATCTTCATTTTGGGTATAAGTGAACGTCGCCCCGCGAATCTTCAAGGTTTGCGCGTCCTTGTCCCATGTCACATTGTTATCAAAGACAACGGGTTCTGTTCTCGGGGGGTCAACATCATCATCGCTATTGTCGGGTGGAGTAACATCACCGCCTTTATCTGGGGGGGTAACATCATCGGCGTTATCTGGCTTTACAGGTATATCTGAATCTTCATCACTGGGAAGGGGTGGCGGTAGAGGGCCATTATCATCTGGCGGTATGGGCTGGGAAAAAAAAGAGTGAGCAGAATGATCATTGTCATGAGACAATTCAATCACTGCGAGTGTTGTCAGTACCGCCGTGGCACCTAATGCCAGTAACGAGCTGAAACCATTATTTGTAACAACAGCACATTTTTCTGGCACTGTTTTCAACTTCGTTGACGGTCGGGCGTGCCCTTCTGACTGACATGTCATTTGAGAGCTTCTGCGCATACTGTCTGCACTCTCGCCTTCTGTTATTTCCGCCCCCCAGCTTTGGCCACTTAACGCTATAGCGATACACGCTGATAATAACGTTTTCTTTTGCATGAGAAATCCTTTTCAATGAATGACATTTCAAATAATAAAATATGAGTAACAGATAAGAAATAGCCACAGGCTGTGTCATGATTTAATGTCTGCTCTTGAAATTTTATTTAGCAATCCCAGAATATTCAACTTAATTAGTATTTCGAAACCTCAATGCAGACACATAAAAAACAAATTATTCGATTACTTAGGCTATTTGTTGCATTATTACACATCCTCTAACAATAATCAGACAAAAAGCAATGTCAGCGTCAAATTGGGTAGCTGATTCATATTACTGACCACTCCGGAAATTCATTCATCGTGAAAATATTAACATTTCAACCATGTTCCATTTAATCAACCCACTGAAAATCTGGAGGTTATCTACTGCGGTTTGTTGTTGACTGCCCCTGACAGGTTTACCAGGCGTTGACAGAAGATGAGGCTTGCAAGATGCTAAAAACAATGTGGTGTTACAAGCAATCCCATAAACCTCGTAACTTCACTTAAATGAGCGATGCCGTCCATATTTGGGTTGACTATAAAAACCCTTAATTTTGAGGTTGATGATGATATTCATGATGGCATTGGAAAAATAGGACACCCATAAAATATCTATACAGCCTTTAAATTAAATCATTGAAATATCGCTGTTGCATAGTGCTTATTTTTGCAACCATTTCCCGTTAATTCCCTGCACATATTCCCCCGGTTTGGCCCGAGCTACAAGCTTTTGTCCGGCAAGCTTCGCGATATCATCTACCGATACATTATTTTGCTTTGCCAGTTGTTGATAACTCACTTTACGTGCGGCATTAATCTCGGTTACTAATTTCTCTGTTTCAGCATCCGTTTTCAACGCAACCAAATAACCGTTAAATGTTTCACCTACCCGCCCCTGAGTTCTGGCCTCGTCCAGTGTTAATGCCATTACATTGCTGCTTACCAGCCCAACAAGAAACGCACAAAGAAGTAATGTTTTCTTCATCATCCCCTCAGAAAAGATCGCTACGGGTTTTGAGTAAATCTTCGACATCTTTGTCTGCCTTAATGATGATCTCATGCTCAATTTTAACGTTCATATTGATAGTGATCGGTTCCTTAGGTGCAGCGACTTCAATGCGAGGCGTACAGCCAACCAGCATAAAAGATGACGTCAACGCAGCCAGTAAAATTTTCATTGTTTTTCCTCACACCCTTTTCCTTGCGGACAGCCATTTTCCGGCAGACGCGCGTTCTGCTCCAACCATGCCTGGAGATTATCGCCAAAACGTAAACTGCGCCACAGGGTAAAAATATTCTCTTCATGATGGTAATTAAGGTTTACCGTACCACTTTTACCGTCGACGCGACTGGTACCTGTAATATTGGCCTGCATGGTTAACACACCGAGATTATCTAAATTAATTTTTGTCGATGAACGGCTAATTTCCATATAGCGCAACCAGTTAATCGCAGAACCCGCGGTCATATTGTCTTTCACCACCGCATCTGCGGTGTCTTTATCCAGCCGCAAGGTCATTGGTCCGCTATTTGCCAGCCAGCCGTCTTTAACTATCCATTTTTCATTGTTCAGCCATAAAGGCAATGCCCCACTAAATGCCCCGGACATGGCGAATTGTTTCGGATTGACGGCGCTAACCAGTTCGCTGGATGAGAGGTTATTCAGCCGCAACAGCGCCGGGTCATGTTGCGGCATGCGTAATTGTTTCATCAGCACGTTACCGCCTAACACATCGACGCTAACATCGGTCAACAACAATGGTTCGTCTTCACTCCACGGATAACGCCCTTGCAAGTCAGCCGTAATATTTTTCGCTGTCACCAGATTAATCACTTCGGCAATTCGCAACGTAACGGGGCCGCGAGTCCCCAGATGCCAGGCTCCATCGGCAAAACGGAAAGGCAGGACAAAATCGACACCGTTAACCTGATTATCTGGCATCCAGGCACTACCGCCTTTCAACACACCGTGCCCTCCCGCGCGGAATCCTTGTTCAGGCGCAGCAGAAAATGCGACCTGGGCATATAGTTCGCCATCGCGTAAGTTCATCTTCCAGTCGGGTGGCACCAGCGGCTGGAATACGGTCAGTGATTGTTTAGGCCACCAGGCGTTACCGCGCAGACGAATACCGTCCCAGCGACCATTTACCCGAACCGGGCCAATCTCACCAGCATGTAAATCGCCTTTAAAGAGGAAATACGTCGGATCGCGTCCATCGACGCTAAATTTTAAGGTTGATGGCGGTAACACACTGCCACCCGTGAACAGCGTTTGCCCGGCGTCCAGTGACAGCGCGCCGCTGAACGAAGGATTCTGCACATCACGTACCCAGACGACGGGCTTGTCGAGAATTAATCGCGGCTTTTCTACCGTCATTGTCCCGTATTGCAATTTGTCAAAGCCGGTGGAGAGATCGGTCAGCGTAATCGTGCTGTCACGCCACTCACCTTTTCCTGCGACATCCCAACTGGCGTGCATTGGGGTAAAACTGCCCTTGCCCCAGTAACGCCACTGCCAGCGGCCAGCGTCGGGCAGAAAATCATTCGCCAGACCATCCATATGCAGCACGAAATCGCCCAGTTCATTTTCGTGCGCCTGCAAAATGGCCTGCAAACGCCCGTCAACGCCACGCTGGGTGACTTTTACACCCGCTAAAGGCCAGCGGATTTCATCGATGTCCAGCGAATCGATGACTCTTCCCTTCGAACGTAATAACGCGCCTGGCTCAAAGGCCAGCGTTGGGTCAGTCAGACTTCCGCTTAGCTGCGCAGGTAAACGGGCATATAAAATGAGGTCCGCCTGTTTCGCTTCACCGGTCAGTTGCATAGGCAGCTGGCTGTTATCCATGCTTAATTTTCCTGGGCCAAAATTAAGCACCGCGTTGCCTTTACCCGCTTGCCCCTGGGTCAGCACACTCAGTCGTCCGCTGACCAGAGCGTTCTCAAGCCCTGCCTGCCAGTTGTCGACTTTGACACCCAGTCGTCCACTCAAAGGAAAACCTGCATACGGCCAGCTCCAGCGACCATCGCTTACGGTCAATTGTTGGCGAGTAATTTGCCACGGCAGATCGAGCAACGGATCGCCGTTATCCCGTGCCAGCACAATCAATTGCCCGCTATTTTCCTGCCAGTCCAGCTCGGCATCCACCAGTGAAGGCTCCTGCGGCAAGTTTAACGTCGCAGTAGCATGACCCCTTACAGGAAGTCCATCCGGCACTAGCGGCATAGTAAATTCCCCCACCAGTTTAACCGGCGGCTGATTTTCAAACGCAGCGACATCCAGTTCGCTGACTGTAAGTTGTTGCCCTTTCAGCTGGCCTTGAAATTTAACTTTTTCGCCCTGATAACGCAGTTGCTGGATATCGGAGTTTAATGCGAGAGAGAGTTTTCCCTGCCATTCCTGCCAGGGAGAAAAAATCAGTTTATCGATATTGATCCAGGTGTTAGGCAACATGGCCTGCCACTGCGCGAGGGTTTTTGGAGCGGCTGGCGATTGCTCCGTCTGCGGCAATTTCGCCAGACAAGCAGAATCAAGTTCTACCGTGCCGACGTTCAATAACCAGCGGCTGGGATGAGAAAGGCTGGCGTTTGTGATATGTGCAAGCTGACAATCTCCTACCAGATAACGGAGATCGGGAATGATTAAACCTTTACGCGTAATGCGTGGGCTTTCATCTAAAGCAATACGTGTGCCGAGCGGTAGCCAGATGCCCGCCAGCGTGGGAACCCACAACCCGAGCGTCATCAGTAGCGTCAACGGCACAAGAATAATCAGTAATAACAGCGCGAGAACGGCTTTATATTTACCCAACATGGGTAGTTAATATCCTGATTTAGCGAAAAATTAAGCATTCAATACGGGTATTGTGGCATGTTTAACCGTTCAGTTGAAGGTTGCGCCTACACTAAGCATAGTTGTTGATGAATTTTTCAATATCGCCATAGCTTTCAATTATATTTGAAATTTTGTAAAATATTTTTAGTAGCTTAAATGTGATTCAACATCACTGGAGAAAGTCTTATGAAACTCGCCGTTTATAGCACAAAACAGTACGACAAGAAGTACCTGCAACAGGTGAACGAGTCCTTTGGCTTTGAGCTGGAATTTTTTGACTTTCTGCTGACGGAAAAAACCGCTAAAACGGCCAATGGCTGCGAAGCGGTATGTATTTTCGTAAACGATGACGGCAGCCGCCCGGTGCTGGAAGAACTGAAAAAGCACGGCGTTAAATATATCGCCCTGCGCTGTGCCGGTTTCAATAACGTCGACCTTGACGCAGCAAAAGAACTGGGGCTGAAAGTAGTCCGTGTTCCAGCCTATGATCCAGAAGCTGTTGCTGAACACGCCATCGGTATGATGATGACGCTGAACCGCCGTATCCATCGCGCATATCAGCGTACGCGTGACGCCAACTTCTCTCTGGAAGGTCTGACCGGCTTTACCATGTATGGCAAAACGGCAGGCGTTATCGGTACTGGTAAAATCGGTGTGGCGATGCTGCGCATTCTCAAAGGTTTTGGTATGCGTCTGCTGGCGTTCGATCCGTATCCAAGTGCGGCGGCGCTGGAACTCGGTGTGGAGTATGTCGATCTGCCAACCCTGTTCTCTGAATCAGACGTTATCTCTCTGCACTGCCCGCTGACACCGGAAAACTACCATCTGTTGAACGAAGCCGCCTTCGATCAGATGAAAAATGGCGTGATGATCGTCAATACCAGTCGCGGTGCATTGATTGATTCTCAGGCGGCAATTGAAGCGCTGAAAAATCAGAAAATTGGTTCGTTGGGTATGGACGTGTATGAAAACGAACGCGATCTGTTCTTTGAAGATAAATCCAACGACGTAATCCAGGATGACGTATTCCGTCGTCTGTCTGCCTGCCACAACGTGCTGTTTACCGGGCATCAGGCATTCCTGACAGCAGAAGCGCTGACCAGTATTTCTCAGACTACGCTGCAAAACTTAAGCAATCTTGAAAAAGGCGAAACCTGCCCGAACGAACTGGTTTAATCTTGCCGCTCCCCTGCATTCCAGGGGAGCTTATTCAGATAATCCCCAAAGACCTTTCATCCTCTATTCTTAAAATAGTCCTGAGTCAGAAACTGTAATTGAGAACCACAATGAAGAAAGTAGCCGCGCTCGTTGCGCTAAGCCTGCTGATGGCGGGATGTGTAAGTAATGACAAAATTGCTGTAACCCCAGAACAGCTACAGCATCATCGCTTTGTGCTGGAAAGCGTAAACGGTAAGCCCGTGACCAGCGATAAAAATCCGCCAGAAATCAGCTTTGGAGAAAAGATGATGATTTCCGGCAGCATGTGTAACCGCTTTAGCGGTGAAGGCAAACTGTCTAATGGTGAACTGACAGCCAAAGGGCTGGCAATGACCCGTATGATGTGCGCTAACCCGCAGCTTAATGAACTCGATAACACCATTAGCGAAATGCTGAAAGAAGGTGCGCAAGTGGATCTGACCGCGAACCAGTTAACGCTGGCGACCGCGAAACAGACATTAACCTATAAGCTGGCGGATTTAATGAATTAATAGCTGCCACAGCTCCCGGCGGCAAGTGACTGTTCGCTACAGCGTTTGCCGTTGGGTAATGCACACATCCCAATCGCCGTACCATCCAGTTGACGGGCAACAGAAAGCGAACCGCCAATCATTGCACAATTTGCTTCTCCACTACTGGACATTGACGCTTTTAAACCGGGCGCTACGTGCGCCGCAGTCGCCTGCTGAACAGGTTCACTACTACACGCCGACAATAATAAAGCGGCACACCCTACCCAAAACGCTGCTCGCATCTTTTCTTCCTCTGATCTTCAAGCCAAACGACACCGCCATAAATAATAGGCAGCACAGAGGGCGGCGTCGAGAGCTGTCCTGCGCGTTGCCCCGCATTTTTACTTTTTTATGGCTATTTTTTTGCCCTCTGTTTGATCAAAACATTCATTACGCTGATGTGGGGGACACAAAAGCGAAAATGCAGCAGAAAGCCATTTGCTAAAATTGAAAGATAACTACTGGGCGCGCAGCAATTTCGTGCGCCCCTCATTTGCGCAATGTAAGGGTGTCATATGATTACTATTGACGGTAATGGCGCGGTTGCTTCGGTGGCGTTTCGCACCAGTGAAGTTATCGCCATCTACCCTATTACCCCCAGTTCCACGATGGCAGAACAGGCTGATGCATGGGCCGGAAACGGCTTGAAAAACGTTTGGGGAGACACACCACGCGTGGTTGAAATGCAGTCGGAAGCGGGTGCTATCGCTACCGTGCATGGCGCTTTGCAGACGGGTGCCCTTTCAACATCGTTTACGTCATCGCAGGGTTTGCTGCTGATGATCCCGACGCTGTACAAACTGGCAGGCCAACTGACGCCATTTGTCCTGCATGTAGCGGCTCGTACCGTTGCCACACATGCACTCTCTATTTTTGGCGATCATTCCGACGTCATGGCAGTGCGCCAGACGGGTTGCGCGATGTTGTGTGCAGCAAACGTCCAGGAGGCGCAAGACTTTGCTCTCATTTCGCACATTGCGACGCTGAAAAGTCGCGTGCCATTTATTCATTTCTTTGATGGTTTCCGCACCTCCCACGAGATCAATAAAATTGTCCCGCTGGCCGATGACACTATTCTTGAACTGATGCCGCAGGCAGAAATTGATGCTCATCGCGCCCGTGCACTCAACCCGGAACATCCGGTGATCCGCGGTACGTCCGCCAATCCTGACACTTATTTCCAGTCTCGCGAAGCCACCAACCCATGGTACAACGCAGTCTATGACCATGTTGAACAGGCGATGAATGATTTCGCTGCCGCGACAGGTCGCCAGTATCAGCCGTTTGAGTATTACGGGCATCCACAAGCGGAACGGGTGATTATCCTGATGGGCTCTGCCATTGGCACCTGTGAAGAAGTGGTTGATGAATTGCTAACCCGTGGCGAAAAAGTCGGCGTGCTGAAAGTTCGCCTGTACCGTCCCTTCTCCGCCAAACACTTACTGCAAGCGTTGCCGGACTCTGTTCGGACAGTGGCGGTGCTGGATCGCACCAAAGAGCCAGGTGCGCAAGCGGAACCCCTGTACCTGGATGTGATGACCGCACTGGCAGAAGCCTTTAATAATGGCGAGCGTGAAACCCTGCCCCGTGTCATTGGTGGGCGCTATGGTCTTTCATCCAAAGAATTTGGCCCGGACTGTGTACTGGCGGTATTTGCCGAGCTCAACGCGGCTAAACCGAAAGCGCGCTTTACGGTTGGTATTTACGATGATGTGACCAATCTGTCACTGCCGTTGCCGGAAAACACCCTGCCAAACTCGGCGAAACTGGAAGCCTTGTTTTATGGTCTTGGTAGTGATGGCAGCGTTTCCGCGACCAAAAACAATATCAAGATTATCGGTAATTCCACGCCGTGGTACGCACAGGGCTATTTTGTTTACGACTCCAAAAAGGCGGGCGGCCTGACGGTTTCTCACCTCCGCGTGAGCGAGCAGCCGATTCGTTCCGCTTATCTCATTTCCCAGGCTGATTTTGTTGGCTGCCACCAGTTGCAGTTTATCGATAAATATCAGATGGCTGAACGTTTGAAACCTGGCGGCATTTTCCTGCTCAACACGCCGTACAGCGCAGATGAAGTATGGTCGCGCTTGCCGCAGGAAGTTCAGGCCGTGTTAAACCAGAAAAAAGCGCACTTCTATGTGATTAACGCGGCGAAAATCGCCCGTGAATGTGGCCTGGCGGCCCGTATTAATACCGTCATGCAGATGGCATTTTTCCATCTGACGCAAATTCTGCCTGGCGACAGCGCCCTGGCCGAATTGCAGGGTGCGATTGCCAAAAGCTACAGCAGCAAAGGCCAGGATCTGGTGGAACGCAACTGGCAGGCTCTGGCACTGGCGCGTGAATCTGTAGAAGAAGTTCCGCTGCAGCCGGTTAATCCGCACAGCGCCAATCGACCGCCTGTGGTTTCCGATGCTGCTCCTGATTTCGTGAAAACCGTTACCGCTGCAATGCTCGCTGGGCTTGGCGATGCTCTCCCTGTTTCGGCGCTGCCACCAGATGGCACCTGGCCGATGGGCACCACGCGCTGGGAAAAACGCAATATTGCCGAAGAGATCCCCATCTGGAAAGAGGAACTCTGTACCCAATGTAACCACTGCGTCGCCGCTTGCCCACACTCAGCTATTCGCGCCAAAGTGGTGCCGCCTGAAGCAATGGAAAATGCCCCTGCCAGCCTGCATTCGCTGGATGTAAAATCGCGTGATATGCGCGGGCAGAAATATGTCTTGCAGGTAGCTCCGGAAGATTGCACCGGCTGTAACCTGTGCGTCGAAGTTTGCCCGGCGAAAGACCGTCAGGATCCAGAGATTAAAGCCATCAATATGATGTCGCGCCTGGAACATGTCGAAGAAGAGAAAATCAATTACGACTTCTTCCTGAATTTACCAGAAATCGATCGCAGCAAACTGGAACGTATTGATATTCGTACATCGCAACTGATTACACCGCTGTTTGAATATTCAGGTGCTTGCTCTGGTTGTGGCGAGACGCCGTATATTAAATTGCTGACTCAGCTCTATGGCGATCGGATGTTGATCGCTAACGCTACGGGTTGTTCTTCAATTTATGGTGGTAACCTGCCCTCCACACCATATACCACTGATGCCAACGGTCGTGGACCGGCATGGGCGAACTCGCTGTTTGAAGATAACGCCGAATTCGGCCTTGGTTTCCGCCTTACGGTCGATCAACACCGTGTCCGCGTGCTGCGTCTGCTGGATCAATTTGCCGATAAAATCCCGGCGGAATTACTGGCTGCGTTGAAATCAGACGCCACGCCAGAGGTTCGTCGTGAACAGGTCGCAGCTTTACGCCAGCAACTCAACGATGTTGCCGAAGCACATGAACTGCTACGTGATGCAGATGCACTGGTGGAAAAATCAATCTGGCTGATTGGTGGCGATGGCTGGGCTTACGATATCGGCTTTGGCGGTCTGGATCATGTATTGAGTCTGACGGAAAACGTCAACATTCTGGTGCTGGATACGCAATGCTATTCCAACACCGGTGGTCAGGCGTCGAAAGCGACACCGCTGGGTGCAGTAACTAAATTTGGCGAGCACGGCAAACGTAAAGCGCGTAAAGATCTTGGCGTCAGTATGATGATGTACGGTCATGTTTATGTGGCGCAGATTTCTCTCGGCGCGCAGCTCAACCAGACAGTGAAAGCGATTCAGGAAGCGGAAGCGTATCCGGGGCCATCGCTGATCATCGCTTATAGCCCGTGTGAAGAGCATGGTTACGATCTGGCACTCAGTCACGACCAGATGCGCCAACTCACTGCTACCGGCTTCTGGCCGCTATATCGCTTTGATCCGCGTCGTGCCGATGAAGGCAAACTGCTGCTGGCGCTGGATTCACGCCCGCCGTCAGAAGCACTGGAAGAAACGTTACTTCACGAGCAGCGTTTCCGTCGTCTGAATTCGCAGCAGCCAGAAGTGGCAGAACAGTTATGGAAAGATGCCGCAGCTGATTTGCAAAAACGCTATGACTTCCTGGCACAAATGGCCGGAAAAGCGGAAAAAAGCAACACCGATTAAATGCTCTGGATAAGGATTATCCAATTCTAAAAAAAAGCCCGAACGACTGTTCGGGCTTGTCTTCTTATATGTTGGAAAATCAGTGGCAATGCAATGGCCCAACAGAAAATAAAATCTGTGACAATAAAGGCATATAACCCGCGCAGAATAACGTATAGCAAATTAAAAGTATAATTTTTATTTTGTATGTATTATCTTCGATACATTCACCAGACTTATTATCATTTCAGAGGAATTATTTGATTAAGGTTTTACTTAAGGCGTAACAAATGATATTTATCGGCTAACTGAACTTCTCCTTTAGGATGTTTTCATTCCCCGAAATGGGGATAAAAGGCAAATAAAATAACTAAAGGATTTATTCAATGAAAAGCAAAGTACTGGCACTTTTAATTCCTGCCCTGCTCGCCGCAGGTGCTGCACATGCAGCCGAAGTTTATAATAAAGACGGCAACAAATTAGATCTGTATGGCAAAGTTGATGGCCTGCATTATTTTTCTGATAATTCAGCGAAAGATGGCGACCAGAGCTATGCGCGTCTGGGTTTTAAAGGCGAAACCCAAATTAACGATCAACTTACTGGCTACGGTCAATGGGAATACAATATTCAGGCAAACAACACTGAATCTTCAAAAAACCAGTCATGGACCCGTCTGGCATTTGCCGGACTGAAATTTGCAGATTACGGTTCTTTCGATTACGGACGTAATTATGGCGTAATGTACGACATCGAAGGCTGGACCGATATGCTGCCTGAATTTGGCGGTGACTCTTATACCAATGCAGACAACTTTATGACTGGTCGTGCCAATGGCGTCGCGACTTATCGTAACACTGATTTCTTCGGTCTGGTAAATGGTCTGAACTTCGCGGTGCAGTATCAAGGTAACAACGAAGGAGCCAGTAATGGTCAGGAAGGCACCAACAACGGACGTGATGTTCGCCATGAAAACGGTGACGGCTGGGGTCTTTCCACAACATATGATTTAGGCATGGGCTTTAGCGCTGGTGCGGCATACACCTCTTCTGACCGCACCAATGACCAGGTTAACCATACTGCGGCTGGTGGTGATAAAGCAGACGCGTGGACTGCTGGGCTAAAATACGATGCTAACAATATTTACCTGGCAACCATGTATTCAGAAACGCGTAATATGACCCCGTTTGGCGACAGCGATTATGCTGTTGCAAACAAAACCCAGAACTTTGAAGTCACTGCACAGTACCAGTTTGATTTTGGTCTGCGTCCGGCAGTCTCTTTCCTGATGTCTAAAGGCCGTGACCTGCACGCTGCCGGTGGTGCAGACAACCCGGCAGGTGTTGATGATAAAGATCTGGTTAAATACGCCGATGTTGGCGCGACTTACTATTTCAATAAAAATATGTCCACCTACGTTGACTATAAAATCAACCTGTTGGATGAAGATGACAGCTTCTACGCTGCCAACGGCATCTCTACCGATGATATTGTCGCTTTAGGTCTGGTTTATCAGTTCTAAATCCTCCTGCCCGCTGTTATGGCGGGCTTTTTCTGCTTATTCTTCCTCCTTTGATCTAAATTAAAAATGTGAACTCCGTCATTACACAAAAAGTGTCATCTGGCGTTACACTTTATGCGGATACTAAAACAGGAGGTTTTATGAACAGAACGATTCTTGTCCCTATCGATATTTCCGATTCAGAATTAACTCAACGCGTGATTAGTCACGTTGAGGCAGAGGCAAAGATTGATGATGCAGAGGTTCATTTCCTGACGGTAATACCTTCACTGCCCTACTATGCCTCTCTGGGTTTAGCGTATTCCGCAGAATTACCGGCAATGGATGACCTGAAAGCGGAAGCCAAATCGCAACTGGAAGAGATCATTAAAAAATTTAAACTGCCAACCGACAGAGTGCATGTCCATGTTGAGGAAGGCTCGCCCAAAGACCGCATTCTGGAATTGGCGAAGAAGATCCCCGCTCATATGATCATCATTGCTTCCCATCGACCGGATATCACCACTTATCTGCTCGGTTCTAACGCCGCAGCTGTAGTGCGTCACGCAGAGTGCTCCGTGCTGGTTGTGCGCTGACACTAACGCCCGCACATTGCTGCGGGCTTTTTGATTCATTTCGCAAATGTGCTGACATTTTCCCCTCTAATCCGTACCATACACGCCACAGTTTTTATATCAGATTTCTTATGCTGGGCGTTCCGGCATTACGCATACTCTTCTGATGCCATATAACGAATTGAGTCGCTTTTAAATGTCGCAAAATCAAGAAATTAGTAAGAAAGAACAATACAATCTGAACAAGTCAGAGTAAAAACCACAACTATCTGACGAACAATCATTTTTATGTTTTTCAAGATATTAGGCAGGATTAACAACTACAATAAAGCACAATAATCTACATTTTTATTGCCCCATTTTTGCCCCTTTTGCGGCCTTTTGTCCCATTTTTGCCACAGAAACAACTCTAAAACTGTCCTACAATTTGTAGCCTCTAAATTTTATAAGTTCCGACTGACATACCTTCAAATTTACGCTATTGA
The DNA here is from genome assembly GCF_963876935.1 of Escherichia sp. MOD1-EC4550. Classification (NCBI taxonomy): domain Bacteria; kingdom Pseudomonadati; phylum Pseudomonadota; class Gammaproteobacteria; order Enterobacterales; family Enterobacteriaceae; genus Escherichia; species Escherichia sp. MOD1-EC4550. The sequence goes on from NZ_CAWNSE010000011.1 coordinate 71,025, forward strand.
ACGCACATCAGTCAGCCGCGGTACATTCCTGCATACAATGTTCCGCGGCTTTTATCATCTCTGCCTGTAATTACTGATTAACGTAAAATCCTCTTCTCCGGTATTTACTGCTCTGGCTTTTGTGGCCATTCCGGGTTCGCTGAATCCACCCGGCTGAGCAGGACGCTGTAACGCTCCCAGGCCGACAGCCGGGTTCGCTCTTCTTCCGTGGCCATATTCAGCCTTACCGACCGCTCCAGAAGCCGGATGATGGTATCTGCTTCACTGAGCAGCGTGGCCTTGCGTTGCTCTGTCTGTCTGTTGACTTCCTCTGACGAATACTCGCGTTTCCTCACCTGACCGTCCAGATACATCCACTGCCCCGAATCGTCTGCCCGGCGGTTCGCCGTTATATCTGCCACCTCAACAACACTTAATCC